>JAPLUI010000045.1 GCA_026397725.1 Verrucomicrobiota bacterium | reverse complement strand
CCACATTCTTGTGGTGGTAGCGGAAGGGCGGCCCATAAGTGCGTGCCGAAGGCTCTGTTCATGGACGTTCCTTCCGCTCGACGACAGGAATGTCGTCGCTCCCTAACGGGCATCCTCGGAGCCAAGTTACTCGGGAGGGGCGTGTCCGCCGTGAGACGGACCGTGCCTCCTGGGAACCCCGCAGCTCTAACGGTTTAGCCACAGCGGGGTGGCGGGCGGTGCCCTTCCCACCGCACTCCAGACTTTGGCTCGCGCCCGGGCAGGTGAAGGTATGGAGTGCGGTGGGAAGCGCCGCGCCACACCGCGGTGGCTAAGTCCCGGCACCGCCCGGAATGTGCCAAGTCATTTTCCGGGATCCCGGGGCCGCCGGTGCCCACCGGCGGCCCCCCTTCTCACAAGAGGGGCACGGGCGGCCCGCCCGTGATCACCATGGGCCAACGGGCGAGCCGCCCGTTCCCTCTTGTTTCCGACAACTGACAACTGATAACTAATAACTGATAACCCCAACCACCACGAACACATCCACCATGAAACACCGGATTTCCCCCATCCTGCCACACGCCGCGGTTGTGGCGCTTGCGCTCCATGCCGGCGGGCTCTCCGCGCAAGCGCGCGATCTCGCGTCGCCGAATGGGAAAATCAAGGCGACCGTCACCTTCGACGCAGCGGCCGGCACGCTCACCCTGCGGGCCACCAGCGGCGGAACCGCCATCTTCGGTGAGAGTCCGCTCGGGCTGCTGACCGACCAGGCCAAGTTCACCGACGGCCTGAAGCTCAGGAACACCGCGGAAGCGAAGAAAGGATTTCAATGAACGCGCTTTCAACAACGAACCGGGCATCTAACAAAATGAAAGCGACCAGCAAATGAACGATAGACAGCAGCGCCGATCATGCAATGGCTGCCGGTCATCCGCAAGATCCAAGCTGCCGGCAAGGGCGTGATTGTGGACCTCCAGCTTCACGAATTGGAGCCCTTCATCGCGGAAATGAAACCACAAGGTCTCTATCTTTGCATCGCAGCCGATGAAAAGGACCAACCGGATATTCTCAAGCGTCTGGAGAAATGGTGAGAGCTTCGAATTCACTGCCCCGTATAAGCCGTGAGCACCCGGCAAATCCCTACCAAAGCCACCCCTGATCCCGTCACCCATCCTATCGAAATGAAACACGTAACCAATCCTATCGAAATGAAACAATCGCTACTCATCCTGCTCGCCGCCGCCGGGATCGTTGCAGATGGCCTCTGCGCCGATCCATCCCCCACCCCGCTCGGTGGTCTCACGCCCGATTCAAGCGCCCAGGCCTGGGGCAGCCTCCAGATGGACAAGGCGGTTTCCGGCAGTCCGCTCTCGATCGCCGGACGTCCCTTCGGCCACGGACTCGGAACTCACGCCGCAAGTGAAATTGTCTATGACCTCGATCACGGCGCCGAGTCGTTTAGCGCTTGGGTCGGCGTGGACGATTTCCTGAAAAGCCATCCGGACGCGAACAAGGCCAGCGTGGTGTTCCAAGTCATCGGGGATGGCAAGACCCTCTTCGACAGCGGTGTCATGCGCATGGGCGATGCCGCCAAAGAGGTCAAAGTGGCGCTCAAGGGTGTCAGCGTACTGAAGTTGTCAGTCACCGATGCCGGCGACGGCATCGCCTGCGATCATGCCGACTGGGCCGAGCCAACCCTCACCGGAAGTGCCGGGCCCACCACGCCCGCCGAGATCGCACACACCGTCAAAGCCGGCGGTCTCTCCCTCAATCTTGCGAAAAACGGCAGCATCGTCAGCGCGAAAATCGGCACCACCGAGTGGCCGGTCTCCGGCCGCACGCAGCTCGCGGGAATGCGCCAGCAAGGCGAAGCCACGGTGGCCACCACCCCGGGAAATACCGTCGCATTCACCCGCAAGCTGGCGGATTCGCAAGGCCGCAATTGCACCGTCATCGACCGCTTCGTGCCAAGCAAGGACAGCATCCGCTGGGTAGTGGAAATCACCAGCGCCGACAAGCCGTGGAGCACCCCGATCACCACGGAGTTCAGGTATTCCGCCACGACCAACAGCCGGTTCTGGTCCACCTGGGGCCATCCGGACAACCATCCCTCGGCCTGGGCGGACCCGCTGGAATGGCAGCCCTTTGCCAACCGCGCCTGGGTCTATCAATTCCCCGATTACACCCAGATGGGCTCCACGGCCAAGACCAGCCTGAGCATCCCGATGTTCACGGTGGCCGAGCCTGCGCAAGACACGGCGCTGACCTTCGTTCAATCGCTCGAAGATACCCTGCTCGATCTCAGCTTGAGCGAGACCTCCGCCGGCCACATCCGCTTGAGCCGCGGGAAATACCGGCTGGGTGAAGGCCGGACGGTGCGCTTCCACATGGACTTGGCCCCTCATCCCGCCGACACCCGTGCCGGCCTCGGTTGGGTCGTGGCACGCTACCCGCAGTTCTTCAATCCCGGGATTGCCCGCGCCGAAGAACTCTACGGCAGCGCCGCCTATTCCGGCAGCGAGAATCCGATCGACGTTGCCGCCTTCAAGAAGATGGGCTTCGCCTACAATTGGAAACTGTCGGACGACTTCCCCTATATGGGAAACTTCATCCCGCCGGTCAAAAGCATGGATGAAAAATGGACCCGCTCCTGCGCCGAACCCGCGCCGCCGGGAAAAGGCAGCGAGACTTCCTGCCGCCAACTGAATGACTACGCCAAATACATGAAGCAGAACGGCTTCGCCGTCCTGAGCTACTTCAACGTCAACGAATACGGGAAGAACATGCCGTGGCCCGTGCCACCGAAACAAGCCAAGACCGACGACGACCTTTGGAAGAATCCGGCGGACTACCTTTACCACGGCGGCAGGGAGCCCGCCGTGCTGATGAACGGCGAGCGGCCCTATTATTCTAACTGTTATGGCGCCGTGATTGTCGATCCGGGCGAACCGTCCTACATGAACCACATCGTCGAACAGGTTCGCCGCAACAACACCCTGCTGCCGGATGTGGATGGCATCTGCATCGACCGCCTCGACTGGAGCGGCCATTACAACGAGCGCGGCGATGACGGCGTGTCGTGGATCAACGGCAAGCCCGCACGCTCGATGTTCCTCTCATTCCAAAAGCTGGCGGATCAGATGGTCCCGGAATTGCACCGGGCCGGCAAAGTGCTGTTCCTCAACAACTGCACCCCGCGCATCGAAATTGTCGGCCGCGGCGACGGCATCTTCGCCGAATGGGCCTCCACAATGTTTGACCTGCCGCACTATATCAACTACACCGCCCTTGCCGGCATGCGCAAGCCTGCCTGCCTGTGGACGGCTCCCGGCGAGTGCAGTGACTTCTACTTCCAACGCTGTCTCTATCTGGGCGTCTGGCCGATCGCCCCCTATCCCAGCAACAACCACTGCCTCGCCCCCTCGGCCGAAGGCCAGGCGATGGTCAAGAACATGTATGCCAAGGGCACGGATGACGAATTCATCGCCACCCCCGCTGCCGCGGCCAGTCCGGAAGGGATGTCCATGGCTTACGGCCCGCTGCTCACCGCCATGCGCGGCAGGAAATGGGTGCTCGCCCCGCACTGCGTGGAAACAATGACTCCCGGCGTGAAGGTCAACCTCTTCGAAATCCCCGGCGGCTATGCCGTGCCGGTCACCTTCGGCGGCAAGCTGGAATCCGCCGCCATCACGCTCCGCAATCTGCCCGGCTTGGATCGGCTCAAGGCTGCCGTTCTCCATCCCGGCACGGACTCCGCCACCGCCGTCAACGGCAGGCACAAGGAAGGACTCCTCGAACTCACCGTTCCCCTCAAGCGTGGTTGCGCGATGGTTCAGTTGATTCTTCCAAAGTAAGTTGCTGAGTAAGACAAACCATCTTTATGAACCACAACCACTATTCCTCATATTGGGTGTCATGCGATTACCGAAAGACTACGTGATGAAGACTATTCAACCGAAAGACTATGTGATGAAGACTGTTCAGGTGATGAAGAGTGTCAATGTGTTTTGCAGGTCTGCAATGCTGCTGGTCTCAGCAACAGTTTGGGCCGGGGCGGCAGGTGCCGATTATGTCCAGGAGGTTGGGAATGACAAACCACTTGGGTGGTGGCGATTTGATGACCAAGCTGGCACCACGGGTGCGATCGCGAGGGACCAGGTGGGTGTCCATGCCGGGACCTATCATGGCGGTGTCGCGCTGGAGGCTGATGGACCCTTCACCGGCAGCAAAGCCGCGACCTTTGACGGGAAGAGTTATGTGGAAGTTCCTCACCACGCTGATTTCGCGCTGAACACACTGTCCGTCGAATTCTGGTTCAAGTCCACTCAAGCCTGGGATCAGCCCTATTGGCCGGGCAGCGCCGCCTTGGTCAGCAAGGCGACCGCCGGTGGGGGCTCCGGTGATTGGACCATCCTTGGCGGCTCGACAACCGCAGGCGGGAATCAAGGTCGGATCATTGCCGCCAGCGGGCCGAGCGGTGGCAACCGTGATCAGGTGTTGCCGTCGCAGGGACGCCTCAACAATGGCAAGTGGCATCATGTGGTCTGGACGCGGTCGGACAACGGGGCGTGCACGCTCTACGTCGATGGCCGGGTTGCCGGAGAGGCGAACGATGGCGGTCTGGCGATCACCAACACCCGTCCCATCCAACTTGGGGGTGAGGCGCTGCTGGAAGGAGGCAAGCACCTGCAAGGCAGCCTGGCTGAGGTGGCAATTTATCCAACAGCGTTGGGAGTCAAGCGGGTACAGGCGCATTACGTCGCCGCCTTCCCCAACGCAACTTTGCCGCCAGAGGAAGTCGCCGGAGATGCGTATGAAAAGCCGGCTGAACAGATCGTGCTCACGAACAAGGCCGGCCTCCGGTGGGAATTGGAGCGCCGGGCGGGCGGATGGTCCCTGGGCCGGGTGTTTCTGCATGAGAAACCGGTGGACCGTGCGCTCTCGCAGGGAGTCATCTGTTTGCGTCAAACCGACATGGATGAGGATCTCTGGCTGCCCGCGGCGGAGGCCAGGCAAATCGATGGCCGCACCGCCCGCTTGTCTGGCGAAAGGTCCGTGGATGGCGCCATGTTCCGCTTCGAAGTCGAAGTCAGTTTGGGAGAAGACATGCCCGAGGCGGCACTGATACCCCGCTGGTCCGTGGACCGGGACATCGATGGCTGGGAAGTCGCCTTGGCGTATCATGGGGTTGGGGAGAGCGATTGGCGTTGCACCCATTATCCGTTTGCCGGCAACAGCGAACAAGTGGCCATTACGCCGATGCGCTATTGCGGTATTCCCGGTGTGTTGATGTTCCGACCTGACCTCTCGATGGTGGCCCTGCTGGCCATCGACAGTCGGTCAGATTACCTCAATCCGACAACGTGGACTGGCAGTACCGCTTTTCATTTCGCCAATCGCTCGGTTTCCCCGCAATTTCGCATCGGCGGAGGCAAGTTGGCGGCCGGGACGAAGTATGAATTGCCCATGCAGTTGTTCATAAGCGATGCCGGAGAATCAGCGAAGGCCATCACCGGTCTGGTGAAAAGCTGGATCGCCCTGAATCAGTATGCTGTCGAACCGCTGAAAGTCCGGTCGCACCAGGAAGGCTTTGACTTGTTTTTGCAGGGGCGAACCAAGGGCGCTATGTGGCGCGAAGGCCTGGGATACCAGATCATGGAAAACTGGAAAGTCGTCTACACGGCGGAGTCGCCCCTCAACGCCTGGTTTGACTATCTGCTCTATGAAGAGACCGGCGATCCGATGTGGCGCAAGCGGGTGTTCGATGCGATGGACCTTGTTCTCAAGGCTCAACATACGGATCCAGCCGACCCCTATTTCGGCGCCCTGGAAACCAATTACGAGCTGGACACCAAGACCATCAACAGCAACGACCACACTGACAACTGGCACTACAAGGTGGATATGAACAGTTTCGCCGCCCGCTATATGCTGCAAGTCTGGCAGAGGGTGAAGGAAAAGGAGGGGATTGACCGCAAGGACTGGTATCAGTGCGCCGTGCGGATGGCCGACTGGGTCATGAAACAGCAGAACCCCGACGGCGGTCTGCCGCAGGTCGTGGATGATAAACAGAACCGGAAATCCATTTCCGTCATTTCCGGGCGGTCGCTGACGGCCTTTCCCATCATCCATCGCATTACCGGGGAGGAGAAATACGGCAAGTTCGCCAGCCAGCTTGAGAAGTTCCTCCGTACCCACGTGGAAGACCGTTACTGGTTTACCGGCGCGCACGTGGATCTGTATCCTGGGGATTTTGAGGCTGACAGCGTATGGCATGCCGTTGAGTATTGGATCGACAAATATGACCAGACCAAGGACAAGGACTGTCTTAGGCGGGCCGAAGCCGACGCATGGTTTGCTTTCCTGATGTTATGCCCGAAGCAGCTTTCCTGGGTGAAGAATCCGACCCAGACTTGTCACACCGAGCAGCAGCGGTTCCTGCAATACTCGAATTACTGTTACAACAACCGCAAGTATTACTGCCTCGCCCGGCTGGCCAAGTTGACCGGCGAAAAGCTGTTCGGCGACCTGTGCGAGCGGATCATCCAGTGTGGTTTCTGGGCCCAGCCGGCCTCCGGTCCCTGGGTCGGGGGCATCAACGAGCGAATGTGCGACCCGTGGAAGGCATTGTCGGGGGACTTCAATTCCATGGCCCAGGTATACACCGGCGAGTTGGCAACGGACGCGGCCCTGCAACTGCTGGAAATGGGCCTTGCCAAGCCTGGTAATAAGCCGCTCGACCTGAACCATGACGCGCCTCGCGGCAAGTAGGCCGCGTCCCGCCCTTTACCCTGGCTTTACTCAAGGAGCCAACTGTTTCCCGCTGACCGGCTCATCTCGCCAACTCACGAAAGAAGCAATCTGACATTTCAAACCCGAAATCCGCCAGATGATTCCCACAACTGACAATTAATAACTGATGCCGGAACGATTCCGCGAGTTGGTGCTCGAGTGCCGGATCTATCAGCTAGAGGCCCGCGCCTATGATGACGGCGTCGCGTTTCGCTACCTCGGAGGCAGCGGCCCCGAATGCACGGATTTTCAATTCGCCGGTGACCGCCTCCGTCAACCACCGCGCCAATTGAGCTTGCGGCGCACCGGCGGCCCCATCTCGCAATGCCCGCACGCCGCGGATTCCTGCGCCTCCGCTCCGGTCTCGGCGCGGCATGTGAATCGTCTAAAGCCTGCGCTGCTGACCCGATTCGGCCAGCTACCTGTGCGTTTCAGAAATCCGGTCAGAAATCCGGTCTTGCTTGTCAGAAAAAATGCCTTATTTTTCTGACGAGAACAATTTACAGAAAGAGATGCAAGCCATTGAAAAATCAATGATAAGACGGGTTCGAGGCCGAGGTCGTGGTTCGGCGGTGACGCCGGCGGATTTTCTGGATCTCGGGACGCGGGCGGCGGTGGATCAAGGGCTATCACGCTTGGTACGGAAGAAGGTGCTGACGCGGGTTTCGCGTGGCGTGTATTCATTTCCAGAAACCAGCGCGTGGATTGGGGATATTTCCCCCTCACCCGATGAGGTGGCGAAGGCACTGGCCCGTCGGGGATCCGGGAAGCTATTGCCCTCCGGTGCCTTGGCCGCGAACCTGCTGGGACTGAGCGAACAGGTGCCTGCCAAGGCAGAGTATTTGACGGACGGACCATCCTGCCGGGTGATGGTCAAGAATCTCCAGGTGGTGCTGAAACAGACGACCCCCAAGAATCTGGCCACGGGGGACCGGGTGACCGGGGTGGTCATCCAAGCGTTGCGTTTTTTGCGTCGCCAGCAAGTGGGACAGGAAGTGGTGACCAGGCTGCGGAAGCGCCTGAAGCCTGCGGAACGACGACAACTCGTGAAGGACATTCCGTTCGCACCCGCGTGGATGGCCCCGATTTTCCGCAAAATCGCCGAAGAAAGGGGCACCGCAGAGGAATGAAGCGCATCGCGACGATGTCGGCGAAAGAACGCCGGGAAATTTTCACCGAGGCGGGGGTCCGACTTGGTTTCTTGCCGTTCCATGTGGAGAAGGATTTCTGGGTATGTTGGACGCTGGCGACATTGTTCAGGGACGACGCGGTGGGTCCGAATCTGGCTTTCCGGGGCGGCACTTCCCTGTCGAAGGGGTGGCAGTGCATCAACCGCTTTTCGGAAGATATTGATCTTGCTATCAACCGTGACTGGGTGGGGGGAGCCGAGACGGTGGATCTGAGTGAGGCAACCCACTCCAAGAATCAAAAGGAAAAGCTTTTCAAGAAGCTGCGGGATCAGTGTCGCAAGACGGTTTCGGAGGTGATTGTGCCGCTGTTGATCCGTGATCTGGCGGCAATCGCCGGTGACGCGGGCGACAGGGTTGTGGTGGAGCCGCTTGAATCGGCCCGTGATCCGTTTGTTGTCCATGTGAAATACCCGGGGTCCGGTCTCAATCCGCCGGACGAGTACTTTCAGCCGACGGTAAAGATCGAGTTGAGCGGACGTGCGGAGGGCGTGCCAGTGGAGGGCCGGGAGATCACTCCGTATGTACTTACCAGCTTTCCACAACTGGCATCCGCTCAGCCTGCAGTCATCCCGTGCGTGCGGCCTGTTAGGACATTCTGGGAGAAAGCCGCGTTGTTGCACGAACAGAATTCGAAGACCCCACAGACGGGACCGGGAAACCGCCAGTCACGCCATCTCTATGACCTTCACCAACTCTGGACGGTGGGAGTGCTGTCAGCGACGATTTCGGCGGCGGATCCCATGTTCAGGACCGTCATGGATCACCGGAGCAGTTTCTTTCCGTATGGGCAGGTGAATCATCTCGAGTTGGTGCCGGGGGATCTGATGTTGATTCCTCCGCCCGCCATCATTTCCGCGTGGCGAACTGATTTTGAAAAAATGGGTTCGATGTTCGTTGGAGATTCCCCAACCTTCGATCAGGTGCTGGCAACCGTGCGGCTAATCCAGGAAACGCTGGGTCGCCAATGAGTGGTTGAGAACAGTCGCAGCAAGGACTCCGGGATGGGCATCGCGGCGCGAGGTGTTGGTGAAGTTCTCACGGCCAACGGGCGAGCCGCCCGTTCCCCTCTTGTTTCCGACAACTGACAACTGACAACTGACAACTGATAACTGATAACCCCAACCACCACGAACACATCCACCATGAAACACCGGATTTGCGCCATCCTGCCACACGCCGCGGTTGTGGCGCTTGCGTTCCACGCCGGCGGGCTCTCCGCGCAAGCGCGCGATCTCGCATCGCCGAATGGGAAAATCAAAGCGACCGTCACCATCGACGCAGCGGCCGGCACGCTCACCCTGCGGGCCACCAGCGCCGGAACCGCCATCTTCGGTGAGAGTCCGCTCGGTCTGCTGACCGACCAGGCCAAGTTCACCGACGGCCTGAAGCTCAGGAACACCGCGGAAGCGAAAATCGATGAAACCTATACTCTGCCGCACGGCAAGGTGGCCACCTATCACAACCAAGCCAACGAGCTGACCCTCGCGCTGGAGAAAGACGGCCATCCGTTCAACGTCATCTTCCGGGCCTACGACGACGGGATCGCGTTCCGCTATGCCATCCCCGGCACCGGCGACATCGCCATCACCGGGGAAGCGACCGCGTTGAACGTCGCGGGCAAGCCGGTCTATTCGAACCATCCCGGGTCGCACACGGTCATCGCCCGCCGCAAGGGCAACGATTGGTTTGTGGGCGGTCTAACCACGCAAGCGCGGGAGATCGCGCTCCCGCTGGGTTTCCTGAAAAGCGGGGCACCGTATGTGGCGACGATCTTCCAGGACCAGCCGCCGGGTCAAAAGGTGGCGCAGGGCACACGGGGTGTGACGGCGTCCGACACGCTGGCTCTCAAGACGGCCGAGCGTGGCGGATTCGTGGTGCATCTCGAAGCGAAGAGAGAATCCCAATGAACTCACTTTCAACAACGAACCGAGCACCTGCCAAAATGAAAACGATCAGCCAACCCCGTCAAGAAATAGCAGCAACCAGGAAACCAACCATGCAACACACAACTAGAAAACACACAACTATGACACACACGCCCAAACTCATCGCCGCCCTGCTCATCGCCGCTGTGAGCTGCCTCCCGCTCCGCGCCGCCGAGTCCATCGACATGCGGAAACGAACCACCGAGTTGCAGAGCCTCCGCTGGGGCATGTTCATCTGCTGGAGCTTCAGCACGTTTTCCGGCAAGGAATGGACGCCGGGAGTGAAGGACATCTCGTTCTTCAAGGCCACCGAGTGCGACACCGACCAGTGGGCGCGCACGGCCAAGGAGGCGGGCATGGGATACATCCTGTTCCTGACAAAACACCACGACGGGTTCTGCCTGTGGGATACCAAGACCACCGAACGCAAGGTGACCAAGGCACCGCTGGGCCGCGACGTGCTGGCCGAACTGCGCAAGTCGTGCGACAAGCACGGCATCAAACTGGCGATCTACTTTTCCGAGGGCGAGTTCGGCGACCACAAGGACTATCATCCGGGAGGCTATACCCCCGAGATGAAGAAGGCACAGTTGAAGGAATTGCTCACCCAGTATGGGCCGCTCGAATACATCTGGTTCGACACGGCGCAAACCGACGGCGGGGTGAATCACGACGATACAGTGAAGTGGTGCAAACAATTCCAACCCGGCTGCTTCATCGGCTTCAATCATCGCCCGCCCGCCGGCGACATCCGGCTCGGCGAGATGGGACAGCCATCGCCCCTGACCGACTTGCGCGGAGTGGGCCCCAATGCCGGGCACATGCAAGGCTACACCGGCTATCTCTTGGCGGAGTTCACCTATCCGATTCTGCCGGACCATCAGGGCGGGGCACAGTGGTTTTACTCGCTGCCCGAACACGACAACCTCTGCCGCCCCGCCGCAAAACTCTACGCCGATTACCTCGGCGCGGTGAAATACGGCAATATCTTTTCCATTGACCTCGGCCCGGATTATCGCGGCCGGCTCCGCGATATCGACGTGGCAACGCTGCGTCAGGTCGGAGAGTTGATCCGCAATCCGCCGCCGACCGCGGCGGACGCGTTGAGCAGGGGCAAGAAGGCGAGCGCTTCGGGTACCTGGGCGCAGGCCGGCTACGAGGCCGACAAGGCCGTCGATGGCGAAACCTCGACCCGCTGGGGGTTGGAAGTCGATCTCGGCCAGCCGCAGCGCGTCGGCCGCGCCGTGATCAGCGAATTGCAATACCCGCGCACCCGGCAGTTCGCCGTCGAGTACCTGGACGGCCAGACGTGGAAACCACTCGCCAAGGGCACGACGATAGAGGGCACCAAGGTGTTGGATTTCGCGCCCGTCACCGCCCGCCAATTCCGCCTCAACATCCTGGAAGCCACGGAAGTGCCCACGATCGAGGAGTTCGGCGTGTACCCGCCGGCGAAAGAGGGACGCTGACAACAGAGTAGAACATGAACTATGGAGCAAATACCAAACAAACACCAACCATGAAGCGCCTGACCACCCGCATCCTTCTCGCCGCGTGCCTCCTTGGCAGCGCCGCCTCCCGACTGTCCGCGCAAGAACCGGCGAGCCCCGACCCTTACGCCCACGAGACCCCCGCGCAGCGGGACGCCCGCATGCAGTGGTGGCGCGAGGCCCGCTTCGGGATGATGATCTGCGGCGCCGAGTGGATCATGTCGGTCCAGGGGATCCCGAAGGCCGAATACCAGGGCTTCGCCAAACAGTTCAATCCGGTCAAGTACGACGCCGACGTCTGGGTGCGTCTGGCCAAAGAGGCCGGGATGAAGTACATCGTCCTCATCACCAAGCATCACGACGGCTTCGCCCTGTTTGACTCCAAGGCGAGCGCCTGGAATGGGGTGAAGGCGTCACCTTATGGGAAGGACCTGCTCAAGCCGCTGGCCGAGGCCTGCCGCAAGCACGGGATCAAGCTCGGCTTCTATTATTCGCAGGCGCAGGACTGGTGCAACAAGACCAACAACAACATGGACGATTACCTCCGCGACGTCGCCGTGCCGCAGGTGCGCGAGTTGCTGACGAACTACGGCGAGGACATGCCCGCGATCCTGTGGTGGGACACCCCGTATGACATGACCGCCAAGCGGGGCGAGCCGTTCCTCGAACTGCTCAAGCTCAAGCCCGGGATCCTCCACAACAACCGTCTGGTCCAGCCCGAAGTGGGTGGGGACTTTTCGACTCCCGAGCGGGAAATCCCGGCCACCGGCTTGAAGAACCGCGACTGGGAAACCTGCATGACGATGAACGACAACTGGGGCTTCGTCAGCTACGACCAGAACTGGAAATCCGCCGAGAGCCTCATCCGCAACCTGATCGACATCGCCAGCAAGGGCGGCAACTACCTGCTCAACGTGGGCCCCACCGCCGAAGGTGAATTCCCGCAGGCGTCCATCGAGCGACTCCAACAAATGGGGCGGTGGCTCAAGGTCAACGGCGAGGCGATCTACGGCACCCAGGCCAACCCGTTCGAGAAACTACCCTTCGATGGCCGCTGCACCCGCAAGCCATTCGACGTGGCTCAGGGCAAGCCGGGCAAGCTCTTCCTGCATGTCTTCCGTCGGCCCGCCGACGGCAGGATCACTCCGCCCATGTCGAACAAGATCACCAAGGCCTATCTGTTGGCCGACCGCAACACAGCCCTGAAGGTGGAGGACAAGAGCATCGTTCTGCCGGACTCGCTGCCCGATCCGATCGCCACCGTGGTGGCGGTCGAAATCGCGGGCGAGCCCGATGTTTACGAACTGCCTGCGCCGCCCACCGCGGCCAACGCCCTGAGCCGGGGCAAGCACGCCACCGCCTCAAGCACCTGGCCTCAGGGTTGGAAGTCGATCTCGGCCAGCCGCAGCGCGTCGGCCGCGCCGTGATCAGCGAATTGCAATACCCGCGCACCCGGCAGTTCGCCGTCGAGTACCTGGACGGCCAGACGTGGAAACCACTCGCCAAGGGCACGACGATAGACGGCACCAAGGTGTTGGATTTCCCGCCCGTCACCGCCCGCCAGTTCCGCCTCAACATCCTGGAGGCCACGGAAGTGCCCACGATCGAGGAGTTTGGCGTGTACCCGCCGGCGAAAGCGCGACGCTGACAACAGAGTAGAGCATGAACCATGGTGCAAATACCAAACGGAGAAAAGCCATGCAACACCTGACCACCTTCATCCTTCTCGCCGCCCTGATTCTCACCGCCGCTGTGGGCGATGCACAGACCCTGCAGAACACGCAAGCCCGCATTGATTTCGACCTCAAGAGCGGTATGTACAGCCTGATCCTGCCGCCCAATGCCGCTCCCGCTATCCGCAATGCCCGCGCGGTCGTGGAAGACTGGGCCTCGAACGATGCGGGCTATCAGCGCCGGGTAGCCGAGCAAACCGCAGAGCGGCTGTTGATCGAATGCACGCGAGCGGATGCGCCGACATTATTGTTAGATTTCGCGCTGCATCCGGCCTTCATCGAGCTGCGTGCGGGCATCAAGAACACCACCGCCGAGCCGATCCGCATCAAGAAGTTTGAGCCGCTGTCGGGCGGCATCGTGTTTCCGGGCGGCAAGTGGAACGACGTCCGCACGCTCGATGCGCCTTCGGGTGCCAGCCAGACCCGGGTCACCCGCGACGTCATCCGCGGCAGCGCGAATAATCTGCTTCTCACGTTCAAACAGGCCGGCCAGCGGCGGTCGCTGGTGTTGGGCGGATTGAAGACGGCGGACTTCACGAAGTGGGCGCACACCCGGTCTGACAACACAGCGGCGCTGGAAGGCTACGATCCGGTGGGCCGGCGGGTCGAGCCCGGCGAGACCTATATGCCGGCGGACAGCTTTTATGTGGATGCCGCCACGGCGAATCCGTTCGAGGCGCTGGAGAACTACGGCCGCGTGCTGCGTGAAGCGACCGGCGCCAAGCCGAATCCGTACGACTTCCCGACCGTCTGCGCCTGGTATGCCGGCGTGTGGCATTCTGGCGCGCAGAATAATCCCGGGGGATCCACCTACAAGATCAACACCACCGCCGGGCTGGTCGGGGAAGCGGAGAAGATGCAGGCGAGCGGGTTCCTGAACTACTCCCGCGCGGCCGGACGGCTCGTGCCTGACAACTACACCCCGCAGAATCCCCAGGGCTGGTGGGACGACGCCCACTGGCAGCAGCACGGTTTTTACACTGCCCCGTATGAGACCTCGGCCAAGTTCGGCGCCGGCATGCACGGCCGCGGCGCTCTGGCCTTCATCTATATTCAGCCGGTCATCCAGCCGCCGCAATTCGGCAACCGCATCAGCCTCGATTTCCGCGAGGCGCATCGCGACTGGCTGCTCAACAAGAATGTGGCGATGGGCGGGCTGGATCATTCCCTGCCGGCCGTCCAGAAGTACGTGCGCTCCCGGTTCGGCGCCCTGCGCGGTCACATTGACGGGCTGATGGTGGACTACTGCGACGATCTGTGGATGATGACGCTGCGCGGGCATGACCCCGAGACGCGGCTGGGCAGGACCGCGTGGGAAACGATCCCCGCGAATGCCGAGCGCGTCGAGTTTGCCGACAAACACATGACCGCCACGGCGTTCTATCGGACCTTCTTCCGCTGCGTGAAGGACGGGCTCGGTCCGAGTTCGTGGCTGCATGAACGCTGCCTGTGCCAGCCTAACAACGACTTGATCCTCGGCATCGCCGACTCGCAGCGCACGGAACACGACTCCGACAAGATCTCGCCCGACCTCGTCAGCCGCAGCGGACTGCGCTGGTACAAGAACCGGGTGGTCGTCGCCTACGACATGGACTCGAAGGAACTCACCAGCGCATGGAAGGTCGGCGGCTGGACTGGCAGTGATCAGGACGGCCGGCGCATGTTGCTGACGATGGCCTATGTTGCGGCGAGCCGCCTGCTGCTGGCTAATTCCTTCCGCGACCTGTCAAAGGAAACGCTATATGACCTCGAACGCACCTTCCCGTATCCGACCGAACCGCGCAGCGCCCGGCCGGTAGATGCGTTCGTGCATGACGGCTGGCCGCGCGTGTATGACTTCGCTGTCACACCAGACTGGCACCAGGTCACGCTCTTCAACAACACCTTGCCGACCCGCGAGGAAACCATCGCCGTCCCGCTGGCCGGCGACACTGCCGATGGCGCCCTGGGCCTGGATCCCGGGCAGGCATATTATGTGTATGATTTCTGGAACGATTGCTTCGCCGGCAAACTCAAGGGCGCGGACGTGCTGAAGCAAACCCTGCGCCCCGGCGAGGCCCGTATGCTTTCCATCCGTAAAGTCGGGAAGACCCCGCAAGTCCTCTCCACCAACCGCCACCTGATGCAAGGCCACCTTGATCTAGCAGATGTGAAATGGGACGGCCGCCGCTTGACCGGTAAAGCCAAGGTGGTGGCTGGTGAGCCGTTCGAAATCGTCATCGCCCTCAACGGCCACCAACCTGAAAACCTGCAACCCACCGAGGATGGCCAACTTGCCGTGTACACGATCGCGCAATCCGCCAACCGAACCGTCGAATGGAAGATCAACTTCAAATGAATAACGGGAGAAAGAGCAGGCAACAAGCATGTACAAACGAGCAAACCGACAACGAACAAGCACCATGAAATACGAAACGAACCTCCCTGTGCCAATCCACCGCCTCGCCCGCAGCTTGGCTGTTTGCGGCCTCCTCGTCGCCCCCGCTGCCGGAGACCGCGTCTCAGCCGCGCCCCTGATGATCGCGAACGAGACGCTGGTGGTGACCTACGACGATGCGGCCGGGTCGTTCGCGGTCGCCGAAAAGCCGGGCGGCAAGGCGTTTCTAACGGACGGCCAACTCGAAGGCAAGGCCACCAAGGCGGAGGTAGAGCAAGCCAGCGACCCGGTGTTCGGCGCGGGGCGGAAGATCGTCGTGACGCGAGACGAAGGCGTCTCCTCGCTCGAACTCTATGCCAAACTGCCGTTTGTGCTGATCCGCACCGAACGTCTCAATCCCGGCAAGGAGGTGCTGGACGTGCGGCGCGTGGTGCCTGCCACCTTCACCCTCGACCTCGGCAAGCCCGCCGCCGAGCTGCGCACGCTGGGCACCGGCGGCCTGCTGGCACCGGACAAGAATCCCGGCAGCTATCTGTTTCTAACATGTGCCGATCCGGCCACGCGCCGCGGCGTGGTGGCCGGCTGGCTCACGCAGGAACGCGGCAGCGGCGTGGTGTTTTCCAGCGTCAAGGACGGCAGGGTCGGGTTCAAGGCGCAGCTCGACCACGGCCACCTGTTAGTCCCCGTCGGCGCGAGGGCCAAACTCGAAACGCTGGCCGTCGGCGTCTTCGACGACGCGCGGCTGGGCGAGGAGCACTACGGCGACGCGCTGGCCCGCCAGCACCGGATCAAGCTGCGCCCGCAGATCGCCGGCCATTGCACATGGTATTGCGGCGGGGCGAGCGACGAAACTAACATCATCAAGCTGGCGGCAGTCGCCGCCAAGGAACTGAAGCCCTTCGGGTTTTCCTTCGTGCAGATTGACGACGGCTGGCAGGGCGGCGGCAAGTTCGAAGGCCCGACCCGCGGCTTCGATCGCGTGAAACCCGACGGCCCGTATCCGCACGGCATGCAACCGGTGGCCGAAAAAATCAAGCAACTCGGCCTCACGCCCGGCATCTGGTTCCTGCCCTTTGCCCGCAACTTCCAGGATCCCGAATACAAGGACCGCCAGCATTGGTTCGTGAAACGCGCCGATGGCAAACCGTACGACACCTACTGGGGCGGCACCTCGCTGGATCTGACCCACCCGGAAGTCCAGGCCAATCTAACAGACTTGGTCAAGACCATCCGTTCGTGGGGTTACGACTATTTCAAGATGGACGGCCTGTGGACCGGCTCGGCCACCGGGCTCACCTACGTCAACGACGGCTACACCGACGACGGCATCGGCAACAACGCGCCCTTTCACGATCCGACCAAGACCAACATCGAGGTTTACCGCGACGGCTTGAAACTGCTGCGCAAGGCCGCCGGGCCGGACGTCTTCTTCTCCGCCTGCAACGTGGCCCAGAACATGCGCACCCTTGGCGGCAGCATCGGCCTGGTCGATTCAATGCGCATCGGCCCGGACAACGACGCCGGCTGGAACGCCATCACCGTCGGCCCCCTGCGCGGCTCGCGGCTCTACTTCCTCAACGGCCGCGTGTGGTGGAACGACCCCGACCCGTGCTATGTGCGCGTGGAGCCCAAGCACGCGCAATTCGGGCCGTCGTGGGTGGCCCTCAGCGGACAATTCTATCTGAACAGCGATTCGATTCCCGGACTGCCCGCCGACCGGCTCGAGATCATGAAACGCACCATGTCGCCGCACGGCGCCACCGCCCGCCCGGTCGATTGTTTCGATGCCAACCTGCCGTTCGTGTGGCTGGTCACCGACACGCGACAACCGGTGCGCCGCGACGTGTTAGGTTTGTTCAACTGGGAGAACTCCGAGAGGACTGTTAGATATACCGCGGCCTGGGCCGGTCTGCCCAAGGCGCAGAGTTATCATGCCTTCGATTTCTGGGAGAACAAGCTGGTGCCACGGTTTGCCGGCGAGTTTCAATTCAAGGTTCCCGCCCAGTCCTGCCGCGTGATCGCGGTGCGGGCCACCGAAGGCCGCCCGCTCGTCCTGAGCACCTCGCGCCATGTCACCCAAGGCATGATCGACGTGCGCGACGAAATGTGGGATGCCGCGACCGGCACGCTTTCGGGCACGAGCCAGGTGGTCGCCGGCGATCCCTACGAACTCCGCATCGCCGGACTGGCCGACGTTAAACTTTGGCAACCCGCGAGCGCTGGGGTGTCCCCCGCCGATCAGGCCGCCGGCGTGACCGTCACACAGGCGGATGGATCCGGGCTGACACGCGTGACCCTCCGCTCGGCTGTTAGCCGCGACGTGAAATGGTCGCTGAAGTTCACGGCCCAGCCGTTGCCCGCAGGCGGTACGGCGGCGGTCACCGGCCTCAAGGCGGCCATGGAGAATGCCGACGCGCCGGTCATGCTGAGCTGGAACGGCAGCGCGACCTCCTATGAGATCCGCCGTGACGGAACCGTCATCGCCGCGGAATACTACGATCTAACATATACCGACGACGAGGCGCCCCAGGGCAAGACGTGCACTTATACCGTCAAGCCGCTGGGCGGCGGGACCGCCGCCACCGTCGCCCTCACCACCAAAGCATCCGACAGGCCGGATGTCAGTCTGATGAAGCTCACGCCGTTGAGCGCCACCACCGGCTGGGGTGCCGTGGGCATCGGCAAGTCAGCCAACGGCGGGCCGCTGACCCTGTCCGGGAAGATCTATCCGAACGGCCTCGGCCTGCACGCCAAGGCCGAAGCCGTTTACGCCTGCCAACCGGAGTGGAAGCGCTTCACCGCCACGGCGGGCATCGACGACAGCCAGCGCTCTGACCCGCGTGCCAGCATCATGTGCGAAGTCATCGCCGAGGATGCCGCCGGCAAGAAACAAACGCTGGCGAAATCCCCGGTCCTGCAATCCGGCAAACAGATGCAGCATTCATTTGACGTGCCGCTGCCCGCCGGCACCGCCAAACTATACCTCGTGGTGGACGACGCCGGCGACGGCGCCAACTGCGATCACGCCGACTGGGTCAACGCCGGGTTCCGCAAGGAGTGAGGCAAGTTTGAAGCGGACTCCCGAGCGACAACTCAGGGGACCTGGACCATCCCGTATGATCCGACTGCCGTCGCCAACTATGACTTCGAGGTTTCCACCAACCTGCAATCGTGGACCCCGCGGTCGCCTGGCAATCCGGCCATCGCGGCTCTAGCAAGTCCGGCCCGGCTCCGGCTGACCCTGCCCTCCGGCATGCGCTTCTGCCGCCTGGTGGTCACGCCGCCATGATATTTGAAAATACAAAATCCTAAATCCGGCCCCCATCTCGCAATGCTCTCACCGACTACCAAGCCAGACGGGATCTGATAATCATTTATGACCATGAAACACTCCACTATGAAACACACACCCAAACTCATCGCCACCCTGCTCATTGCGACGTTGGCGCCCTTCGCCCACGCGGCCGAGCTGCCTGGACCCGTGGCCGACTATCGCGCGGTGGTCAAGAACACCGACCTCGAAACCTACTCGCGTGCGGCCCTCGCATACCGCAAGTGGTCGATCAGGAACGATCCCTACCGCCCGCTCTACCACTTCACCGGCGTGGAGAGCTGGATCAACGATCCGAACGGGCCGATCTATCACAACGGAAAGTATCACCTTTTCTATCAGTTCGATCCGCAGGTCCCCGACGGCAAGGGCGGGTGGGCCCGCAGCCAGCGCTGCTGGGGGCACGCCGTGAGCTGCGACCTGGTGCACTGGAAGGACTGGCCGGTGGCCGTGTGGCCGGACACGCCGCATGACCGGAACGGGGTCTATTCCGGGAACACGTTCATCCATGAAGGAAAGATTCACGGACTCTACACGGGCAACGTGAATGGGCAGTCTGAAACCTACGGCATGCTGACATGGAGCGAGGATGGCGGCGTGACGTTCAAGAAGAAGATGGTCATGCCCAACGACCGGCGGCCTAACAAGAATTCGCCGGTGCACTGGGACGCCCAGGTCTGGAAGGAAGGCGATACCTGGTGCCAGCTCATCGGGGGTGCGACGGAGGATCCGAAGCAGGGCGCCGCATGGCTGTGGAAGTCGAAGGACCTCGAAAAATGGACACTGCAGAAGAACATCGCGCCGTCGATCAAGCACGGCGATTATTGGGAGTTGCCATATCTGGTGCCCCTCGATGGACGCCATGTCCTGATGGTCGGCGCCGGCAACCCGTATTGGATCGGCCGCTATGATTCCAAGGCCATGGAGTTCACGCCGGAAACACCCATGCGGTCCGTGGATACGGGCGACTACTACTCGTTCAATCCGCACATGGTTGACGGAAAAGGGACTAACGGATCGCCGCGGCGCATCATGCACGGTTGGGCGACTATCGGCCAACCGCCCGAGGTCAAGGACGTGCCATACTGGGAGCAAGCCCACTCGATCCCGCGCGTGATCTCGATCCGGGACGACCGGCTCTGGCAGGAACCGATTCCCGAGCTGCAGTGCCTGCGTTACGATAATAGGAAGCTTGCCGGGCGGAACCTTCCGGCCGGCGCAGCCATTCCGTTGCCGGAACTGCGCGGCGACGCGCTGGAGATCATCGCGTCATTCGACCGGAAGTCCGCAAATCGCTGCGGCATCATCGTCCGGGCCGACGGCCAGGGGAGCGGCACGCGGGTCTGGGCGGACGCCGGCGACCAGTTCGGCATCGAAGGACGCGCCAACACGCATTTCCTGAAGAAGGGCGATCCGGTTGAACTGCGCGTGTTCGTCGACCGCGGCGTGCTCGAAGTTTACTGCAACGGCGCGGCCGTCACGCACAAGTGTTTCGCGCCGGCGGACCGCATCGAAGTGCTCGCGTTCACCGAAGGCGGCGAAGCGATACTGGACGGGATCGAAGCCTGGAAGATGAAGCCGATGTGGGAATAGCGAGAGAAAGGGCGTCGCTGGAAAAGATCCAGGAGGAACTCGGGATCGAATAGGCGAATGAACCGGAAAGGCAGCCCGGCAGGAACAGTGACGGAATCCGGCCAGCCCGCTGCCAACGTGAAGGGCGTGAAGTTCCTCCGCGCCGAAAAGGACGCGGCGGTTTATGAAGTCGGATCGGGAAGTTATATCTTCGAGGTCTCGTTTCCACCCGCTGGAGCAGCACGGCAATGAATCAAGGCGGAGAACACGACAAAACAAGAGGTTGTTTTGAGATTATTGTTGCGAAAAAATGACCATGATTCAAGTCGCCGCATCACTTCATCCTTCCTCACGACGTGGCCTGGCATGATACTGCTACCCCCATTTGCGGGTATTGCGGAAAAACGCAAACAGTCCACCCTCACGGTGACTGTCGGCCGTGCCGGAAGGTCATGGCACGGCGGGGGAAGATGGTTCACACGCCTCGGCGTGCTCATGCCACGATCCACCCG
The DNA here is from genome assembly GCA_026397725.1 of Verrucomicrobiota bacterium. GTDB lineage: Bacteria > Verrucomicrobiota > Verrucomicrobiia > Verrucomicrobiales > Akkermansiaceae > Luteolibacter. The sequence continues at coordinate 36,191 of JAPLUI010000045.1, read as the reverse complement.
CCCACCGGCTCTCACCCCGATGAATCCACACCACACCCGAAACCGCGACCATCCCCACACTTGAAACGCAAAGTCAGAAGCATGAAGACCACGGACCGGGGCAAGCTTTTTACGACGATCACGGCCGGAATCATTGGCATGGCGTCGGGGACTCCCGTCCGGGCCGATGTGGCCCGCGCGGAACCCAACATCATCGTTGTGTTCTGCGACGACCTGGGGTGGGGCGACGTCGGCTGTTTCGGCAATGTGGAACAGGATATCGCGGAGGCGCACAACGTCGCGGACCGGCACCCGGAGATCGTGGAGCGCTTGCGGAAAGCCATGGCCGCCCACAAGGCCGACATCGATCCCGTCCCCGACCAACTGGCCATCCGGCTAACACCATGAGAACATAAACTGGAGAACCCCATGAAAAAAACAACATTGCTTATGACACTCCTCACCGCCTTTCACCATCCAACGCGGCCTCATCAACTTCAGGTTAGCAAAGGGAACAGAATCATGCATCGGAAAACACGCCAATCAGTAGGCACGTTTGTATTCACCGCCAGCTTATCCGTGTGTACGTTAATACCGGCAGTCACTTCAATGGCGCAATCCCGTGAGGTTTTTGTTATTCAGCCCGGGGTGCAGACCAGGGGGATCAGCGCTTTCTGGTATGTCGATCAGCAGTACCGCGATACGCCGACGCTCACGCCAGGCGCGGCGGTGACCGTGGCGGATCTGAAGGGCCCCGGGATCGTCACTGCCATTCATATGACCCAGGCGGATATCAACATGCGCGGCATGGTTCTGGAGATCCGTTATGACGGGGCCAAGGAACCGGCCGTCATGTGTCCGATATCTGATTTTTTCGCCGACGGGTGCAACAAAAGGAGTGTCAATTTTCACAACCGGTTCACGGAGAAAGTCCCCAAGGCATACAATTCGTATTTTGCCATGCCCTTCAAGAAGTCGGTGCAAGTGATTGTTCGTAACGACACCGACAAATTTATCAATGTCTACCTGTGGCTGGAGTGGCAGACGCTGCCGGCGTGGAACCCGGACTTCGGCTACTTCCACGCGACGTATCGTCGCCAGGCATTTGAAGTCACCGAAAAGACGCGGCGGGAATTCCTTCATATCCAGGGGCGAGGACAGATTCTCGGCCGCCAGATGAGCTTAGTCACGGATCAAGGTTTTAGTTTTGTCGAGGAGGCCAACCAGGAATTTGAAATCGATGGCCAGCCTCGCGTTTTTGACTACCTGGGCACTGAGGATTCTTTCGGTTTCAGTTGGGGCTTTAACTTTGGAGGATACACCACGCCACATTCGGGAATAACTTTCCTAAACAATGAGGCCGGAAAGTCCTATCTCTCGATCTACCGTTTTCACGACCACATGCCGGTCCGCTTCGATAAGGAGTTTCGCTGGACGATGGATTGGGCGCACGAGGACTTGGGGTTTGGCAAGCAGAACCGGTGGGCGGACTACGCCACGGTGGCCTACTGGTATCAGGACGAGCCAGGCGGCTTCCGCCATGAGCCGCTTCCACCCATGAATGAGCGGTGTCTGGATATCCTGCCGAAAGCACCCGGAAAGTAACAACAGCAGATTGGATGCAGTTTGGATTACAGTAAGATGAATGAAAAAAGAACCCGCCACTTGGATGCCGCAGGACCTGACACAATCGAGAACCCCATGAAAAAAACAACGTTGCTTATGACATTCCTTTCGCTCGCCCTGTTCACATCGGCGGCGGCCTCTGTCGGATTCGCAGCGGAGGACATCCTGCTCAATGATTTCGAGGGGGCCGGTTACGGCACGTGGAAGGTCGAGGGGACGGCATTCGGCACGGCTCCGGCCAAGGGAACGCTTCCGGGCCAGCGGGAGGTCGCGGGGTTCGAAGGCAAGGGGCTGGTGAATACCTACCTCAATGGCGACGGCACTACCGGCGCCCTGACCTCGCCGCCTTTCACCATCCAACGCGGCTTCATCAACTTCAAGATCGGCGGCGGCGGTCACGAGACGGACACCTGCATGAACCTGACAATCGACGAACAAATCGTGCGCACCGCGACCGGCCCCAATGACGAGCGCCTGGAATGGGTGAATTGGGATGTGAAGGAATACGCCGGCCGCAAAGCGACGCTCCAGATCGTGGACCGCGCCACCGGCGGGTGGGGACACCTCTGTGTCGATCAAATCGTGCAGAGCGATGTTGGCGCGGGACGAACACTGACGGGAATCCAGAACTCGTATCATGAGGCCTGCCGCCCGCAGTTTCACTTCACGGCGAGGAAGAACTGGCTGAACGATCCCAACGGGCTGGTGTTCTACGAGGGCGAATACCACCTTTGCTATCAGCACAACCCCACCGGACTCGAGGGGGGCAACCAGCATTGGGGGCACGCGGTGAGCCCGGATCTGGTGCACTGGAAGGAACTGCCCATCGCGCTGCGCCCCGATGTGAACGGCGCGCCGTGGTCCGGTTCCGCCGTGGTGGACTGGAACAACACCGCCGGCTTGCAGCAAGGCAGGGAGAAACCGCTTGTCGCTATCTACACCGGCGCGGGGCCGCGTTTCACCCAGTGCCTCGCCGTCAGCAACGACCGCGGCCGTACCTGGCAGGCCTACGAGCACAACCCGGTGTTGGGACATATCAATGGCGGCAATCGCGATCCGAAGGTGATCTGGCACGCGCCGACGAAGCGCTGGATCATGGCGCTGGATCTGGACAACGCCTTCTATGCGTTGTTCGCGTCACCGGATTTGAAAAAGTGGGAGCATCTGCAGGACATGCAGAAAATGGCCCAGGAGTGCCCCGACTTTTACCCGCTGCCCCTGGATGGCGGATCTAACAAAGCAAAATGGGTTTTTGTCGGCGGTAACGGGAGCTATCGCATCGGTTCCTTTGACGGCAGGGTCTTCACTCCGGAAACCCCCGCGCGTGCGGCCGACTACGGAAACCATTATTATGCGCCGCAGACCTTCAGCGACATCCCGGCCGAAGACGGGCGGCGGATCCAGATTGCGTGGATGAAAGGCGGCCGGTATCCGGGGATGCCGTTCAACCAGCAGATGAATTTCCCCACCGAGTTGACCCTCCGTTCGTTCCCCGAGGGCCCCGTGATCTGCCGCCTGCCCACCCGGGAAATCAGCAACCTTTACGGCAAGACGCACAAATGGAAAAACCAGGACGTCACGCCGGACGGGATTCTCCTCAGGGAGGTTGCCGGCGGCCTTTACGACATCGAACTGGAGGCCGACCTCGGCGATTCCGAAGAGTTCGGCATCAAATGCCGGGGCGAGGCGGTCACCTGCCTCCCCAAACGCAACGAGCTGACCTGTCTCGGCCGCGGGGCTCCCCTGCAGGCCGTAAACCAGCGCATCAAGCTGCGCATCCTGGTGGACCGCACGTCGCTCGAAGTCTATGCCAACGACGGGAGGGTGGTGATGACTTCCTGCTTTCTGCCCGCGCCCGAAGACACCGGGTTGGAGATGTTCTCCAAGGGCGGCGCCGCACGCATCCTCGCGATGGAGATCCACGAACTGAAATCCGCCTGGCCGGAGTAACCAGAGAACCCGCCACTTGGATGCCGCAGGACCTGGCACAATCGAGAAAGGAAGCCGGCATGAACTACATCCTGTTTCTCACCAAGCGACTTTCATGAGAACACCCATGAGAATGATGCCGAAAACCATGCTCCAAACCACGCCGCTTCTAACCGTCGTGGCCCTGCTCGCGCTGACCACCGCGGCACCCGCCCGCCAAGGCATCGCACCCCCGGACAATGGCCCGGCCATCGTCGCGTGGGACGCGGCGTCGGGAAGGTTGGCGCTGGAATACCACGGCGGCGCCATCCTGAGCGCCACCCTCACGGCCAACGACGCCGCAGGCAAGGCGGTGGCCGTCAAGCTCGACCAGCAGACGGACACCAAGGACGACAAGGTGACGCAGAACCTGACGTTCACACCGGCCGGGCCGGGCCAGGACGTCACGCTCACGCTGAGCGGTGAAGTCACCGGCAGCGGGGAGGCGTTTCCCACCGAAACCGAGTCCGCCGCGCAGCAGCGCTTCTCCATGGTCCGCAACAGCGTGGGCCTCAGCCGCAACCTGCGCAACAACGCGGTGTACGACCGCCGCTGGGATTGGGTGCTCTCCGGGCCGGGCGACGGGACCACCCGCATCCAACCGAACTCAAGGAGTGCCGGCGTCCCGCCGACATCTTCCGCAAATGGATCGTCAAAGCCCGCGCGGGGAGATGCTAACACATTCAACCTCATCTTCGCCTTGGAATCCCGCGGTCCGTCCATCGGACTGGCCTTCCGCCCCCGTTTCTATCAGAAACACCATGGCTACACGGACTTCGAGCCCTGGACCTACAAGGTGTGGCAGGGATCGCTCACCGGCTATTGCACCTGGTGGTCCTACCGCGGGGACTTCACCCAGCAAACGCTCGACGCGATGCTCGGGGTGTTTGCCGCCAAGCGTCTTCCCGATTTCGGATACGACTACATGCAGTTCGACGACGCCTATCAGCAGGGCGCCGGAAGCTGCCCCGAGAACTTCCTGAACTGGAACACGAAGAAGTTTCCGGGCGGCTCGCAGTATGCCCTCAAGGCGGTCCGCGACGCCGGCATGAAGCCCGGCATCTGGGTGCACCGGGTCCACGTCGCCACCGACCCGCACATCGCCGACATCGTCAGGGACCACCCGGACTGGTTCGTGCACAAGGCCGACGGATCGTTCTTCCGGGGCAGGTTCTACGTGCTCGACACGACCAACAAGGAGGCGGTGGAAAACATGATCCGCCCGCTCTTCCGCGAACTCAAGGCGCAGGGCTGGGATTACGTCAAGATCGACGGCACCGGCGACCTGCTCAGTGCCTACAGGAACAAGGATTGCGAGGAATTCTTCAAGACCCACCCGACCACGCCGGAGCAGTCGCTGCGCCTGTGGGAAACCGTGGCCCGCGAGGAATTGGGGCCGGAGGTTTACCTCCTCGCCTGCCACACCGTCGGCAACACCCGCCATCTGATCGGCCTCACGGACGGCGCCCGCCTGAGCAACGACGGCTTTCAGCCGAACACCCTGGCGCAATACAACTTGTTGGAGGGCGTGGTCTGGCGAAATGATCCTGATCACTGCGACGTGATGGGGGATTGGCTCATGGATACGGACGCCATGATGCCGGTCTTCGGCCTCAAGGAACCCGTGCCGGCCCGCACCGTCATCCGGCCCGCCCTTTGCACCATGGCCGGCGGCGTGCTCATGCTCAGCGACAAGGTCGAGGTCTATCAGGACGACCGCAACCTCGAGGGGATGAAGCGCAGCTCACCGGTGCTTTCCACGGTGCCGGGGCAACTCTACAGTTGCGGCAATACCCTTTCCTGGTGGTTGCAGGAAATCGACCGGCCCTTCGACCACTGGTCGGTGCTGGCGCGAATCCAGTGGGGGGAGAAGGAGAACGACAAACACGTCTATCATTTCAAGGGCACGCCGCAGCAAGAGGTCAAGTTCGCGGATCTCGGCCTGGAGTCCGACCGCGAATACGTGGTCTTCGAGTTCTGGAGCCAGAAATTCCTCGGCAAGTGCCAGGGCTCGTTCACCGCGCCGGCCATGGACACGAACAACGGCATGCAGGTCTTCGCCATCCGCGAGGCACGCGCATACCCGTGGGTGCTCTCGACCACGCGGCACCTCTCGCAGGGCGGCGTCTGCCTGATGGATGAGAAATGGGACCACGTATCTAACATTCTATCCGGCACGAGCAAGGTGGTCGCCGGTGACCCTTATGTGCTCACCATCCATCTGCCGGCCGGCTTCAAGCTCAAGGCCGCGGCGGTCGCCGGCGAGAAGGTGGAAATCGCCAGCCAACAGGAAACCGCCACCGTCCGCATCGTGCCGACGGCCACCAAGACCGTCGCATGGCAGATGACCTTCACCCAGTGAGTGCGGATCAAGACACGGCTACCCCCATTTGTGGGTATTGCAGTAAAACGCAAGCAGCCCCCAAAGTCACCTCGGCCGTCGGCCGTGTTTGGAGACCTCTGCACTGCGGGGACCCCTCCGGTCGCACGGACCTGGGAACAAGACCGGCTTCCGAAACTCCCGCCATTCACCTCAATCCACCACAACCTGACCAACCAAATGAACCCAATGAAAACACGCTCACTCACCCTATGGCTGGCGGCCTTGCTGCCATGCGTGGCCGCAGCGGCCGACCCGCCGCGCGCCGTGGCAGGCCAGCCTGACCAGAAACTGTGGTTCGCCCAGGCAGCCGGCAACTGGGAGGCCCACGCGCTGCCGCTGGGCAACGGCCCGATGGGCTGCATGGTCTTCGGCGGCATCGACAAGGAGCAGCTCCAGTTCAACGTCGACAGCCTGTGGACCGGCAATGAGAACATGGTCGGCAAGGAGGCCGGAAAATCCAAGGACGACTCCTACCTCGCCCCGGGCATGGGGTTCTATCAGAATTTCGGCAGCCTTTTCATCGAGTTGAATGGCGGAGGGACACCCTCCGATTACCGGCGCCAGCTCGAACTGGACCGCGCGGTCCACACCGTGACCTACACCCGCGACGGCGTCCGCTTCACCCGTGAGACGTTTTGCAGCCATCCGGCCGGGGTGATAGTCATGCGCCTCACGGCGGACGGGCCGGGCCGCCACTCGGGCCGCCTCGTGCTGGAGGATGCGCACAAGGCGCCGACGGTGGCGAGGGACGCGAAACTCACTGCAAGCGGTGCGCTCGACAACGGGATGCAATACGAATCGCAGGTCCGCCTGCTCAACCGGGGCGGCAAGGTCGCGGCCCGCGATGGCACGCTGGTGTTTGAGAACTGCGACTCCCTGACCGTGGTGCTAGCCGCCGACACCGACTACCTGATGGACCGCGCGAAGGGCTGGAAGGGCGAACACCCGCACGCCCGCGTGACCGCACGGGCCGATGCCGTGTCGGACAGGGATTATGACCAACTGCTCAAGGCCCACGTCGCCGACCACCAATCGCTGTTCAAGCGCGTCTCGCTTGACGTCGGCAGGACCGACCCGGAGCAGGCGGCGCTGCCGACCGACCGGCGGATCGAGGCGCGGCGCAAGGGAAGCGCGGATCCGGATCTAACAGAGATGCTGTTCCAATACGGCCGCTACCTGCTCATCGCCAGTTCGCGCCCCGGTTCGCTGCCGGCCAACCTGCAAGGGGTATGGAACAACAGCAACACGCCCGAGTGGCACTGCGACTACCACACCAACATCAACGTCCAGATGAACTACTGGCTGGCGGAACCGGCCAACCTGGGCGAGTGCCAGCTCCCCTTGTTCGATCTGTTCACGGCGGGCATCCCCGTGCACCGCGAGGCCACCCGCATCCGCTTCGGCGACGTGCCGGGATTCACGTTCCAGACCGTTTACAACGTCTTCTGCGGCACCGGCTGGGAGTGGAACATGATCGGCAGCGCCTGGATCGCCCAACATTTCTGGGAGCATTACGCGTTTACGCAGGACCTCGGCTACCTCCGGAAAACGGGCTATCCGTTCATGAAGCAGGCCTGTCAGTTCTGGGAAGCCCGCCTCAAGAAGCTGCCGGACGGCAGGCTGGTCGTGCCCGAAGGCTGGTCGCCGGAGCACGGGCCGCGGGAAGATGGCGTCTCCCATGACCAGCAGATCGTCTGGGACCTGTTCCGCAACACCATCGAGGCGAGCAAGGCGCTGGGTGTCGATCCGGAGATGCGCGCGCGTCTAACGGACATGCAGGAACGCCTGGTCGGCCCGCGGGTCGGGAAGTGGGGACAGTTGCAGGAGTGGATGGCGGATCGCGATGATCCCAAGGACGACCACCGCCACACGTCCCACCTCTTCGCCGTCTATCCGGGACGACAAATCTCGCCGGCGGAAACCCCCGAATTCGCCAAGGCCGCCGCCGTTTCGCTCGAGGCACGCGGTGAAACCGGCGACGCCCGCCGCTCGTGGACCTGGCCGTGGCGCTGCGCCATCTGGGCGCGGCTCGGCCAGGGCGACAAGGCGGCTCACATGATCGACGGGCTCATCCAATACAACCTGCTTCCGAACATGATCGCCACCCATCCGCCGCTGCAACTGGATGGCAGCTTCGGCATCGTCGCAGGCATGTGCGAGATGCTCGTGCAGTCGCACGCCGGGCAGATCCAACTGCTCCCCGCCCTGCCCGCCGCCTGGCCGTCGGGCAGCGTCAGCGGCCTGCGCGCCCGCGGTGGTTTCGAGGTGGGCATCGAATGGAAGGACGGCAGGCTCGTTGCCGCCACCGTGAAAAGCCTGACCGGCAACAAGTGCCGGGTGGCCTACGGCAAGGAGACCCGGGAACTGGAGATCGCACCCGGCAAAACCTCGGTTGTCCGGTTTTGAAAGCTACAACCACAGATCAATGAAAACAAACACAACCATGCCTAAGACTTTGCTGATCACCTTGCTGACCTTCGCTTCCGGCACGGGAGCCTGGGCCGCCGTCGCGCCGCCGTCCAACGACCCCGCCACGGTGGCGTGGGACACCGCCCAAGGACGGTTGAGCCTCCGCTACCACGGAACCCTGATCCTCGACGGCAGGATCCGCGCCGAAGACGCGGCCGGCAAGGCAGTGGCGGGAGCCGAAGTGAAGTTCGAGCCGGCCGAAACCCGCGACCAGAAGGAAAAAGTCGAGCAACGCTTGAAGTTCAGCTTGGCCAAGCCGCAGGAGGGCGTGAAGTTGGTGCTCAGCGGCACCGCCACCGGCAGCGGGGAGGCGTTTGCCGCCGAGACCGAAAGCGAGGCGCAGCAGCGCTTCCCGGTGCTCCGCACCAGCGTCGGACCCAGCCGCAGCCTGCGCAACAACGCCGTCTACGACCGCCGCTGGGATTGGATGCTGGCGGGCCCGGCCGACGGCGCCATCCGCATCGCGCCTTCAAGGAGCGCCGGCGTCCCGCCGGCTTCTGCCGCCAATGAACCGCCAAGTCGCGCACCTGAAAGTAACGTCGCCTTCGCCATCGAGTGCCGCGGCCCGTCCATCGAGTTGATCTTCCGCCCCCGCTTCTATCAGAAACACAAGGGGATCGGCTGGTTCGAGCCGTGGACCTATCAAGTCTGGAAGGATTCGGTCACCGGCTACTGCAGTTGGTGGCCCTACCGTGGCGGGTTCGACCACAAGGCGCTCGATGCGGTCACTGCGGCGTTCACCACCCACAAGCTGCCCGACTTCGGCTACCGGTACGTGCAGATCGACGACTGCTTCCAGACCGGCGGCGGCAGCCCGCGCGGGTTCCTTGAGTGGAACGACCGGTTTCCGGGCGGGGCTGCGGAATACGTGCGCAAAGTGCGTGCGGCAGGGATGGAGCCGGGCATCTGGGTGTTCTGCATCTTCTATGACAGCGACCCGTTGGTGCGGCAGATGGTCAAGGATCACCCCGAGTGGTTCGTGCGCGCGCCCGACGGCAAGCCGAGGCGAGCCGTGAACCCGTGGAGTGGCGCCGGCTTCTACGCGCTCGATCCGACCAACGAGGAGGCGCTTGATCGGTTGGTGCGTCCGACCTATCGCGGCGCGAAGGAACTCGGCTTCAGCTACGTCAAGATCGACGGCGCCGGCGACCTCGTCGATTGGGGTTACCGGCAGGCCGGCGACTACTTCAAGGACAAGGGGATCACACCCGGCGAGGCGCTGCGGCGGTTCTATCAGACGGCACGCGCGGAACTCGGCCGCGACACCTACATTCTCACCTGCTGGGGTGTGCTGCCCGAGCAGATCGGCGTGGCCGACGCCTGCCGGGTGGCGACCGACGGGTTCCGCGCCGCGTCGTTCCAAGGCTTCAGCTCGTGGGAGGGCGTGGTGTGGCGCAACGACCCGGACCACTGCGATGTGCTGCCCGAAGGCAAGGTGCCACAAGGTGCCATGCGGACTTTCGGCGCGGCCGCGGTGCCGCCGTCGACCATCATCCGTCCGTGCGTGATCGCGATGGCCGGCGGGGTGCTGCTGCTCAGCGACAAGGCGGAAGTCTATCGCGATCCCGCGAATCTCGAGGGTGCCAAGCGCAGTTCGCCCGTGCTCTTCACCGTGCCGGGGCAACTCCATGACTTCACGCCCCGCCCGCCAGCTTGGTCGTTCGAGAAGTCATTCCGCGACTACGGCCAGAAGGGTGGCGGCGAGGCCGAATGGTGGCTGCAGGAGATCGACAGGCCGTTCGATCATTGGTTGGTCCTCGCGCGCTTCCAATGGGGTGAAGGCGCGGACCTCGGCCTGCGCCCGATGCACGGCATGCCGGAACGGAAGGTCGAGTTCGCCGACCTCGGGTTGGAGCCCGGACGCGACTACCTGGTCTTCGAGTTCTGGACCCAGACCTTCCTCGGCAAGTGCCAGGGCTCGTTCACCGCCCCGGCCATGGACACGAACAACGGCATGCAAGTCTTCGCCATCCGCGAGGCGCGCGCATACCCGTGGGTGCTCTCGACCACCCGCCACCTTTCGCAGGGCGGCGTATGCCTGATGGATGAGAAATGGGACCAGGCATCTAACATTCTATCCGGCATGAGCAAGGTGGTCGCCGGTGACCCTTATGTGCTCACCATCCATCTGCCGGCCGGCTTCAAGCTCAAGGCTGCGGCGGTCGGAGGCGAGAAGGTGGAAATCGCCAGCCAACAGGAAACCGCCACCGTCCGCATCGTGCCGTCCGCCACCAAGACCGTCGAGTGGAAGTTGGTCTTCACCAGGTGAACATTGTCACCCAGTTTCGTGTTAGATGAATCCACTGATGAAATTCGCAAGATGAAGAAACCAACAACCCACCGCGGGACACCGGCCCGCACCACCAGTCTTATGAACCATCTGATCCCATTGACCAAGCGTGCGGCTTCCGGCCCGCTTGGCGTCGTCATGCTCCTCGCCCTGACAGCAATTCCCGCGCTGTCGGCCGCGCCGCCGGCCGGCCGCATTGTCGTGGCGGCGGACGCTTCCTTGCTCGAGCAATACGCCGCGCAGGAATTGCAGCGTTATATCTATCAAATATCTGGCAGCAGTCTTGAGATCGGGGCGAAACGGGAGCCGACGACGCCGTGCTTCGTGATCGCCCCGGCGGATCGGCTTGCCGCCATGAAGCCGGCTGGCGCGGAGTCATGGCCTTCGGTCACGGTCGCGGAACCCGGCCCGCAGGGCTATGTGCTCAAGAAGCTCACGGTGTCCGGGCAGGAGGTGCTGGTCATCGGCGGCAGCGACGAGATCGGCTGTTTGTACGGGGTCTATGGCTTGTTAGAAGAGCATTACGGAGTCGGTTTCTATCTGGGCGGCGACGTTTTGCCTGACAAGAAAGCGCCGTTGGTGTTGCCAGAGGTGGACGAACGCAAGGCGCCGGCCGTGCAGATCCGCGGCTTCCTGCCGTGGACTAACTTCCCTCAGTCGGCTACCGTGTACTCATGGGACGACTGGCGCTTCATCATCGATCAGGCGGCCAAGATGCGCTTCAACTTCATCCACATCCACAACTACAACGGCGAGCAGGGCCACAACGAGATGTTCCACAACTTCGAGGTCGGCGGCAAGCTGTCGCGGGTGTGGATGCCCACCGCCCGCACCGGCCACAGTTGGGGCTGTTCCGGGTGGGACGTCGCCCAATACCGCTTCGGCGCCGCGGATCTGTTCGACGATTATGACTTCGGCGCGGACTGCGCGCTGCACAACGAAAGCCTGTCTAACAGGGATGTCTTCCGCAAGGGCGCGTCGCTCTTCCAGCGGATCATCGCCCACGCCCATTCCCGCGGTGTGCGCATCGGCCTGGGCATCGACATCAACATCATCCCCGAGGAATACAAGAAGACCGGCGCCAAGGCCGAGGACCCGCCAGTGGTCGCCGCCCGCGTCGAACAAATCGCCACGGACTACCCGGACCTCGACTACCTGCTGTGCTTCCAGTCGGAGAATGTAGGCCACAACGCCGAGTTCTTCGCAATTTGGCGCAAGATCTTCATGGGCTTCCACGAGGGCTTCAAGACCCGCTCGTCGCCGACCCGCCTGGCCGTCTCCGGCTGGGGCCTCAATCCCAAGGCGATCGAGGAGCTGCCGGCTGAGGTCATTTGCGCGCCGATAGCCTCTTACACCGACCGCTGCGAGAGCGGCGCGATCTATGGCAAGCGCGAGTACTGGGGATGCCCGTGGCTGGAACGCGACTGGAACAGCTCTCAATACTATTATCCCTATAACATGCACTTGTCTAACACAATCAAGGCCTGGCGCGAACGCGCGCCCAACATGACCGGCTTCTACTGCCTGTCATGGCGCGTGACCGACGCCGTCGAGCCGCGCTTGTCCTTCATCAGCAAGGCACCGTGGGACAAAGCCGAGCGCTTGAAATCCTCCGCGGCGGTCTATCATGAGTATGCGGCGCAGCACTACGGGCCGGAGGCCGCCGACGACATCACGAAGATCATCAACGAGAACGAGCCGTACGTTTGCGGCTTCGCCGAGTGCCAGGGCACGCCTGAGTTTGAGGCGGGCGTTGAAGGCGAATGCCTGTACAACGTCGGACGATTCAAGGTCTCAGGTGCCGATCCCGCGGCGGCCAAGGAGTACTCGCCCGCAGCTTCCTCCGCGAACAACGGCCCGGGGGTTTTCGACAGCAAGGACGGTGGAAAATGCCTGGGCAACATCAGGGCGGGTCATTGGGTCCGCTTCGATGACCTGGACTTTGGCAAGGAGGCCAGATCCTGCGAGGTGCGCGTGGCGGCCCATCCCACCGAAGGCAAGGGCGGAATCATCGAACTGCGGCTCGACGGGCCTTCCGGAAAGTTGTTAGGTTCCGGCAGGGTGACGCAAACCGGCGGCTGGCAGACATGGGTGAGCGTGCGATTTGACATAACTCCCACCTCGGGCCGCCACAAGCTGTGCATGTGCTTCCGGGCGGAGCAAAACTCCACCGTGGTGAACATCGCCAAGGCCGACGAGCAACTGGCCATGATCGACCAATGGCTGAAACGCACCGAATCCCCCGCCCGCCGGGCGAATCTCCAACGCCTGCGCTGCCGCATCGCCGCCACCCGCGACCACAATCTTCTGTTAGACCATTTCAGCGCCTACAACTGGCCGGACCTGCCCGGCGCGATTCCCTCGTGGGTCGGCAACTTCACCCATCGCGTGACGGACATTTCCTCGCTAGGCAACGTCACCAGCATGCAGAACCGCTTCATCCAACTCCGCTACGTGGCCAAGGAAAACGAGTTGCGGGGTCAGCAGGCGGTGAAATCCCCCTCGCATGTGAATGCCCGCGGCACCCGACAAGGTGCGGTGATCCAGTGGCAAAACGAGGAGCCCAACGTGGCCGGCTTCAACGTGTATCGCGACGGCCGGAAAATCAATTCGGACCGCATGCCGGCGGGCGCGACAGGGCGATTCACGGACCGCGTGAACGGCAGTTGCCGGTACACGGTGACGGCGGTGAATGCAGGCGGGCAGGAAAGCCCGCCATCGGTGCCGATCCCCTGCGATGCCGGCGGTGCGGATCGCACGCCGCCGACCATTGTGGTGATCTCGCCGCCGACTTCGGCGCAGTCAGGCCAACCGGTGTCAATCAAGGCTCGCTTGCTCGATGGCCGGATTGATGATAGCACGGGCGCGGTGCTTTGGTATCGCCGGCCGGGCGATGCCAAATGGCTCCGTGGTGAAATGGCGCGCAAGGTGAAGTCCATCTTTGTTGCCAACATTCCGGTCAACCATGTCACCGCCGCCGGTCTTGAGTATTACATCGAAGCCACCGACGGCGACAATGCCGCGGCCTTTCCGCCCTCCGCACCAGCGATGCCGCTTTCATGGGTCGTCACGGATGCCGCGCCGCACGCCGCGCCCGCGTCGCCCGGCGGTCTGACTGTTAGAGACCAGGCATTGCAATGGAACGAACCGGGAGGCGACGTGTTCTGGTATCACATCTATCGCGGCGACAAACCGGATTTCGGGCCGGGGCCGGCCACCCGGGTGACCTATGTGGCGAAGGGCACGACGGGTTTCAAGGATACCGCCGCGGGTTTCGACGGCCAACCGCTGCGCGGCATTTGGCATTACCGCGTGACCGCCGTGGATTTCGCGGGTAACGAAAGTCCCGCCACTGCGACCGTGGCAGTCGAGTATCCGGCATCTAACAAATGAACATGAGACCGACCAGAAAGCGCCGCCCGCTCGTCGTTGGCCTGGGGGTGAAAGAGATGCCGAATTCCCTCTGTATCATGCCGCCGCTTGCGGGTGACGAAGCCCGGCAGAGAAAGCACGAATCGCTCTACTGGGAATACGCCGGAACCATTGCTGTTAGGGCGGGCATGGTGCGTGAAAATGTCGGGCAGGTAATTCTCCCATGATTCCACATCCTATGAAATACACCCGATTGATTGTGCTTTGGCTGGCGTTGGCATGCGTGTTTCTGACAACCGGGCCCTTGCGGGCGACCTGGTATCAGGAGAACGTCGCCGCCGGTTCGGACATCGTCATGATGGACCTGCGCTGGCCGTGGTGGCCGTCGGGCACCTATTACGCCAACTGGAACACCAACTTCAATCCGAAGCCTAACAACGTCAGTTTCTATGCCGGCTTCCTGGGCACGGTTCCGGATGGTCCCGGCGGCCTGCCCAACCCGGACGAGAAGATCCAGTCCGCGTTCCGGCCCGGCTCGGTGTGGTCGTTCTGGGGCAACGGCGCGGACGGCACGCCCGTGCGTTTCACCGATGTGGCCCCCACCCAATACATCAACAACACCTACGGCGGGGAAGGATGCAGCGGCACGCTGGGCGCGGAGCCGTGGCCCTTTGTCACTTGCAGGCAATGGTACACGATGTTGGGCCGGGTCTGGCTGCCGGCCGGGGAAAAAGATCCCACCTATGCCCATATCGGCCGCTGGATCAAGGATCAGGCGGCCGACCGCTGGCACCTCATCGGCATCGCCCGCCTGCCGATTCCGGCCAGTTCGTTCACCGGCAACAGCGGCTTCATCGAGACGCTGTCGGACGGCAAGGTGGTCAGGCCGCTGCACCGGCGCTTCGGGTATTGCCGCAAGGACGGCCGCTGGCTGAAATCCGACACCATCGCCATCGACAAGTTCGAGTATGTGGTGGTCAACACCGTGCCCGAGGGCGATCACGAATACGCCGCCATCGAATACTCCGCCGCGCCCGATCTGCTGCCCCGCCAGCTCACCGGCAAGCCGCTGGCCGGCGACAAACGCCATGAGTTCACGGTCAAACAGCCGGACCTGCCGGTGCTCGACAAGCCGGCAGTGGCCAATGTGCGGGCCGAAACGACGGGCAGCCAGGTGGCGGTGTCATGGGAAGTGCCCGACACGGCGTCGCCGGCCTTCGCCTACAGGATCGAGGTGTTTGACAACCCTCAATGCGCCGGCACACCGCAAACCGTGAAGGAGGAACGCATGCCGGGCAAGCGGCATGTATTGTTAGATACGAAGCTGGCGCGGCCGACGCTGCGGCTGACGCTCACGGATATTTTCGACCAGTCCGCGCCGCCGGTGGTTGTCGCCGCTGTGGCGAGCAAGGCAGCGGCGCCAGCCAAGGCGGTTGCGACGACGATTCCGGGCCTCGCCTACGGGTTGGTGCACAAGGACTCGCAACGGCAGGCCGGCTATTTCACCCAACCTGCGGCGACCCTTGAGGAAATCGCCGGGGGCAAGCTTTTCCGCAGCGGTCTGGCGCGGGGATTCGACCTTGGCGTGTGCGAGCAGCGCAGCTCGGGATACGCCCTGGCATTCGACGGATTCCTGCGCGTGCCCGCGACCGGGCTTTATGTGTTCCGCGCCCAAATCGACGGCGGTTACCGCCTGCGGATCGACGGCAGGGACGTGCTCGTTTGGGACGGCCAGCACGGCACCACCGAAAAGGCCGCGGTGTGCAACCTCGCCAAGGGCGACCACGCCCTCGAGGTGACTTATGTCTATGACCGGCTGCCGGCCAGGAACTTCCGCATCGACTGGGAAGGCCCAGGCCTGACGCGCCAGCCGATCCCGCTGGATGCGTTGCGGACTGCGGACGCCGGCGCGTATCCCGTGCCGACGGTCAAGGCCGAAGCCCCCGGCGACGGCACGGGACGTGTCACCGTCCAGGTGGATGCCCGCGGACACAAGGTGAACAGGACCGCGCTCTACCTCGGACAATTGCAATTGGTGGAGAGCAACGATGGCGCGTTGAAATACGAGGGACCATTGCCGCGTGGCCCGGTCACGCTGTGGTGCCGGGTGATCTTTGATGAAAACCATTCCGTGGATTCCGCGCCCGCCAACCTCGAGGTGACCGGCAAAGCGGTGGATCCCGAGTGGACGGCACGCAACGTCGGCGAGGCCAAGGCATCCGCCGGACTGTGGCAGACCGGCCCCCGGGCCTTCCAGTTCTTCGGCAATGGCATGCACACCGTGACGAAAAACCTCACCGGCGACTTCACCGCCACCTGCCGCATCGATTCCTACAGCGGGTCCGGCGGCGAACCGGTCAACCACCAGGCCTGGGTCGGTCTAACGGCCCGCGAGCACGGTGAGCGCATCAACTGGGAATGGGGTCGTGATTTTCACCTCGTCCAGACCGCCAGGGGCGGCCTGCGGACGTCCGCCGATTTTTCGGACCTCGGCGCGGGCCGGGTTTCCACCTACACGCTTCCCGCAGGCCGCCCGTGGATCAGGATTGTCAGGCAAGGAAATCTCTGGGGCGCCTGGACCTCCACCGATGGCAAACAGTGGGAGCCCGGTGCCTATCAGTTCAAGCTGGCCAGCCCGCGGATGGATGTCGGCTTGTTCTTCAGCGCCCTGCCGCAGGAGGCGCGAGCGCACTACCACGCCCGCGTGTCGGAGCTTTCCGTGGTCCCCGGCGTGCTGCCGGAATCCACGCCGCCGCCGCCCGCCACCGCGCAACACACCGCGGGCGAGCGGATCACCGCAGTGGCGCAGTGGCCGTGGGGCCAATACTATCCCTCGCTGGCCAAGGGGACGACCCAGCTTTGCGTCCTGACCTGCCCGGACCGCTGGATGACCTACCTCGGGCGGGGCGATCCGACAGTTCATACGGCAGCCAAGGTGGCACGCTGCCATGTTTCCAGGGACAACGTCGAATCCCTTGGCGTGTTGCACGAACGCGAGGACACCGGGTTTTACAACGTTGGCTGGGACAAGTCGCTTCAGTCCAACACGGAGATCAGTTATGCCACCACTCACGGCTATCAGGGCGACTCCGGCGGCCACCTGTCGCTCTTTCCCCCGCAAAAGAACTTCGAGTGGTTCCGGCCGTTCACCGCGCTCGGCACCACTGCCGCGGGGGACGACCGACGCGATGGCCGCTTCCTCACCCAGGCGCTCGATCCGGAGGTGACCGGCCGCCTGTCCCGCTGCGCGGGTGAATGGGGGATGAGCTGGGAGTGGCTCCCGGCGAAGGGCGCCGCGCCCAAGGGCGGACTCATCGCGGCTTGTGGCGATGTGCGCGAAGGCGGCCAATGGTGGTTCGTGCATACCGACGGCCTCTACTCTTCGCCCGACGCCGGTGCCACGTTGACAAAAATCACTGATGAATCAGGCAAACCATAATCCCCATGAAACACCATCTCACATCGATCCTGCCACTGCTGTTCCTCAGCTCGCTCAACTTGCAATCCGCAACCCCGGACGATTGGCGCAAGAACCTGCCCGAACCGGTTGTCGAGCAACACCCCGGTTGGGTGGACCTCTACTACGACACCTGGCGCATCGCGGACAAGAAGATGAGCGAATACGGCGGCCAGTATCTGTTCGACACCGCCTTCACCAAAGGCCGAATCTGGATGTGGGACACCGTGTGGATTTCCCACTACGGCATCTATGTCCAAGGCGCCCACCCGAAGATCACCAACCCGATGCACGGGCACGACCTGTTCTACGCCGCGCAACGCGAGGACGGCGGCATCCCCCACGTTTGGGATGTGACCGGCAGTCACGACCGGGGCGTCCACAACCCGATCTTCAGCCTCGGGGAACTCAACTGCTACCGCCACCTTGGCGACAAGGCCCGCTTGGCACGGGTGCTGCCGATCCTCGACCGGTTCTTCTTCTATCTGAAAGGGAAATACCGCACCCCGGACGGTCTTTACCGCAGCTTCGACTGGAACAACGGAATGGACAACCGCCCGAGTCCCGGCATCTCGATCGACTCGACCTGCGAACAGGCGATGGTCGCCGGGCAGTTGATGGAAATCGCGGGAATCGTCGGCGACAGGGAACGCGCCGCCAAATTCGAACTGGAACACCTCGCCCTCAGGAAACTGATCAATGACAGGATGTGGTATGAGAGCGATCAATTCTACACCGACTGCAACGGCAAAGGCGAAACCGTCAACGTTTGGTCGGTCGCATCCTACTGGGCCTTGTTGTCCAAGGTGGCGCCCGCCGACCGCGCCAAACAAATGAAGGATCATCTGTTTGACCCAGCGAACTTCAAGACCCCCATGATGGTTCCGACGCTGGGCCGGAAAAGTCCGGAATACGACGGCAATGGCGGTGCCTACTGGAAGGGCTCGGTCTGGATTCCCACCAATACCATGGTGATCAAGGGTTTGTTGGAATACGGCTACCTTGCCGAGGCCAGGGAGATTGCGATCAACGGGTTGGACGGCATGTTTCAGACGTGGAAGAAGACCGGCACCCTTTATGAAAACTACAACCAGGAGCAACCGGGAGCGCCGGGCGGGAGCAGCAGACCGGATTTCGTCGGATGGAGCGGTGTCCAACCGATTGCCACCCTGATGGAGACCATCATCGGCATCAGAACCAATGCGCCGGAAAACAAGCTCAAATGGACCCTTCGCCTAACAGAAATGCACGGCGTGCGCAAACTGAAGTGGGGACCGGACTACAGCAGGCAGGTGGACCTGATAGCGGATGCCAGGAACGCCGCCGAGGATGCGGTCACGATCCATGTGGACACCAGCGCACCGTTCACGCTGGAAGTTGACACCGGATTCGCCACCAAAACTTTCGAGATCAAGGTCCCGGGCCGGACGACACTCGAAATCCAGAACACCACCACCGCTTCGCACTGAGCAACATCCATCCCACCCCACCGATCACTCCCGCCACACTCTAACACCATGCCATCCAGAAACCACGCCAACCCCGACCGCCCGCTGCCCCTGGCAGCCATCCGATCATCCCATGCGCCGGCCTGCCGCCTCGCCGCTCTCGGAATCCTCGCCGCCACGCTCGGCGGCGCGACCCGCGCCACCGCCGAAGCCCCGGTGAAACCCGACCAAGCCCCGGCCGCCCCAGCCACCAAACATCCGACCCCGCCGCGCGGCTGGAACAGCTACACCGGCTACAGCATCGCCGTCACCGAGGCCGAGTTGCTCAAGAATATCGATTTCCTCGCCGAAAGACTCCTGCCCCACGGCTACGACACGGTGACGGTGGACAACGGCTGGTTCCTCTCCGGCATGGGCGACGGCGTCACCATCTCCCTCGATGCCTACGGCCGCCCGGCATCCAACCCGCACTTCTTCCCGAACGGATTGAAGCACACCATCGACCACGCCCACAACAGGGGCATCAAGTTCGGCATCTGGCTGCTCCGCGGAATCAACCGCTGCGCCGTCGATGAAAACCTTCCGGTCGAGGGCACCAACTTCCACATGAAGGACATCGTCGATATGAAGTCCGCCTGCCCGTGGGCCGGCAAACCATGGTGGAACTACGGCGTGGACATGACCAAGCCCGGCGCCCAGGAATATTACGACGGGCTCGTCAAAAAATACGCCGACATGGGCGTGGATTTCATCAAGTTCGATGACATGGTCCCCAGCCCGGCGGAGGTCGCCGCCGCCGCCAAGGCGATCGCGAAGTGCGGCCGGCCGATCATCCTCAGCCTGTCGCCCGGCGATGACATCAACGTCGATCACAGCGACGCCTACAAGCAGGCGAACATGGTCCGCATCACCAGCGACATCTGGGACAACCGCGGTGCCCTCGAGACGACCTTCCGCCGCTGGGAGGCGATGCAAGCCTATGCCGGCCCGGCAGTCGGCAGCTTCCTCGACATGGACATGGTCTGCTTCGGCCGGCTCAACGTCGTTCACGACGACGGCGGCTGGGTGAGCCATTTCACCGCCGACCAGAAGCGCGCCTTCATGGTCCAGCGCGCCTTGGCCGCCTCGCCGCTGATGCTCGGCGGCGTCCTCTACGACATGGACGATTTCTCGATGAGCCTCTTCACCCATCCCGGCATCCTCGCCTGCAACACCAACGCCGTCATCGGCAGACTCGCCCACCGCGACGGCATGATCGACGTCTGGAAAACCCCCGAACGCGGCAACCCCGACAACGGCTGGCTCGGCATCTTCAACCGCGACGGAAAAAACGCCGCTAACATCGAACTCGGCTTGAAGGAACTCGGCTTGAACGCCTCCGCCAAGCTTGTCCTCAAGGATCTCTGGACCGGCAAAACGCTGCCCGCCGGCGACCAACACGCGTTCGTGATCCCGCCCGACGGCGTCGCCTTCCTGCGCTACGAGCAGCCTTCCGGTAACGCCGCCGCGGTCCCCGCCGGCAAGGTCATCAACGTCACCGATTTCGGCGTCAAGCCCGACAGCGGCGAGGATGCGGTCAAGGGCGTGCGTGCGGCCATCGAAGCCTGCCGCAAGGAATCGCCGGTCACCCTGGTGTTTCCCAAGGGTCGCTATGACTTCCGCGCGGAACACAGCGATCAGATCGAATACTTCGAGTCCAACACCACCGACAACAACCCGAAGACCTGCCCGATCGTGCTCAAGGGCATCAAGGGCCTGACTCTCGAAGGCAACGGCAGCGGGTTCGTCTATCACGGGCGGATGCAACCGCTCACCCTCGAGGACTGTGCCGGCATCACCGTGCGCAACCTCGACCTCGACTGGAACATCCCGTTCGTCGCCCAGGCCAGGATCGAGCAGGTCGGCAAGGATTCCATCGACATCCGGATCAACAAGACCGAATCGCCCTTCGAGATTGAAAACGGCAAGATCGTCTTCCACGGCGAAGGCTGGAAAAGCGGCTGGTGGGGCTGCATGGAGTTCGACTCGGAAACCCGCATCATTCCCCAACAAAGCGGCGACTCCCCGCTGGGCGGCAATTGGGACAAATACACGGCGCAGGATCTGGGCGATGGCTTGGTGAGACTGACCTGCGATTTCCAACGCAAGCCCAAACAAGGCAACATCCTGATCATGCGCCACAGCGACCGGGATCACGCGGGGGTGTTCCTCCTCAACTGCAAGAACACGGCATTCGAGAACGTCAACCTGTTCACTTCCGCCGGTCTTGGTATTTTGGCACAGTTCTGCGAGAACATCACGCTGACCAAAACCAACGTCATGCCCAATTATGCCAAGGGCCGTTATCAATGCGGCCATGCGGACGGCTTCCATGTTTCCAATTGCCGCGGCCAAATCGTCGTGGACGGCTGCAAGTTCGAAGGCCTGATGGACGACCCGATCAACGTTCACGGCACCACCGTCAAGGTCATCGAAATGAAAGACCCCGCGCGCATGGTCTGCAAGTTCATGGAGGGCATGAGCACCGGCATGACCTGGGGCCGTCCCGACGACAAGGTCGGCTTCATCGACCACGAGACGATGGCCACCATCGGTGTGGGCAGCCTCAAGTCCTTCCGCAAGATCGACCGTGACCACTTCGAGGTCGTGTTCAACGATGTGGCACCCTTCGACCTGAAACCGGGGGATGCCCTCGAGAACCTGAGTTGGGCCCCGGACTTCACCGCCCGCAACTGCTGGTTCGGCAGTTGCCGCGCCCGCGGCCTGCTGGTCTCGACGCCCGGCAAGGTGGTCGTCGAGAACAACGACTTCGTCTCGAGCGGCACCGCCATCCTGATCGCCGGCGATGCCAACGAATGGTATGAATCCGGTGGGGTGAAGGATGTCCTGATCAAAGGCAACCGCTTCCATCCGAGCTGCCTCACGAGTTGGTATCAATTTGGCGAGGGCATCATCAGCATCCTGCCGATCATTCCCAAGTTGGATCCGGAGCTACCGTTCCACCGTAACATCCGGATTGAAGGCAACCGCTTCGACGTGTTTGATTACTCGGTCCTTTATGCGCTGAGCGTGGATGGCTTGAGTTTCAAGGACAACATCATCCGGCACAACACCCAATACCATCCATGGCAGGGCCGCAAGGCGATGCTCACCTTTGAGGGTTGCAAGAACGTGGCGGTGAGCGGCAACAAAATCGCCGACGATGTGCTTGGCAAGAACATCCGCACCGTGAAAATGAAACCCGCCGAGGTGGCCGTAGTGCCTGGGCAGGGGATTACTCCTCTAACTAGCAAGTGAACAACAATCCACAATGACAAATGACGAAGTGCGGGTGCGCGTCGAGGCTCTGGTGATTCCCACCTACATGCCGGCGGCACCGGACAAGAACCCGATGTTTCTGGAGAGGCGGGTCTATCAAGGCAGCAGCGGCCAGGTCTATCCGTTGCCATGCACCGACCGCATTGCGGAAAAACCGGTGGCGCGCACCTGGCAGGCGGTGTGGCTTGAGAACGAATTCATCCGGGCGATGGTGTTGCCGGAACTCGGCGGGCGCATCCACGTCCTGCAGGACAAGACCAACGGCTACGACCTGATCTATCATCAACCCATCATCAAGCCCGCGCTGGTCGGTCTGGCCGGGCCATGGGTTTCGGGCGGGATCGAGTTCAATTGGCCGCAACATCACCGGCCGGCAACATTTCTGCCGGTGGACTTCCAGATCGAGGAACACGCCGACGGCTCCAAGACCCTCTGGTGCAGCGATCATGATCCGATGGCACGCATGAAAGGCATGCACGGCATCTGCCTGCATCCGGGCCGCGCCTATCTCGAACTCAAGGTGCGCGCCTACAATCGGACGCCTTTCACGCAGACCTTCCTCTGGTGGGCCAATGTCGCCACCCGCGTGCATGAGGCCTATCAGAGTTTCTTTCCTCCGGATGTCCATTATGTGGCCGACCACGCGCGCCGCTCAATGAGCGGCTATCCACACTGCCATGGCCACTATTACGGCGTGAACTACGGTGAGCGTGGCCGCCACGGCGTGCCGCCGAGCGAAGTCCCGCGCCAGTTCGTCCCGCCGCATGCCTGCGAATCTCAAATTTCAAATCCGAAATCTAAGATCTCAGAATCCGTATCTGAAATCTCAAATTTGAAATCTGAAATTCCAGAGTACGCGCCCGACGATCTGTCGTTCTATGCCAACATCCCGGTGCCCACCTCCTACATGTGCATGGGCAGCAAGCAGGATTTCTTCGGCGGCTATGACCACAAGGCGCAAGCTGGCATCATTCATATCGCCAATCACCACATCGCACCCGGCAAGAAGCAGTGGACCTGGGGGAATCATGAGTTCGGCTACGCGTGGGATCGCAATTTGACCGATGCCGATGCCACCGGTGAGTTCGCCCCGTACATCGAAATCATGGCGGGTGTCTATACCGACAACCAGCCCGACTTCAGTTTCCTGCAACCCGGCGAAACCAAGTCGTGGAGCCAGTATTGGTATCCGATCCAAAAGATCGGACCCGCGCGGCAGGCCAATCTCGAGGCAGCCATTGGCATGCATGTCGCCAAAGGCGAAATGCGCCTCGGAGTCGCGGTTACCAGCAGGCAACCCAAGATTGTGGTTGCCGTCACCGCCAGAGGCAGGGCGTTGGCCAGCTTCACCCGTGACCTGTCGCCCGCCCGGCCATTGATAGAGTCAATCAAGTTGCCCAAGGGTGCGGTCGAGACGGATCTGCGCATTCACGTCCGCAATCAGGCCGGACAGGAATTGATTTCCTATCAACCCAATCCACGGCTCAAGGACGAAGTGCCACCGCCAGCGACCGAGCCGCCCGCACCGCAGGACATCGCGAGTGCCGACGAGCTGTATATCACCGGACTGCATCTCGAGCAATACCGCCACGCCACACGCTCGCCGGTACCCTATTGGAGCGAGGCATTGCGGCGTGACCCATTCGACTCGCGCTGTAACAATGCCATGGGCCGGTGGCATCTGCGCCGGGGTGAATTCGCCCGGGCCGAAACATTTTTCCGCAGCGCCATCGCACGACTCACGAGCCGCAACTCGAATCCTTATGACGGCGAAGCCTATTACAACCTCGGCTTGTGCCTGCGTTATCTCGCACGGGATGATGAGGCGTACTCCGCGTTTTACAAAGCGACATGGAACCAGGCATGGGCCGGCGCGGGTTATCACGCCTTGGCGGAGATTGATTGCGCGCGGCAGCAGTGGACCACCGCGCTGGAGCACCTCAATCATTCCCTGCGCTTCGATACCGACCACCTCCGCGCCCGCAATTTGAAAGTGCTCGTCCTGCGCAGGCTGGGGCAATCCATCGAGGCCGGCTCACTGCTGCGTGAAACGCTGCGCCTTGACCCGCTCGATTGGTGGGCGCGCCACCTGGCGGGTGAACCGCTGGCTTGCGATCTGCAAACCCGTTTGGATATCGCGCACGATTATGCCCGTGCGGGCTTCATCGCCGGGGCGACCGCTCTGCTCCAACAGGAGGGTGCCCGGCCGCGTGATTTGCCGGATCAAAGTTGGGGCGCATTGCCGTTAGTCGAATACATGTTAGGCTGGCTGGAAGAACAACGCGGCAACGCGGCGAAGGCCCTGAAGCATTTCAAGCGAGCGGCGAAACACCCGCCTGATTACTGTTTTCCGTCGCGGCTGGAAGAACTCGCGATCCTGCAATCGGCGATGCAACGCAATCCGACCGACGCCCGTGCGCCATACTATCTTGGCAACTTGCTATACGACCGCCGCCGCCACGAGGAGGCCGTAGGTTTGTGGGAACGAAGTGCGAAACTCGACGGCAGTTTTTCCATCGTCTGGCGCAACCTAGGCATCGCTTACTTCAACATCCGCAAGCAGCCGGCCAAGGCGCGGGCCGCCTACAACAAGGCACTCAAGGCCAATCCTGTGGATGCACGGCTGCTGTTCGAGCGCGACCAACTGTGGAAGCGACTCGGCGAACGACCGGAGAAGCGCATGCGTGAACTGACACGGCATCTTGTGCTGGTAGAGCAACGCGATGACTTGAGCGTGGAGTTCTGCGCCTTGCTCAATCATCTCGGCCGGCATGTTGAGGCCATGCAACGATTGGCCGGACGCCGGTTCCAGCCGTGGGAAGGTGGCGAAGGCGGGCCCCTCGGCCAGCATGTCCGCACCCACCTCGCACTCGGTCGCGAGGCGCTGGCCCATCAGGATTTCGTGTGTGCGGCCAACCATTTCAACAAGGCACTCGACGCACCGCACCATCTCGGCGAAGCAAAACACCTGCTCGCCAACCAAAGCGACATCCACTACTGGCTCGGCGTCGCCTGCCATCATCTCGGCGAAAAGGCCAAGGCCAGACAACACTGGCGCATCGCGGCCAATTTCAAGGGTGACTTCCAGGAAATGAGCGTCCGCGCCTTCAGCGAAATGACCTATGACTCGGCCATGGCCTGGCGCAAACTCGGCCGCCACACCAAGGCCGATGCCCTCTTCCGCGACCTCCTCGCCTATGCCCGAAAACTCCGGCAGACACGGGCGGAAATCGACTATTTTGCCACGTCCCTGCCCACGATGCTCCTGTTCGACGACGACCTCCAACTGCGGCAGAAAACCACCGCGCTGTTCCTGCAAGCGCAGGCATGGCTCGGCTTGGGTGAACTGCGCAAGGCCAAGACACTCCTCGCATCCGTGCTGCACCACGATCCCAATCACTCCCTCGCCGCCGATTTCCTGCGCGGATTGCCAGAGCAGGACCTGACATAAATCGAACCATGACCATGATGATCGAACGCAACCATTCCCGCCGCAACTTCCTCAAAACCGGCTTGGCCGCCACGCTCGGCACCTCCGCCGGGTGGGCGCAGACCTCTCCGCCCGCCCGCAAACTCCGCATCGCCGGCGTCGGCATCGGCGGCATGGGCGGCGCCAACCTCGGCAACGTAGCCGGTGAGGAGATCGTCGCCCTCTGCGATGTCGATCACGCGTTCGCGGCGGGGACTTTCGGCAAGTTCCCGCAGGCCAGGCGCTGGCGGGATTTCCGCAAGATGTTGGAAAAGCAGCCCGAGATCGAGGCGGTGATGATCGCCACCCCGGACCACACCCACGCCGCCATCGCGCTGGCCGCGCTCAAGGCGGGCAAGCATGTGTTTTGCCAGAAGCCCCTGACGCACGACATCCACGAGGCACGGCTGTTAGCCAGGGCCGCCGCGGCCGCCAAGGGTTGCGTCGCAGTCATGGGCAACCAACACCATTCGTCCGAAGGTGCCCGCAGGGTCGTCGAATGGGTCCGCAGCGGCGTGATCGGCGAGGTCAAGCGCGTGATCGCCTGGTGCAGCTTGAACTACCGGCCGTTCGGCAACGCGTCGTGGGCCACTCTCACAGACACGCCGCCGGTGGAAACGCCGCCGGTGCCCGCGACGCTCGCCTGGGACCTGTGGCTCGGCCCCGCCAAGCGCCGCGCCTATCATCCCACGTATCACCCCACCCGCTGGCGTGCCTGGTGGGATTTCGGTTGCGGCATGATGGGTGACCGCGGCGTCCACACCCTCGATGCTTCCTGTTGGGCGCTCGATCTAACAGCTCCAGCCACGGTCGAGTTGCTGTCGATCGAGGGTGCCAACGAATTCGTCCATCCGGACAAGGCGCACGTGCGTTACCAATTCCCGGCCCGGGGCGGGTTGCCGGCGTTGCAGCTCGATTGGCATTCGGGGGAACGGCCGCAGGAAGTCGATGAACTGACAGGAGACCGCAAAGCCGGCGACGGCGAAGGCGGCGCGTTGATCATCGGGTCACGAGGCATGATCTCCCATGGCACCTATCCGAGCGGCCAGTTCGCGCTGCATCCGCAGTCGCTGGCCGCGGAGGCACGCAAGGCCCCCGCCAGCCTGCCCGCATTGCGCGGCAGCCACGAGGCGATCTGGGTGGCCGCCTGCAAGGGCAACGGCCCGGTGTCCTCCGGCTTTTCGGAAGCCGCCGCCCTAACGGAAGTAACCCACCTCGGCAACCTGGCCATCCACCTCGGCGGCAGGATCGATTGGAACGCCGTCGCCTGCCAAGCCACCAACCGCCCCGAGGCAGCCGCCTTCATCCGCATGCCCTGCCGACCGGGTTGGGAACTGCCGGATTAATTATTTTGACAACCATGAACAGACACCAACTCCCCCGGCGTGAATTTCTGAAGGGCATCGGTTTGGCGACGGCCGCCCTTGGCTTTCCCACAATTGTCCCATCCAGCGTGCTTGCCCGGAACGGAAAGATCTCGCCCGGCGGGAAGGTTGCCGTGGCGCTGATCGGTTGCGGAACCCGCTCGGGATACGGTGGCATGTACGGAGAGTATGAGAAGTCCGTTGTGGCAGCCGTCTGCGACCCGGTCAAGGATCGTCGCCTGGCACGCAAGGCCCAGCACGGCAACTGCCCGGACTTCAACGATTTCCGCGAGGTGCTGGCGCGCGATGACATCGACGCTGTGCACATTGCCACCCCGGATCACTGGCATGTGCCGATTGCGCTATGCGCCGCGCAAGCCGGCAAGGACATGTATACCGAGAAGCCGCTGGGCATCTGCATCAACCACGACCTCAAGTCCCGCGCCATTGTGGACAAGTATAAGCGTGTCTTCCAGTACGGTGCCCAGCAACGTTCGATCACGCATGTACGCATGGGCATCGAGCTGGTTCTGAATGGACATATCGGCGAGGTCAAAGAGGTCTATGTATGGTGTCCGCACGGTGAGTCCGGTGGTGCACCGACGCCGATGCCGGTCCCGGATGGGTTTGACTACAATCTCTGGCAGGGACCTGCGCCGGAGGCGTCCTTCTGTCGTGACCGCTGTCTGAACCAGAGCCCGCGTAACGGAATCTACCACATCTATGACTATGCGATTGGTTTCATGGCCGGCTGGGGTGCGCATCCGATGGACATGCTCCAGTGGTGGGCGGACATTGCCGGACTGGCGACGATTCCCGTGGAATACCGAGGGAAGGGCGTGCTCCCGACGGAGGGGTTGTTCAACACCCTCACCAACTGGGACGCCACGGGCAGGTACGCCAACGGGTTGAAAATGCGATTCATGGATGATCAGACGGCCGACAGTCTGAAGCCGCATCCCGGTGTCGCTGGCGAGCACGGCACCTTGTTTGTCGGAACGGAGGGATGGGTAATGGTCAGTCGAGACGGCTGGAAAGTGTATCCGGAGACGTTGTACAAGAAAGGGAAAGATCCCGGTGAGAAGCGTCTGCCGGTCAGCATGGACCAGATCAAGAACTTCGTGGACTGCGTCATCAGCCGTGAGCAACCCGTCGGCAATCTCCATTCGGCGGTGCGCTCCGACATCATCTGTCACCTGACCGACATGTGCATTCGGGAGGGGCGAGTCATCACGTGGGACCCGAAAAGCGAAGCGATCGTCGGTGACCCGGAAGCCGCGAAGCGCATGACACGTGTAATGCGCCCGCCATGGGAAAAGATTGTATGAGAAGGAATGTTTTGATTGGGACAATGATGGGCACGGCCATGCTGGCTCTTGCCCCGGCAGTCAACGCCCAGGCGTCAGCGGCGTCACCGGGAAACGGCGACAAGCCGAATGTCATTTTCATTCTGGCCGATGACCTCGGCTACGGCGACCTGGGCTGCTATGGTCAGCAACGGATCAAGACGCCGGCGATTGACAGGCTGGCGGCAGAGGGACTTCGTTTCACCGACCACTATGCCGGCAGCACGGTTTGCGCGCCGTCGCGCTGTGTCTTGATGACCGGACTGCATACCGGTCACTGCCAGATACGCAACAATCAGGAAGTCCAACCCATGGGACAAGCGCCGTTGCGGGCTGGCACGGTCACCGTGGCAAGGCTCATGAAACAGGCCGGCTATGCGACCGCGCTGATCGGCAAGTGGGGCCTCGGCGGACCCGGTTCCACGGGCGTGCCCAACCAACAGGGCTTCGAGGATTTCTTCGGCTATCTTTGCCAGCGCCATGCACATAACTATTATCCCGAGTTCCTCTTCCGCAATGACGAGCGCGTGCCGCTGCCAGGCAACAAGCTCGCCTCGCCGAGCGCCGATGGCTCCGGCGTGGCGGTGGAGCGCGGGCAATATGTGCCCGCCCTCTGCGCCGACGAAGCGCTCCGCTTCATCGAGCGCAACAAGGAGCATCCGTTCTTCCTGTTCTTCGCGACAACCCTTCCGCACGCCAATAACGAGGCCGGCAACAAAGGGATGGAAGTGCCGTCGCTGGGAGAGTATGCGGAGCTGGATTGGCCCGAACCGCAGAAGGGCCACGCGGCCATGATCTCGCGGCTGGATGCGGATGTCGGCCGGTTGTTAGATAAACTCAAGAAACTCGGGCTCGACGAGAAGACGGTCGTGTTCTTCACCAGCGACAACGGACCGCATGGCGAAGGTGGCTGCGATCCCAACTTCAACGACAGCAACGGCCCTTTGCGCGGCATGAAACGCGACCTCCATGACGGCGGCATCCGCGTGCCGCTGGTCGTGCGCTGGCCGGGTAAGATCCGCCCGGGCGCGACCACCAGACTGGTGTCGGCGGGCTGGGATTTCCTGCCCACCGTTTGCGAGGCGGTCGGCCTTCAGCCGCCGGCGAATATTGACGGCATCAGTTATCTGCCGACGCTGGTGGGTGACGACGCCCGGCAGCGGAAGCACGCATCCCTCTACTGGGAATACGCCGGCACCATGGCTGTTAGGGCGGGCAAGTGGAAGGCCGTCGGGAACCCGGGCGGCAACCGACTTGAACTCTACGACCTCGAAACCGATCCCGGCGAGTCGAAGAACCTCGCGGCCGACAATCCGCAGATCGTCGAGCGCATGAAGAAGCTCATGGCGGCCGCTCACGTCGATCCAGACCAGCCGATTCATCTGGGCAGTCTGCTGGAAGACATGTTGGACCGCGCCAGGATCGCGGAGTTTCCACAGCCCGAGTTCACCTGCAAGCAGGCCAGCAGCTACAACCGGCGCTCCAAGACGCCGGGCAATCCCGACTGGTTCGCCGGTTGCGATTTCGATCAGTTTTACGGCAGCACCGAAGCGGGCGGCCGCAAGGAATGGATCATGTTGGACGCGGACGGACCGGGGGTCGTCACCCGCTGGTGGCTGACCCAGTTCAACAACGCGGGAACGATTCGGATCTATCTGGACGGTGCCGCCGAGCCGCTCATTGCGGGGCAGGGGAAAACACTCGTCGGTGGCGCTGATGGCGGCATCCTCACCGGCCCGCCGCTGGCGAACATCGTGAGCGGCGGCCGCAATCTCTATCTGCCGATCCCCTTCAGCACGCATTGCCGGATCACCTTCGAGAGTCCGAAGGTGGACGCGGATTTCACCAAAGCGGCACCTCCCTTCGCCAACGAGTCGCTGTTCTATAACATCAACTACCTGCAGTATTCCGCCGGGACGGCGGTGAAGTCCCTGACCCTGGCGGACCTCGAGGCCAACCGCAGGTTGATCGCCAAGGTCGGACAAGAACTGCTGCAACCGGAAAACCACACTCTCCCGATCCGGCGCAAGGTCGCAGGCGGCAGCGCAACGCTCAAGCCCGGCGCATGCCTCACCCGCAAGATCAGCGGCAGCGGAGCAATCGCCGTGCTGCGCTTGCGGCTCGGCGCCAAGGACCTCCCGCAAGCGATGCGCTCGACCGTTCTAACAGCATCGTTCGACGGCCATCCAACCGTCGCGGCACCCGTCGGCGAATTTTTCGGTAGCGGCCCGGGCCTCAATCCCTTCAAGGACTGGTGGCGCACGGTGGACAAGGACGGCTGGATGACCTGCTGGTGGCCGATGCCGTTCAAGGAGTCCGCCGTCGTGAACGTCACCAATCACGGCACTATCGAGTCCGTGGAAGTGGAACTCGCCGACATCGGCATCGCCGATTGGCAATGGACGGACCGAAGCATGTATTTCCACACCGCTTGGCGCGGCGAAAACCTCATCCGGTTCGGCAGCAACAGTGACCCGCAATACATCAAGGACTGGAACTATGTCACCATTGCCGGCAAGGGTGTCTATGTGGGTGATTCGCTGTCGCTCTGCAACCGCCCCGCGATGGGTGGAGGCCTCGGCCCGTGGTGGGGCGAGGGCGATGAAAAGATCTTCGTGGACGGGGAAGCCTTCCCGTCTCATTTCGGCACCGGTTCGGAGGACTACTACGGCTATGCCTTCAACGGCGGCTCCCCCTTTTCCACCCCCTTTCACTGCCAGCCCATGGCGAAAGGGAATTCCGGCGTCGGCCACACCACCAATGAACGCGTGAGAATCCACGACCGCATCCCGTTCAATACCGGATTCAAGTTCGACATTGAGTTATACCACTGGCAGCCGAATATAAGAAACGACTACGCCACCACCACCCACTGGTATGCCTTCGACGGCACTACGGACAACGGCCAGGCCACCCCCGAAAAGCTCCGCGAAAAACTTGCCCAACCATGGACCGGCACCGAGGGTGCCGCCTCACCTGGGAAGAACTGATCCTGGAAAACGCCATGAACCATCTTTCCGGCTTTTCCCTGCTTCTGTTAGTCGGCGTTTGGCTGCCGTCCCCAAGCCATGCTGAGGCACCGCGACTTGCGGACGTTCTTGCCCAAGTTCGCGAGCGCACCGAACTGCCGTCGATTGCGTGTGTCGTGTTCCGTGGCGACAAGGTGTTGGAAGAGGCCGCGGTCGGAGTCCGCAAGGTCGGTTCCAAGGAAACCGTCACCCTCGACGACCAGTACCACATCGGCTCGCTAACCAAATCGATGACCGCCACGCTTGCGGCGATGGAAGTGCAGGCCGGTGAAATCCGCTGGGATTCGACCGTCCAACAGATCCTCGGCCCGACGATTGCCGACATCGACGGTGGCTACCGCGAAGTCACCTTGCGCCAATTGTTGCAGCACCGGGGTGGCGTGCCGCACGACCCACCCGGCGAATTGTGGGACGCGTTGTGGCGGCACGGGGCGCAACCGGCGGCGGCGAACCGGGCATGGTTCGTGGCTGAAATCCTGCGCCGCAAGCCGGCCCAGGAAGCAGGGAGATTCGCCTATTCCAATACCGGCTATATGATCGCCGGGGAGATGTTAGAAACGGTGACCAGCCGGGCTTGGGAGACGGTGGTGCGTGCCAAACTCTGCGTTCCGTTAGGCATGAAGTCGGCCGGTTTCGGGGCCGCCGCTTCGCCGGGTAAGATCGACCAGCCGTGGGGCCATGTGAAGGGCAAGCCGATTCCGCCCGGCCCGCAAGCCGACAACCCGCCGGCGCTCGGTCCCGCAGGCACCGTCCATTGCAGCGTCCGCGATCTGGCCAAGTACGCCGCGTTCCACTTGCGCGAGGGGACGGGCAAACCAAGATTGTTAGACCCGGCCGCGTTCGAAATCCTGCATGTTCCTCCACCCGGCGAACAAACCGATCCTTACGCGATGGGTTGGCTGAGAGTCCCGCGTGATTGGGCCGCCGGCGACGCGCTGACCCACAACGGTTCCAACACCATGAACTACGCGGTGATCTGGCTGGCACCAAGGCGCGACTTCGGCCTGGTGGTCGTCACCAACGAAGGTCGCTCGGAAGCCGCAGGAGCCCTCGACCAGGTCGCCGCCGCCATGGTTACCAAGTATTGCCCGCCAGAAAAGCCCTCGCGGTAAGTCAAGGGATTAGCCTGCCTTCGGCAGAATGGGCATCCCCCGCCACCGCTTGGGCCACATGGCAGTGCCGGGGGCCCGGCTGTTGGTATTGCGCGGCCTCTCGCCGGCGGGCGAACTGCAGCAGTTGATGCCGCAGCAACCGCTACACGGTGCCTTCTGGCGTCCCGATGTTTCCTACGACGGCAGGGTGATCCATACGCGCTGGGAATACACCGACAAACCGCTGTGGCGGGCGCTGAAGCTATGGACGGTCAATCCGGACGGCACGGCGAACAGCATGTTCTGGGGCAACCAGAGCGTGTGGCCCGATGTGATGAAGGACGCGCGCGCCATTCCCGGCAGCCAACGCGTCATGTTCACCGGCAGCGCCCATCACAAATCAGGCCGCAGCCGGAAGTTCGCCGTCGAGGTTCTGGACGACGAAATGTGGAAACC
Organism: Verrucomicrobiota bacterium; assembly: GCA_026397725.1. Taxonomy (GTDB): domain Bacteria; phylum Verrucomicrobiota; class Verrucomicrobiia; order Verrucomicrobiales; family Akkermansiaceae; genus Luteolibacter. Next base: position 3,126 of record JAPLUI010000045.1, on the reverse strand, counting down.
GCTCGCCAGCGGAACGAAGGTGAGCGTCGTCTGCGTGCTGGATTTCGCGCCCGTCACTGCTCGCAAATTCCGCCTCAACATCACCGAGGCCGTTGACACGCCGTCCGTCGAGGAATGGGGCTTGTATCCCCCGCTGGCCGGCACCGAGCCCACTCTCAGCGCGGACTGTGACTTGCTGAGCTTCGCCTGCAACAGCGGCGCCGCGATGATTGCCACGGATGACGACGCCATCACGCTGGTCCTGCCAAAGGGCACTGATCTAACAAAGCTGGCGCCCGTCTGCACGGTTTCGCCTTTCGCCACCGTCGCGCCGGCCTCGGGCGTGCAAGTGGACTTTTCCAATTCAAAGCGAACTCCTGTTAGATATACCGTCACCGCCCGGGCGACCCACTACACGCGGGTTTACCAGGTCACGGTTTGCGCGAGCGAGCCGGGCACCCAGCTCCTGCTGAACCCGGGATTTGAAACCGGCAACCTGGCCGGATGGACTCCCGACAACGGCGGGAATGGCTCTTATCTGGGAGTGGACGGGGTCATCTTGTGGGAAGAAGGCCAACCGTCGTACCCGCCGCATCAGGGCAACAAGATGTGCCGCCTCCAGGGCCCGGCGGCGCTTGGGCTGACCCAGACCGTCGCGCTGGCGGCGGGTGACTACGCGCTTGGCATGTGGGTCCAGAGCCGCCGCCTTGCCGGCAACCAACTCGACCCCGGCCTCACCTTCGAGTTGTCAGACCAGGCCGGCAAGCCGGTGGTCCCGGCCGTTGCCACTTCTCCGGCGTTCACGCCCCCGGCAGGTTCACACTTCCTGAGCTGGACCTTGAATTGACAAGGAATTGGCCATGCATCCCGGAAAATGACTTGGCACATTCCGGGCAGTGCCGGGACTTAGCCACCGCGGTGTGGCGCGGCGCTTCCCACCGCACTCCATACCTTCACCTGCCCGGGCGCGAGCCAAAGTCTGGAGTGCGGTGGGAAGGGCACCGCCCGCCACACCGCTGTGGCTAAACCGTTAGAGCTGCGGGGTTCCCATGAGGCCCGGTCCGTCTCGCGGCAGGCACGCCCCTCCCGAGCAACTTGGCTCCGAGGATGCCCGTTAGATAGAGGTAGGGATGGGGCATTGCTGCCCCAGCCCTCCCTCAGAACCGGACGGGCGAATTTCTCGCATCCGGCTCGCCAGTCGATGAGTTCCCGCATGTCCGGCTCGCGCCATTCACTTCGTGGGACCCGCGGCTAAGTCGTGGGTGATCGTAGTCAGGAAGACCACCCCCCGCTTAGCGAACCAGGCATTGGGATACCGGTTGTGATCCCGACCTCGGCCCCGCCCTTTGCGTTTGTCCCGCTTGCGCAGGATGCTGCGCAGGCGCATCCGAATCCATTGGTCGAGTCTTTCGGGCACGTTGCGCACGCCTCCCCGGAAGTAATTCCCCCATCCCCGCGTGATCGAGTTGACCCGTTTGATGATGGTTGTCATGTCATGTCCGTTGTTGCGTTTGGTCTTTGCCCGCACACTGTCTTTGAGCTTCTGGACGCTCTTCCTGCGCGGCCATTTGTAGCTACGCTCAAAATGCCAGCCCAGAAACTCGAACCCGCCTTTCCGAGTGGCATCCACCACGCGCGTTTTCTCGGGGTGCAGCGTCAGTCCCGCCTCCTCCATCCATGCTTCCACTGCGGCCAGCGCCGCGAGGGCTTCGGCTTCGGTGTGACATTGGATGATGAAATCGTCTGCATAGCGCGTCATTTCCCAGCCATGCCGGGCCATCAGATGGTCCAGCGGATCGAGATAGATGTTGGCTAACAGCGGACTGATGATCGCACCCTGGGGTGTTCCGCTTGCGGTGGGTTGCCACCCGTTCATGCTCTCCATGACTCCTTGTCGCAGGAACTTTTCGAGCAGCCCGAGGATGCGCCTGTCGCTGATCTTGTTCTTCACAAGGGCGATGAGCTGGTCCTGCGGGATGTTGTCGAAATACCCTTTGATGTCGGCGTCCACCACCCATGTTTTCCCTGCTTCGAGTTGCTCCTCCACGCGAAGCACGGCTGCCCGGGCACTGCGCCCGGGCCGGAAGCCATAACTCTGTGCGCTGAAGTCTCGCTCGAAGATCGGTTCGATGATGATGCGGAGCGCTTGCTGCACGATGCGGTCACGCACGGTCGGGATGCCCAACGGCCGCTTTTCGCCACTGCCGGGTTTCTCAATCCATACGCGGCGCACCGGCTGCGGTTCGTAACGGTCTTCGCGCAGCAGGCGTTCGATGACGGGCAGTTCCTCTGCCTCGCGTTGCCGCATGGCTTGGGTCGTGATTCCGTCAATTCCTGCGGCTCGGTTCCTCTTGGTTACCGATGCAAACGCCAGCGCCAGAGTCTTCGGGGAGAAGACCTTGTCGATAAGCGTGTGCCATTGCCTGCCTTCGTTCCCCCTTCCGAGGGCCTCAAGCATCCGCTCGGTCCAGACCAGGGTGGAGTCGTGCGAGAGCAGGAGTGTCCCCCACTCCTGCTCCCGGCTGCTCCCGCTTCGTGTAGCCCTTGCGGACACTTCGGGCGGTGTTGGTAGCCCGGTCTGTTCGTTCGCGGTGTTCATCTTCCTACCCCCCTTCGCTCCACGGTGATTAGCCGTTTCATCGCTACTATGAGGGCTCTGCCACCTGCGGCTGGTTCCTGTTCGCCGCAGGGGTCTTGACTTAGGCCATGAAGCCTTCTTACCATCCTCACTCCAATCACCCTGACATCTCCACCAGTCAGCATGTAACGTGCGATGTCGCTGCTGGGGGTGTGGCCGTAGCCACAGGCTTCGCACGGGACCCACCCTCGCGGGCGCATCCCTCCTCTCCGCCTGCTCGCCAGATGCCCTGGCCGTATCGAGTTCACTTTCGTTTGGGGCTGGTCTTTCGCCTCGTGCAGCTCCCCACGACGCATCGCTGCGCCGCAGTAGCACTCGGCTACCCGTCGGTTCCACGTCCCTGACGGACTCAGACTTTCACTGGTTGGTTTCACAGTCATCCCATAGGCTCCGAGGGAGGGGCTACGGATGTTGATTTTACGTTGTTTTCGGGGTGATTTGGCGATTTGGTTTTTTCAACTTTGACTGGCAGGTGGCCTGGTTGCCGCCTTTGTGCCACCTGCTGTCCC
>JAPLUI010000281.1 GCA_026397725.1 Verrucomicrobiota bacterium | reverse complement strand
AGTAAAGGGACGCGGTGGCTGGCACCGTGGAAGGATTCGACGGAGCAGCCGGTAATTTACCATTGTGTGACGCGCGTGGTGGATCGGCGCATGGCGCTTGGGAAGGAGGACAAGGAGAAATTGCGAACCTTCATGCGGATGCAGGAGAACTTCACGGGGTGCCGGGTGCTGGCCTATTGCATCATGTGCAACCACGTGCACTTGCTGCTGGAGGTGCCACCGCTGCCGATGGGCGGCTTGTCCGACGAGGAATTGTTGAAGCGGTTGGCAGCGAGTTGCAGTGAGGCGGAGGTGGTCGTGGTGGCAAAGCGCCTGGCGGAGTATCGGCAACCGGGCGGCGGCGGGGATGAGGCGGCCAGGGAATTGCACGAGAGTTATACCTACCGGATGCACGACCTGGGGGAGTTCATGAAGGCCCTGTTGCAACGTTTTTCGCGGTGGCATAACGCGAAGCACGGTCGGACCGGCACGTTGTGGGAATCCCGTTTCAAGAGCGTACTGGTGGAAGATGGAATGGCATCGCGGACGATGGCGGCATACATTGACTTGAATCCGGTGCGGGCCGGGATGGTGACGGATCCGGCGGACTACCGGTGGAGCAGCTATGGCGAGGCGATGGGAGGCGGGGCGAAAGGCAACGGCAAGAAGGCGCGGGCGGGCCTGGTGCGGGCATTGATGGCGCACCGGGGTTACGAGGCGGATGCCCGGCACTGGGCGGGCAAGGTGTCGAAGGAATACCGGATGATGTTGTTGGCGGAAGGCGAGGAGAAGCTGAAGGAAGTGAGCGGAGCCGGGGGCGGCGTGGAGGTGAAGGTGGTTAGGAAAGGGATGAGGAAGGAGGATGTCGAAGCGGAGTTGGCCCAACTGGAGCGGAGCCGGGACGTGACACTGGGGAAGATGCTGCGGTGCCGGGTGAGGTATTTCTCGGATGGGGCGGTGCTCGGGAGCCGGGAGTTTGTGGACGGGGTGTTCCGGGCGTGCCGGGAACGTTTTGGCGCGAAGCGCAAGAGCGGGGCGCGGAAATTGAGGGGGAGTGCCGTGGCGGCAGCAGGGACGTTGTGGAGTGTTAGGGATTTGCAGAAGGGGATCGGGTGAAATACTGAAACGCCCAAGCGCTCCCGTATAACTTGGCTCCGATGGTGCCCGTTAAGGAGCGCCGACATTCCTGTCGTCAGGTGGGAGGAGCGCCCATGAGCAGAGCCTTCGGCACGCACTCACGGGCCACGCTTCCTCAACCACCACAGGAATGTGGTGGCTCCTTATCGCGCCCACGTTACTCCCGGTTCCACACCCGCCCGCCGGGTTCTGGTGCTGGACAGGAATTTGAAGACCGCGGATTGCGCGGGTAACGACGTGATCGAGGCCACCTTGACGGACACCGGCGGAACCGCAACCGGGGTTTTCGCACGCATCACCGCGCCGCGGACACCATGAACCCAAATCTCTCTAACACAACCACCCCCGGCATGCCGCTTGATCCCTCGCTCCGCACCCCAATCGCTTTGGGCCTCCTCCCGTTGATAGCTTGGGCGCTGCCCTGCTGCGTCACCACTGCGGCCGAACCTGCGGCCGGCGGACCCGCCAAACCCGCAGCCCCGGTGGTCGCTCCCGCCCCATCTGCCGAGGCCCGTCTAGCGAAACTCAATGATGAATACGGCGACGGACTGCGCTATGCAGTGGATGACAGGATGAAGATCGTCTTTGTCATGGGCACCGCCAAGCGTCACGCAACGCTTGGTCGCGCACGATTTCTTGCCGCAAGGCGGCAATTCCGGCAAATCGCGTTTGATATTCCCACGCATTCCGGCAGGCTCCCGCTCCGCGAACTCCCATCCGCTATCCACTGTCTTCAATCCACTATCCCCCATGTCCCGCCGCACCGCCGCCATTGATACCGTACACATGCCGCCGGGCATCCCATGGATTATTGGCAACGAGGCGGCCGAGCGGTTCTCGTTTTACGGCATGCGGACCATTCTGGTGGTCTTCATGGCGAAGTATCTCTATCTGATGGATGGGCCGGACGGCACTCCGATGTCGGAAACCGCAGCGGTCGAGCATTTCCATGCCTTCGCGGCATGGGTGTATTTCACACCGTTGCTGGGTGCGCTGCTCAGTGATATTTTCCTGGGGAAATACCGGACCATTCTGCTGCTCAGCCTGGTTTATTGTGGCGGCCATGCGGCGCTGGCGTGCATGGGAGCTGCCGGGAACTCGCCATACTGGCTGTTTGCCGGACTGCTCCTCATTTGCATCGGTTCCGGCGGCATCAAGCCCTGCGTGTCCTCCAATGTGGGCGATCAGTTCGGCCCCGCCAACCACCACTTGCTGACCCGCGTTTACAACTGGTTCTATTTTTCCATCAATCTCGGTTCGTTCTTTTCGACCCTGCTCACGCCCTGGCTGCTGGATTGGTATGGTCCGCACTGGGCCTTCGGGGTGCCGGGCGTGTTGATGGCCATCGCCACGCTGTTGTTCTGGATGGGCCGCCACAAGTTTGCCCACATTCCGCCGGGGGGGGCGAAGTTCTTCCAGGAGTTGGCTTCGCGTGAGGGGCTCATCGCGCTGGCGAAATTGATCCCGCTGTTCCTGTTTTTCGCGGTGTTCTGGTCGCTCTACGACCAAACCGGCTCGTCGTGGGTCTTTCAGGCCGGCCAGATGGATTGCCGGTTTCTCGGCATCACCTGGCTGGAATCCCAAATCCAGGCGATCAATCCGATCCTCATCCTTGTCTTCATCCCGCTTTTCACGCTCGTCGTCTATCCACTCCTCGACCGCGTCTTCCCGCTCACCCCGTTGCGGAAGATCGGCGTCGGGTTGTTTCTGATTACCCTGTCATTCGCGCTCACCACCTTGGTCCAGTCATGGATCGATGCCGGGCACACCCCGTCCATCGCCTGGCAAATGCTCGCCTTCATCATCATCACCGCGGCGGAAATCATGGTCTCCATCGTCGGTCTTGAATTCGCCTATACCCAAGCGCCAAAGAACATGAAGTCGATGATCATGTCGATCTTCCTGCTCTCCACGTTCATGGGCAACATGTTCACCTCGACCACCAACCGCCTCATCCAGATTCCCAACTCGGCGGCTAACCAAAGCGCCGCCGCCATGGCCGCGCTTCCGGCGGAGCGGCGCAAGGATCCGGGCTCCCTCATCCTGCCGGGATACGACGGCACGCCCGGCACCAGCGACGACTTGATCCAAGACCACAAGGCCGGCTTCCCCGCCACTCTAACCATTCCTGGGCAGGCCGTCTTCGAGGCCGCTGCCGCGCGGATTGAAGCCCGGATTCACCGCCTTGATGGCAAACTTCCGCCTGCCTCCGAGCTGTCTGGCAAGCTCGGCACCGATCCATGGGGAAATCCGATCCGCTACGAGATTCTCAATGCCGGGAGCTTCCGCCTCATCAGTGACGGCCCCGACAACACCCCTGACACCCCGTGGGATGTCGGTCTGATCGTTGCCCTCAACCACCCGCCGCCAGCGCCGGAGACCTCGTGGCTGGATCGTTTGCATCCCAAGGAACCCTGGCTCAAACGGCGCTCGGACGAACTGGGCATCAAGGTGGCAACCCAGGCCCCCGAAGCCGGCATCACCTTCACGCGCCACGCCTTCTCCGGTGGCCAGACCAAACTCCACGGCGCCGCCTACTTCCGCTTTTTCATGTGGCTCATGCTCGGCACCGCCATTATCTTTGTGCCGTTTGCCATGCTCTATAAGCCGAAGACCTATCTGCAATAGGACGCTATTTTGCCTGCGCCACCAGATGCGCGCCTTGGGACGGGCGGGAGGCGAAAATTTGCGGAGTGAGGCCGGTGGCCTTGGCGTATTCGGCAGCGAGCGTGGCGGCAACGTCCGCCGCTTTGCTGGCATCGCAAAGGGTGACGGTGGAGCCGCCAAAGCCGCCACCGGTCATGCGGGCGCCAATGACGCCACCCGCGCGACCGATTTTGCGGGCGATTTCCACCATGATGTCGAGTTCAGCGCAGGAAACCTCAAAGTCGTCGCGCAGCGAATCATGGCTGGCTGCCATCAGCGGGCCGAGCGCCTCAAAGTCGTTCCTTTCAAGGGCCGCGGCGGCGGCGACGGTGCGGGCAATCTCGCCGACAACGTGGCGGGCGCGGCGGTTGATCGGGTCACCGAGTTGGGTCCAGGCCGCGCTGACGTCGGCTGCCGTGACATCGCGCCACGACGCTTTCCCGAGGATGGCGAGTCCGTCTTCGGTGTGTTTGCGGCGGGCGGCATAACCGCCGTCGGACAGCTCGTGATGAACCATGGTATTGGAGATCAACACGGTGAGGTCCAGGTTGTCAAAGGGCACCAGGTTGGGTTCGCCGGTCTGGCAATCAATCAGAATGAGGCGGTTGGGCTTGCCGAAGGCCGAGGCAAACTGGTCCATGATGCCGCAGGGAACATGCGCGAACTCATGCTCGGCCTTCTGGCACAGCAGCGCCTTTTCCCGCGTGTCTAACACGGTGTCCAGCAGCCCTTCGAGGAAGGTGGCGGTGGCGCATTCAAGTGCGGCCGAGGACGACAGGCCGGCCCCGCCGGGGACCGAGGAAACGATGAAAGCATCGAATCCGGCGAGATGGTGACCGCGGTCCTGGAAGCCCTGGATCACGCCCCGCAGGTAGTTCGACCATTTGGGCGTGCCGATCTGTTGGGGCTCGGTCACCTTGAAAACGGCAAGCTCCTCATCCAGCGCGGTGGCAATGCGGGCCTCTGCGGTGCCATTGGCGCACCCGGCGATGACGATGTAGCGGTCGATGGCAAAGGGCATGACAAAGCCATCGCAGTAATCGATGTGTTCGCCGATGAGATTAACCCGTCCCGGCGCGGCGGCGGTGACGGTGGCGGTCGCATGGAGACGCTGGCGCAGCCCGGCGGCAGCATCAGCAACGAGATCGGTGAGGTTGGGATTGAGCTGGAGCATGGCGGGTGGCCGAGTAATGACGGTGCGAAGCGGAAAAGTAAAGGAGGAAACGTGGGTGCCACGGAGAAACGGCGAAAGACAGCAAACCGGCCGAACCGAACAGCGAACAGTGTCACACGCGAACCCTGTCAATTGTTAGGCTGGAGGTAACTGGCCATGAGGGGGCGCAGGGCGTCGAGAGACTGCCTGTAGCAAGTCCGATTGGTGAGGTGACTGCGGATGCGAGCGGATGAACTGTAGGCTCAGTTCAGTGGGGCGGTAGAGGGCAAGGTAGAGGGTTTGGGGGAAGACGCGACCGGCTTTTCGGCCCTGGCCTCGCGCCGGTCCAGATCCTTGTGACAGGCGTCGATGACCTTGGTGTCCTGTTTTGAATCCGGATTGCCACCGGCTGCCCCGTCAGCCCGCCGCGGCCATGTGCAGCGGGCTAGCCCTGCCGGGTGCCTGCGGCCAACCGTACATGGAAAGCGAGCATGTGATCCGCGACTTCCCGAGCAATGCCGGGCTGTTCATCGATGGCGGCGGCAAGGACTGCTACCTCAAGCTGCCGGAAGGCACCAACACCTGGCAACTCGATCCCGCCAAGCTCGGCTTCGCGGCCTGGGACCTCCTCCGCGACGGTGTTCGCAAATCATGGCGCGGCCATATCGACCAGCCCGGTTCCACCGGAGCCGCCGTGGATCTCGACACCCCTCCCGCCGAACCGCCCCACCGAACCGCTTCTCCACCCCGTCCGCCGGGGAAGAGGTCGCTCCGCCGACTGGTGGTGGAAGTCACTTCCTGAAAATATGCCCCTTCGTTTCCATGCACGGCCTTAGGTCATAGTTGGTGGCACCTATCTTGAGGCTGCTGAGCGGCCCTTGGTAGATTTCGAGGCCGCGGTCGATTTGGATGTGCCAACCGGTGTCGGTGCGGATTTCGCGGTCGGGGATCTTTTCGCTGAAGCGGAAGGTGAAGGCGACGTCGCAATCGGCCAGGGTGTCCTTGATTTCTTCGAGCTTGGTTTCGGCCTCAGCCTGCTGGGTCGGGTTCTCGGCGGTGGTCACCAGGCTGATGTCCTTGATGGTACCGGCCTCGACGGCGAGTTCGCAGAGTTGGAGCAGATTGCGGATCTGGTTGTCACGACGAATGTAAGGGTCCTCGATCACCAGTTTCCTGGCACCTATCAGGTAGTCGCCGAAGAGCGAGCGATAGGAACAGCCGGTGTCGCCGTAGCGGATGGTGAATTGCTTGTCCTTGAGTGCCGGAAGGACGGCTGGCGGGGCTGCTGGTTCGGTGATGGCATCAGCCGCGGCGGGCACTGCGGGTGGCGGGACGGGTTGTGCGGTGACCGGAGCAACGGCGACAGCGGTGGTGGGAGCTGCGGTGGGGGTGGTGATCGTCGGCGTCTCCGGGGCGACCTGATGCCTCCGGGGGTTGAGTGTCGCAGCGATGCCGATGCTTTCAGGACAATGAACCTCGACCGTCTCGCCACGGGTGTTGATGTAGGCAAGGTGGATCTCGGCGAACTCATCGTCGGCCTTGCGCTTGTTGAGTTGTTCCTTCACCCGCCGGCGGCCTTCGATGGCATAGGTCAGGTATTGCTCGAACTCGTCGTCGGTGCATTCGCCGTTGGGGTGCAGCAGTTTGATGAAGCCGGCGACGGTCTTATACACAGCGGCTTCATCGCGGCCTTGGAAGCCGGGCCCCAGACGGGCACGCTTCTTGACGGCGGAGAAATAGTTGCGGTGCTTGAAGAGGTGGTGGAAGGCCTCGGCCATGTAGTCGGTGATGAAGCCGTATTGCACCGTGAGCAGGTTGTCGGCATTGGACGGGATTTCCCAACCGGCCAGATAGAGGTGGAAGCGGTGGATCACCGCGAGGTCGAACTCGGGCGGCAGGGGCTTGAACAGGTCGTGCTTGGCGGAGCGCACGATCTCGGCGATCGAGTCGTCGATGTTGCCGATGAAGGCGAGGCTGGCGGGAGCGATGACTTCGGTGCCGAGGCTGAAGCGGCCGTTGGCCATGTAGTCCTTCAAAATTTGGATCGTGCCCGGATCCTTCACCTTGATGCCGGCCACTTCGTCGAAGGCGATGTTGTCCCAGTAGCCGATGATGCCCACCTGTCGGCGGGTCTTGTTATAGAACAGGGTGGCGGTGGTCGTCTGGCCGCCGCTGATCAGCGTCGAATAGGGCGAGAACTCGGAAAACGTGTAGGACTTGCCGGTGCCGCGCGGGCCGAGTTCGATGAAGTTGTAGTTGCCTTCCACCAATGGTAGGAGGCGGGCCAAATAGTGCATTTGCTGGCGATCCGTTAGATTATCCGCCTCCATGCCGATCGAGCGCAGAATGAGCGACCGCCACTCGTCGGTGGAAAACTGGCCGCGCTCCTTGACGAACGAATCGAAGTCGAAGCGCGACACCTGGATGGGCCGCAGCTCCTCAATGTGAAAAGTGTAATCGTCGTCGCCCTCCCCGGGCTCGTAGTTATAGCCCACCACCACCTCGCACCACAGGCCGCCTTCGAGGAGCCGCGGGTTGCCGCGGTAGTGGTTGTCGTTGATGGCGATGCGGCGACTGCCGAAATTCTCCATCTCCGCCCAATGGCGGCGTTCCTTTTCGTTGTGGGTCACGCGCACCTTGTCGATGAACTTGTGGCTGCCCTGCTGTTGGACTAACGACTGGGCGGCATTCGATTCATTCGGGCGCACGAAGTTTCCCTGGAGCGTTTCATTGACCGCCGCGAGGCCGGCCTCGATCTCATCGGGGTCGTCGGTGGCGCAATAGCGGGCGAGCAGGAACTCGAGCACGAAGGTGGGCGCGTTGGTGCCCTTCTTCACCCGTTGGACCAAATCCTTGCGCACGACACGGCCGGGGAAGATCGCGTTGATTTTATCGTTGAGAGCATTCATGGGGATCAGTGGTGGAAGTCGGTCTTGAGTTTGACGGTGGCGTAGGCGGCGCCGGTGGCGGGATCCGCAGCAATGACCTTGAATTCTCCTTCAAAGCCCTCCTTGAGGCGCAGCGGCACCTTGATCGCCTTGCCACGTTCCAGGTTGATCTCGCGGCTGACAGGATCGACCACCGCGCTGGAGGCGGCTTCGCCCACGGTCCTGCCGGCATTGTCGGTGGCCACAAGCATGAGGCGCACGCATGCGGGACCGAACAGATCCGCCGCCGGATAGGCGAGTTCCATGCTCGGCATCAGAGTGGTGACCGTACCCTTGTTGGCACCGCGGTAGGTGAGGTTGATATCGACCCGCTGGGCCTTTGCCGTGCTTGCGCCCGGCTTGAGCCGGACATCGAGCACCGGCAGGATGCATTCCTGCGGCGACAGGCCGCCGTGGAAATACGTCACCCCTGCGGTGTACGTGGCCATGCCTTTCGGCACGGCGATTTTCTCCAGGCTGCCGCGGATGCCGGCATCGGCCACCGGCATCACCAGCGAGTTGGAGTCGGCGGCACCCGAGCCCAGCAAGGCGCGGTCCTTGGCCATCAGCCAGTCGCCCGGGGGCTTGCTCACCGCGTTACCTGCGGAGGTGGCGCACATCCATGCGAAGCCATGATCCGTGGCGATGATGGCGCGGCTGAATCCGGCATCGGCCAAATGGTTTACCGCGATCTGGATCTTGCGCAAAATCCCCGGCAGCATTGCGATGAAATACAGCGGGTTGTTTTCACCGAGCGAGTCGATGTCGGTGGTCTTCACCGCGAGCACCTCGATGCTATCAAGATCTTCGGGAAACTTGCCATTAGCAATGTCCTCGAGGTCGGCCAGGCGGGCGCGATTCACTCCGACATGCGCGGCCAGCACTTCCGCCCGCTCCTTGGGCCCTGCAATGATCTTGCCGCTCATGTGGGCGACCGGTTTTCCCTCCTCCACCGCAACCTCCAACAAGCTGGCCGCACCGGGCAGCAGCGACGCCATGCCGATGGGTGTCAGGCAGGGCATGCTGGCACAAACCGTTTCAAGTTTGGTGGCGTGTTGGGTTGCCAGGCTCGCTTCCAAGGCCATGGCCAATTCGTAGCGGAGGGCATCGATCCAGAAACACGCCACCCGTTCGCCGGCCTTCCAGCGCGGTTCCACCCAGCGGTCAAAGATGTCCACGGCACGCGGCACCGCAGTGGACGGCCAACCGGTCGCAACCGCTTCCTGTTGGAACTTGCGCGCCAGCCCATCGCAGGCGTGGCGGTGGGCTTCGCGGGCCTGGGCGATCACTTCGGTGAGCGGGGTTGTCACCGGAGCGATCTCGGCGGCCACTTGCTCCATGGCGCGGTGAATCGAATCCACCTTGGCGAAACTGGAAGTGTAGAACCCGATCCAGCCGTCGAGCGTGCGCTTGGCCGACAGTTCGCCGGCGAACGATTGAAGTTCCAACATCAGGCGGGCGGCGAGGTCGGCCAGTTGCCACTCGGCCGAACGCCGGGCATCCCGCTCGACCCAGAACGAGCCGCGCCGGCGGACGACGATGCTGCGTGCATTCTCAAACTCACCGGCTTTCAGTTCCACGGCAAAACGCCGCAAGAAACTCCGTTCCTCAAACGAGAATGTGTCCAACTCGCCAAAGTCCTCGATTCCGCTGCACAGACCTTCAAGTCCTAACTGATCGTTCACCTGGGTGGCGGCTTCCTCATACGCTTGCTGGGCTTTGCCGAGGTCGCGCAAGGTTGCGCACAACGAGCGCACGAACGACTCCTGCGACTTGCCGGCCCGCGGCACGGTGGCCAACGCCGGCGGCAGTTCAACCGGAAGATCCGCCGCGAACTCCGAAAACAACAGATAACGCCACAGTTGTTCCTGGAGTTGTTCCACCGCCTCCTTGGGACCCTCCAGTTTCAAGCCCAGCGTGCGGGCCACCAGATCCTTGAGATCCTTCACCCAATGGCTCGTGGCTTTGAGTTCCTTGAGCGTCCTGCCTTCGGCGGTTAGGAATTTCACCAGCATGTCCTTGGGGCCTTCCGCGTCAAGCGCGTCGCGCAACACGGGTGAATCCACCGCCCCGCTGCGCAGGCTGTTGATCACCGAGATGGCCGGCGCGTCCCCCGTGGCAAACAATCCCTCGATCACCCCGGCCTGCTCCGGCAGGAATTGCAGGCAGAGTTGCCGGTAGTCATCGCCCGCGCCATCGGGAAACACCGCGCCAGCCGCCACGAATGCGGCAAAGGGATCGGAGCACACATCGACATCCTCCAATGGTCGTGCCGCCGGCACATAGAGCACCAACCTCCGCTTGCAGGTGGTGTCCTCGCCCAAGGCAGCGAGAGCTTCCAAGGCATTCTCCCGCGCCTCCAACAAATCACCTCCGAGGTCCAGCACGGTTGTCAGCTCGTTCGCCATGCCAAGGACGATCTCGCGGTATCGGCTTTCCGGATCGTGAACGGTTAGCAAGCGCGGTTGGCGCAGGCGGGAATCAAGGCGGGAGGTGAGGAAGGAGGCGAAGGTCATGGGGATTGGAGATTATTCGGCATTCCGCCTATCATACCCCCGTTTGAGGATGTCTTTCAGGATGACTGCGTGCTTGGAAACGTCCCCCTCGCCGAGGCGGAAGCGGTAACGTCGATCACGGGAATTGTATTCAAGGAGGTCGATGTCGGACGCCGCCAGCATGGCGTCGATTTCCTCGCTCTTGGGCAGGGCGATGGCCAGCCACATGGCGGTTTTCCGGGGCCGGCAGGTGGCGAAATTGCAGGCCTTGCCGTCCCCGGAATCCGCCTGTATCTGGATGAGAGACGAGCCGGTGTCATAAGCCCCTGAAATCCTAAATGGGGCGTTCACCATACGTCCTGATTCAGGAATGTGGGCCAGGTTGTGCTCGGTCGTGGCCCTCATGTCCTTTTCTATTCTATGCCTCAAACTGTATCGCTAGCCGGTCTGGAAAACTGGCTGCAAATATTATCGGGTTGCGGGTATATTAACCTCTTGGGCGGTCTCGTCACCCTCCTTACCTAACACACGTTGCTCAATACGGGATGCCGTTAGTTTGATGTCTCTTAAAATGTTCCCCAGGTTCAGATCGGGATGGAGCCGGAGTTGGTTGTCTTTAAGCAGTTCCGCCGTCCCATCGGCATGTTGTGCAACAGCGCTGAGCATGCTCATGACGCAAAACAAAACGTCTCCCCAAGTCAAGGTCTCTGACATCAAGCGAGTGTCAGTCGAACTCAAGATGTCCACACGGAGGAGCGGAATATACGGAGGTTGCGCACCAGCCAAAAGAGGGAATGATTGAATGGATCCGATCTCGCTTGCCGGCACTCCAGGAAATGACTTGCTGTCTTTAACTTCGGCAGCTTGGTTGGCACCAGCAGCAGTTATTCGCGCTTGCTTGAACTCCTCTGACGCGAGAATCTTACCGAAGTGTTCAAGGCAGATTCTGCGGGCCCCGTCAATCACCTCGGCCTTCAGGGGGGCGGGATAGATCATCGAGAAATCAACTTTATAGTTTTCCGCGATTAGAGCAGGCCCCGCTATTACCAACCTCCTCGGCAACAACTTGAGAAGAGAATCAGGATCGCCACCCGACACCGCCACTTGTTCCGCAATTTTTTGAGGGCTGCTTTCGTGCTCATCGAATCCCAACAAGTGCAGAGCGTCAATATTGTAGCTAGATTTCATAACGAATATTATTTCATTTGTCGAATATCGGCATTAACGGAAATTGGTTCTCAAATTGCGGATTCTCCTGGTGCGTAATGCTTGTAATACTCCGAAGGAGAACTTTGGAAGCCTGTGGATGATCTGACATTGAGATATCCCTTAGATCGAAAATTACTATAGTCAGAAAACACATTTGAGTCAGGCTTGCTCTTTTCGCTATGAAGGGCAATTTGAAACAATGGAACTCCGCGTACAGAATCGATGGAATGAAAATGAAAACCTTCGTGGATGGGCAGATGCAAGCGACTGCTCGGAGCATTTTCCTGTGGTATACCAGATAAATCCCGTAAGTAATCCCCTTTGAGGTTCATCACAAAGTCCGGATTGAGGGACACAATCGTCTGCAACAAAGAAGCGTATTGCGAATCGGTAAGGGTCCCCCTCTTCTCGGAAATAAAGCAGGGTGGATTCTCCGTAAGCCATCTAGAAGAATGTTGCTTAGATTTTCGAGCAGGTTCCTCCACACCAGAGGCGGGCACGGTCCACCACGGTTCACGTGATCCCGCATCGATGAGACACCAATGTGAATGACTAGTAGGAAGTGATGTCACTGTGTGATCGGACTTGTCGATTTGGATTGTTGCTTTACCCATATACGAAGACACGATATCCGCGAGCACCGCGTATTCGTCCGAGACCTCACTTCCAGCATCGCGCCAGATTGACGTCGCTCCGGGAAAGATAGAATCTCCGAATCTCGTACGATGATACAGGAGCTTAATCGAGATTCTGTAAAGAGACTCGAATAAGCTCCTTAAATCAAATGGATTGATGCCAGTCTCCATCTCTCCAAATTCCGCCACCAAATGCGTCGTGCCTGTTACCTTGTTCCAATGAGGGATCGATTTTGGTGTTGGCTGATATCCCGGTGTGGCTTTCGCCAATGCAACAAGAATGCTTGGTTCGAGCAAGAAGCGGCTTAGTCTGCTAACGTCTTCCGATTCGTCCAATATATCATCAATCAACGAGCCAACTGCAATCGGCCACTGGTCAACCAAAAAATGGTGCAACAGAGTTTCGAGGTGACCCAAAACCCGTGGGTGCTCAGGATCGATCTTTTTGATTGATCGGAATGCGAGTGCAGCCGTTTGCGGGATGGTCAGAAGCTTTTCCCACACGGGCAAATCGACAGCGGTCAGCTTGAATGTCTGAGCAGCCCTTGCCAATCTCCCCAAGAGCTTCGGATTGATTGGATCCATTTCCAGAGCGGCCTGAAGCAGGCCCGTCGATCTTGATCGCATTTCGCAAGGTTTCGAGACATCGATCAAATCCGCCCAGCGTTTCAGAAGTGCTTCGAATTGCGACTCGGCGTCGGTAACAAGGTGTGGCAAACCTTCCCAGATTTTTGTGGCGACTGCGTCACAAGCGGCGACGATGGCCTGTCGAAGCGCGGGATCAAGATCGGAAATTCGCAAGAGTTCCGCCAAGACATCTTCGGCCTCTTCCTCCTGGCGACCGTGGTAGAGACGAAATTGAAACTGGCCGGTTTCCAAACGAACCTTCGCCTCCTTCGTGAGGCCTTCCGGCCCCAAGGATGCCGCCCAATTCATTAGCCTGTGCTGTGTTGTGCTCACGGTGTAAGGGATTTTAGCTCGAATCCGGCGACTGCGCAAGGACGGTGAATGGCCTCGGGAAGACCGTCTCCGCTGGCAGGGGGCACCGGTTTGGTGATCCCGCAGGGTGCGTCCAGGTCCGTATTGGGCCGAAACGGCGGGAAGTTCAGCGAATCCAGTACCCTTGGGACGTGCAAGGTTTCGCCGGGCAAGGCGCTACGGGAATAATTGCTTTCCACGCAGAGACTACCCGCCTGTAGATGATCAACCAGCCACGGCAAGCCGAGCAAAGCGACAAGATTGACGGGGGATGATCGGGCAGCAGTCAAGGCCGTTGACTCCTCGGCTACGAAAACGGGATCTCTCTCCTTTCCGACGGTTATCGTTGAGAGGCTCGTGGCACCCCTCAAGAGGCGATTCAGCTCCGGGGCTCGGAGGATCTTCAGTTCTGCTTTGCTGAGGCCGTGTTTGTCTGCAACGAAATCTTCCCCCAAGACGTACCATAATGCGTCGGCGGTGAAAAATCTCGTGAGATTCTGGAATCGGTCACCCGGAACAGACCGGCCGCAAAAACGAAGATCGCTAGTGACGGGCGGTTCACCCTTGGCGGCTTCGATTCCAAGTCCAGTCGCATTGAAATGGTTTACCCCTGGCGGTGAGGCTGAAATTCGTCCGAAGAATTCTCTCTCAATATCCGGGGGCACGCAGGGGTCATTCTGGATATTCAAAACGATTTGGGGGCAATCGCAAGGGACACAGGCAGGGTCGGGGGTAACGAGGATGTTCACCCAGTCTTGGCATGAAGGGGGAATATTCATGGATTCGGTTGGAATTCTGTTTGGTGTTCAATCATGTTCGGCGTTTATTACCGTTTTTATAGAAGTCCGTCCAGATCCTTCGTCCCCTCCGTCTTCTTCGCCGCTTTCTTCGCGGCGCGCTTTTTTGGGTCCGGCGCTTTAATCTCGCAAAGATCTTCCAAGTTGTGGGCGATGGCGAGGGAGCGGTCCTTCTTGCACTTTTCGCGGACGCGCTCGGGCCAGAGGGTGAGGGCGAGGTGGGCCCAGTCGTAGTCGCCCTTTTCGAGTTCCTGCCAGGTTTCCTTGAGGGTCTTCTGCCACTTGGGCAGGCGGAAGAGTTCCCACAGCGGGCTGGCGGTGATGACCACGCCGTCGTTGAGGTTGGGTTTCCAGCGCGGCGCCCAGTGCGACAGGGTGGCGTGCAGGGCGCGGAGTTCCGTTAGGAGGGATTCGGCATCGGCCAGTTGCTTGCGCTCCTTGGTGCCGGCTTCGTCGGCCGCGAGCATGGTGCGCAGGCGGTGGATCTCGTCCTCCGTCTCCTTGATCTTCGGCTCCACGAACTGTTGGAGGCATTTGTAGAGGGTGTCGCCGTCGAGGCGGTGGTAGTAAATCCAGAGCGTGTAGCTGCCGGACGCGGTGGACAGCGGCCAGTAGATGGGGGCTTGCCGGCGGCTCTTGGAATAGCGTTTCAGGTGGTCGGCAAAGAGGCCGGCGGGCTTGCGGAAATACTCGCGCAAAGATTTCACGCCGAGGATTTCGCAGGCTTCGTGTTCAATGGATTCCGGCGTTGCCGCAGTTTCCTCTGACCTCTGGCTTCCTCCCCATATGATTCCGAGCACCTCGCGGATGCGCCGCTCGATGTCCAACGGATGATTCGGATCATCCACGAGGATGCCGTCCCACGGGATATCTATAGGATAACCTTCCGCTTTCAGCTTTCCGCTTTCAGCTTTTCCAACTGGCAAGCCCTGCGCGTTCTGCAACTGGCCGGGCGGACAGACCGGCAACGGCGCAAACGGGTCGGGCAACTCCGGCGCGGCCTGCTCGCCCGTCGCATACCGGATGTCCCACCGGCCAAAGGCGACACCGAGGCCGTAGCCCAGCAGGTCGGCGGTGAGCGCGGTGGCGTCGGCGGTGGCGGCTTCCTCTTGCTCGTCTTCGCCGGCTTCGGCTTCGGCGTCGCCGGTGGCTTCGGTGGCGAGGGTAGAGGTCAATGCGGCGCGGTCCGCAGCGTCGAGGCCGTAGAGGCGGAAGGCGAGGTCGTCAATTTCCGCTTGGATGGCGGCGACGGTTTCCTCGCTCGTGCGCACGCGGGCGGCCCACGCGGCGGCGCGGTCCGCGAGCGTGCTGCCGGGCGCGGCGAGGAGCGCGGGGAAAAAGAAGGCGTGAGATGCCGCGTGAGCGGAATCGAGTGCACGCTTTTCGGCCCAGATTCGCCGGGCAAGTTCGGCGAGTGTCTGAGTGTCGCTGCTTGAAAGCCGAGGAAAAGGTGTGCGCTGGATGAGCCCGACTTCGAAGGACTGAGCAAGCTCGACGCGGGCTAATTGAATCGCGACGAGCCCGGCAAAAGTCCGGCTGTTGACGACGGCCGCGAGTGCCAAGAGGTCAGCATCTTGGTCGTTTTGAACCAATATCGCTGGCCCTTTGTCAGCGAACATCGCATTGCGAGGCAGAAGACGAAACGCGAGTGACGTTGAGCGACGACCCCATGTCACGCCGGGCCGAAACGAGAAGGCCATCACCTTGAGTTCAGCGGTCCATTGATAGCCCCAGCCTCGTGAGCCTCGGTATTCGGAAATCAGAGCCTTCAACTCCGCACCGTTATCACGCCAGTTAACCGTTAGATTTAGGTCGGCGTAAAAGGTAACTACCGCACCACCTTTGGCGAAAGGAACCCATGCTCCGCTGGCGACGGAAGCGCCGCTTTCAATCACAGCAGCCTCGTTTTCAGGCCGCTCGAAACGAAGCCGCAGAAACCGAAAATCCGATTTCGTTGATGCTCCGGATTCAACATCGCGTCCGTGGCCTTCGACACTTGGCAACTCCGCGAACAGCCTCCGCATGCCTAGACTTGTCCAATACGCGAAAGGGCTTCCAGGCACGTCGGTGAAACTTCCGGGGTCGCAAACAAAAACCCGCGAATCATTCTCTCCGCGAACGCCATCAACTAGAGCCGCGCCCTTATCCTGATCGACGAGCGCTTGGACACAAACGAGCGGCGGAAAGGTCGGCTCCGGCGGAGCGGTGACCTCTTTCACCAAAGGCCAGAGCGGCGTGTAGCGAACGGTGTCGCCAGAACTGCGCTGGACAAAGCCGTGGGCTTCGAGGTGTTCGAGTTCGGCGACGGCCTGATGGCGCTTGAGTCCGCCGCGGGCGGCCTGCCACTTCGGGAGGCTGAAGCGGTCCTGCGAGTCGCGCACGACTTTCCCCAGCACGGGGACGATGGAGTGGGTGAGGTCGCGTGCTTCCGGCGCGGAGAGGCTGCGCAGGACGTAGGCGGCGACTTCGACCATGGCATCGAGCACGCCGCTGCCGAGGTCGGCGAGGGCGATGGGCCGGAAGAGGCGGAGGACGACGCGGGTGCGCCAGTCTTCGCTCTGGCCGAGGAAGAAGCCGGTGCGAGAGCTGATGATGCCGAGGTAGCCGGCGCGGACGAGCCGGGCGTGGAAGCATTCGACGAAGGCTTTGTAAACGTCGCCCTTGGTGTCGCCGTAGGTTTCCTCGATGTAGGGCTTCGAGGGCAAGCTGGCGTCGCCGAAGGGCGGGTTCATGAGCGCCACGTCGTAATGTTTGCTGCAAATGTCAATGAAAGCGAATCCCCGCGCAGCATCTTCGGCAAACAGTCGGCGTTGGAAGCCGCCGCCGTTTTCAGCTTGCTCGGCGTAGTCGCGCAGAGAGGTGTATACGCGCGCCTCGAATTGCTGCCAGAACGTGTCAGAGGTTAGTTGCTGTCCCTCAAAATCGAATTCTTCCTGATGCTTGGCACGTTCCGCATCAATGGCAGCACGGATTTCCTCCTCGATCTTGAGCAGCGAGCCGGCCTCGCCGGCCAGTTGCATCTTGTCGAAGATCGCTTCCAGCAAGCGCAGGAAGACGCCGCGTTCCTCCGGAGGGAACTCGCGCTCGACGAATTCGCGCAACAGCTCCTTCTCGCCTGGCATCGGCTCGGCACAGACAATGTTGGAGCGGGTGACGGTCGGGCGCAGTGAGGCGGTTAGACCGAGTCGCTGCCAGGATTTCTGGGCGCGGAGCCAGAGACTCAGGCCGGCGATCTGGGCGCAGCGGGGGTCGATATCGATGCCGTGGATGTTGTGCTCGATGATGAGGCGGGGGACTTGTCGAAGGAATTCATCCTTCGACTGAAAGGATGAAGTGTGAAGGATGAAGGATGAAAACTCCGGGCAGGCGGCCTCCAGTTCCTTCATACTTCTGCCTTCCGCCTTCATCCTTTCCGCCATGTCCCAGGCTTCTTCATAGATCTCCTCGAAGAGGTCGAAGGCATAGAGGCCGAAGTGCAACGAGCCGCAGGCGGGGTCGAGCATCAGGATCGTGCGCGGGTCCTTGAGCGGGCGGTGGGGGACAAAGACAGGCTGTTGCAGGAGTTCCTCCTGCGATTGTGGATTGGGGATTGCGGATTGTGGATTGTCAGAATTGCTGGGGGCGGCCTCGCCTTCGCTGAGGAAGATTTCGTTGGGGCGGCGCACGAGGTAGCGGCACTGGTCCTTGAGGTGGGTATTGCCCTGGGTCATCTCATACCAGATGCGGCCGAGCGTGTTGTCGGTGAGGAATTCGACTACATAGCGCGGGGTGAAGAACTGGTTGCGGACGGCGAGTTCGCGGGAATTGCGCGGGGCGGCCGATTCGTCGCGCATCTTTTTGCGCTCGGCGGGGTCGTTGTAGTATTGATAGATCCAGCCGATGGTTTCGTCCTCGGCCCAGATGTGATTGAAGGCTTCGGGTGTGAGGTCGTCGCGAGCGGCGGCGTTGCCGGTGCCGCCGAGTTCACCGAGCACCGCCTCAAGGGCCTCCTGCCGCGGGAACAACAGACCGGCGGGATCCCAGCGACTGAACAGTACGCCGAGATCGACGGCGAGTTCGTCAAAGAGCACAAAGAGATAGGCGCGATAGGCCATCCAGGTGTCGCCGAAAGCACTGCCGGCGGATTGTTGGAATAACAAAAACCCTTCCGACTGGAGGCCGTGGCGCACGCATTCGAGCACGATCCCGCGCTCTTCGGCCATGCGCAGGGCGGCGAGCCGGTTGAGCACCGTGAATGCCTGCTCGCGGGTGAGCCGGCCGACGGCTTCCTTGCGCGCATCGGCTTCGTTCTTCCCCTGCCCAACAAGGCCGGCGACAAGGTGGTCGAGGCGGTCGCGCAAGAGCTGGGCCACCTGCATGTCCTCATCCGGCAGGTGAGCCAGCGTCGCGAGCGGCGCGGCGGTGCCGTCGTCGTTGATGCCATAGGTCCCGCGGCGCTGGGCGGCGAATTCTTCGTCGAGGAGCTTGCGGCAGGCCGTGACGGTGCGCTGGAGCAGGTTGCGGGTCTTTTGGTCGAAGGGCATGGGGGGGGAGAAAGGGGCGAGGGGCGAGGGGCGAGGGGCGAGGAGCGAGGAGCGAGGAGCGAGGGGCGAGGGGCGAGGGGCGAGGGGCGAGGGGCGAGGGGCGGGGGGGGGGGGGGGGGGGGGGGGGGGGGGGGGGGGGGGGGGGGGGGGGGGGGGGGGGGGGGGGGCGAGGGGCGAGGGGCGAGGGGCGAGGCTTATCGGGATTCGAGGTTGCGAATGGTGGCGGTTAGAATGGAGATGATTTCATCGCAGAGGGCCAGCCGAGGAGTGACGAGGGTTTCTGGAAGCCAGTTCATCAGGCGCTCATAGCGTCCACGCGTTTCACGCGCGCTGCCGCGTGAGTAGAGCAGAAATTGAATATATTCCCGCGAACCGCGGCGACCATGCCCCTCTTCAATGTTGGCACAGATGGAATCAGCGCTGGCGATCTGCTGGCCGATTAAACGCCAGCACGCGGGAATGGTTTCTATGCCGCGCATGTCATCGACCACAAAATCGAAAAGCACACGGGCTTTCCGATAGGCTCCAAATTCGTTCAGACTCTCTTGACTCATCTTATGCTGCGGGTTTTGCACTTCGGTTTGCCGAGTCTTGGCGGAGCGACATCTTCTCACTCGACCCCCGCCCCTAGCGCCTCGGCACTTCGCGCCTCCAACGCCGCCCGCGCCATGGCCACGGCCTCATGGAATTTCTTCTGAAGCAGGTCTTTGGGCAGGGCTTCGGTCCAGTAGGATGAGACTCGAATGCCGTCTTTCTCCATGTCCAGGAGTTCAATGGTCTCGGCCTTTTTGCCCGCGCAAAGGATGAGGCCGATGGGCTTTTCCTCGTCCCGAGCGCGTTCGTGCCGGTCAAGCCAAGCCAGATAGAGTTCCATCTGGCCTTTGTAGGCGGCCTTGAATTCGCCGATCTTGAGGTCGATGGCCACCATGCGGCGCAAGTGGCGATGATAAAAGAGCAGGTCGAGGTAATGGTCCTCGTTGTCGATGGTCATGCGCTTCTGCCGGGCGATGAAGGCAAAGCCAACGCCGAGTTCGAGGATGAAGCTTTCGATTTCCCGCAGGATGGCGGCTTTCAGATCCTTCTCCGCATAGGTGTCCTTCAAGCCAAGGAAATCGAGAATGTAAGGATCGCGGAAGACGAGATCGGGAGTCATCCGGTCTTCATCGCGGAGTTTCTTCAACTCCATGCCAGCCAGTTTGGCGGGTTTTTTCGAGAGGGCGGTGCGCTCGAAAAGCATGGAGTCGATTCTCTGTTGGAGCGTCCGGGTGTTCCATAACTCGATCCGGCACATCTCCGCATAGAAGTCGCGTGTCAACGGATCGTCGATGTAGATGATGGATCTGAAGTGGGTCCAACTCAATTGTCTCAGCAACGCGGAGACAATCTGAATGTCCGGAAAGACCTCGGCAAAACGGATCATATTAGCCAAATTACGTGCCGTGTATCCCTGTCCGAACTAGGCCACCAATTTTGCACTCACTGCGTGCAAAATCTTTTGACCATACTCCGCCCGCTTCTCCTTCAGGATATCCGTTCGAACGCGGGTGCCGATGGACCAATAAAGTAGCACCAAGCCGGAATCGACGGCACGGGCGACTTGCTCCCGCGCACCCAGAATGATTTGGCGCAAGTCGGACACTAACGCGGCATCAAATCCGGCGACCGTGGTGGACGACTTGATGAGGGCGGTTTTCTTTTTGGCGAGCATGGGGGGAAGAAGAGGTCAGGGGTCAGGGGTCAGGGGTCAGGGGTCAGGGGTCAGCGTGTTGTTCTCGATGGCCAGTGAGGCATGGATGCTCCGGATGCGGTTTTTGCGACGTAACTTCGGCACGCTGCCGGCACCGGCCAATGCGCCTAACCGTCCGACCTCACCAGCGATCTCCGCGACGAGCGAGAGAATGGCAGGGGTGATGGTGTAGGGCGGCATGTAGGGAGCAGGCATGGGAATCAGTCCAGTTCGACGGTGACCTCGGTGGCGGCCTGGGATTTGAGAGATGTTAGGCCAGTGGTGAGTGCTCCGATGGTCTGTTCCAAGGCTGCGTGGTCGGTGGGGGTATAGCGGCGGCGGACGCGGATTTTCAGCGGAATGGGCGTGGGCTTTGCTTTGTCTTCGACTATGTCGGAAACCGGCACACGGTTAGCTTCCTCCTTCAATTTCTTGTGGCGGTCGATGACGGCGGTACGGAGTTGGGTGAGGTTGGCGTCCAGTTCCATCCGGCGGTTGAGCAAGTGGCGGATGCCGGCAATGTCCGTGGCTTCCGGCAGGGTGGTGCCGTCAAGTTGGTGGGAGAACGCCGAGCGGTCATCGGCTGGAAGTTCGCTCCACTCCGGCATGCTCATGATCGCCTCGCGCTGGGTTTCCAGATGGGCCGCGATCTCCAGGCCCAAACCAGTGGCGGCGGCTTTCACTTGCTCACGGAGTGCGGTGAGGCGGTTGCGGATGTCAGAAGCAACCGTGTAGAAATCCTCACGGGTCAGGCATTCCTGCAATTCGTCACGAAGAACCAAGGTGGAGGTGGCGAGTTGTTCCAGCACGCCGACCTTCGGCAGGCTGGCGATGGCAGTGGCCAGGGAAGCCGCCTCACTCGCATCCTTGCCGAGTTCATTAACGAGGGCCTTGCGAACTTCACGCGCCCATTCGAGGCTTTCGACGATGCTGGATTCTTCGGCACTCAGGGTGATCGGGGCATCGGAAGCGTCGCGGTCGAGAATCTGGGCGAGTTGCTTGGCAAGTGATTGGGCACGATCCGAGCCCGGCAGGCTGGAGGCGGTCAGTTCGACCGCGAGCGGCGAGTATTCATTGCGGAAGGCCGGGAAATACTTGAGCACCGCCTGGCTGATCCTCGGTGCCATCGGCAGGATTTTTTCGCCGGTTAGGTCGAGCAGACGCTTGGCGGCACGGTTGAGGGTTTCCTGCGGGATCTGCTTGTCGTTGGTGGCGACATCGATCTTGGCGAAGGTATTGTTGTTCTTGAGGGCTTCGGTGGCTTTGGGACCGACGGCTTCGAGCCACTGGCCACCCACCTTGATGCGGATCGCCTGGGAAATGAGCAGACCGGCCGTCAGGTAGCGGGTGGTGTCCTTGAACCAACCATAGGGAGCGCGGTTGAAATCATCGAGCAGCTTGCGGCCATCCACTTCGCCGCGGGTACGCAGGTAATCGAGCAGGGAAACCAGGGCCGGGTGGTCGGTGCGGATCTTGGTGGCCGCGCCGGCCTTGTCCACGAGCCCCAGGGGATCGGTGGCGGACGGGACAGTGGAGAGGTCAGGGGCTAACAAAAGTTTCTCCGCGATGTTCGCATCAAGGTTCTGCGGGGCCTGCTTATAGGCGGGGAAGACATCCGTGGCGACGTGGGTGAGTTGGCTATTGCAGGCTTGGCGCAGTTCGGTGCCGCGGGTGGCCACCGCGGTGTTGGTGCCGCGGAAGACGAAGGAGCCTTTCAAGAAGGAATTCTGAATGATGGTGTCGAGATCGCGCTTCAATTGTTCGGCGCGGGTCTTTTGCGCAATGATGAACTGGGAGACTTCCTTCGAGTGGGTGACGGCCACCGGCATCGTGCCGTGGAGCAACTTGACCTGCGCCTTGACGTTCTTGGTGTTTGCCAAGCGTGCCATGGGTTCGGGCGAGAAGATTTGATCCCGGAGAATCTCATTGAGGATTGTCAATTCGTCATTGGAGGATGGCCTGAGCGATCCCTGGTCAATGAGGATTTGGGAAACGGCCTCGCTCATGAAGCGCAGGGAGCCGTCCACAACTTCGATCGGGAGTTCCTTGTCATCGCACATTTCGTTTGCTGCCTTGTCGACCGACTCAAACAGCGGAGTGGCCGCGGACGCC
The DNA here is from genome assembly GCA_026397725.1 of Verrucomicrobiota bacterium. Taxonomy (GTDB): domain Bacteria; phylum Verrucomicrobiota; class Verrucomicrobiia; order Verrucomicrobiales; family Akkermansiaceae; genus Luteolibacter. The sequence continues at coordinate 20,810 of JAPLUI010000281.1, read as the reverse complement.
GGGTGCAGCATGGCGGCGACATTGTGCGAACTGACCGGGAAGCCCTCGACGAGTTGCAGGACGGCCACCGTTTTGGCAATGCGGTGGTGGAGCGAGTCCGCACCGTAGGCGTTGGCGACCTTGGCGACGGCTTCCACAAGCGGTCTGTTAGCTCGTTCAATGTCGGGACGGAGGGTATCGAAGAAGATGTCCGCAGTGGCGAGCGTGCCGATGGACTGATCGGCAAGATGGATGCCGGATTGCTGGCCTTTCATATCGACCAACACGTCCTGAATCACTTTCAGCGTGGAGCGCAGGCCGATGCCGCCGGTGGAGCGGGCCAGGCTGCGCAGCAATTCCATCAGGATGTTGAAATGCTGCGGCAGGAATGGATAGAGGCGGGCGAACTCGTCGGCGTCCAGATGGGTCTGGATGTGCTTGGTGTTCTTGAGCTGGGTGGCCGCGGTGATGGAGCCCGAGTGATCACCGAAAAGTTTCTTGAGCAACTGGATGGCCTCGGGGGATTTCTTGAGCAGGCGGCGATAGGTGATCTCCCGGATGTCGGTGGACTCGATGTCGATGCGCAAGGGGTCGGGAAAGCGGTCCTTGAGTTTGAAGAGCGGACCGGCCATCGGCAAAGTCTGTTGGGCGGTGGCGATGATCCATGCCTGCCCTTGGCCGATGTTTTTCAAGTTTTCGGCGAAGCCCTGGAGATTGAGGATCAGCCGGTTGGTGCCTTCGATGAACTGACCGACCTCGTCGAGGATGAAGATGACGCGACGGCTGCCGGTGCGCCGCTCAATGAGTGCAAGCATTTGTTTGAGCCGCTCGTCTTCACCGTAGAACGAATCCACCTTGGTGCGGGAGAAAGATGCTTCGTCCGGCCACAACTTCGGATAGAGTTTGCAGGCCACCCGGCTCACGATGGCATTGGCGGCCAGCAGGTCATTCTGGAGTTCGTCCCAGGTGTAACCGGTCTCCTCGATCCCGGCGAGAAACTCGTCCTTGCGGCCGTCGCGTTCGACCATCAATTCCAACAGTGAGATTTTTTCGTCCTTCGAGTAGCCGGCCCACTCCAGCACCTTGTGATAGACGACGCGGGAGATGCCTTGGTTGGCTTCTTCCGCCGAGGCGACCGACGCCAGGTCGATCATGATCACCGTGGCCGGAAAATTCCTGGCGAGCGTGCCAAGCTGAGTGCGCAGCGGTGCGCTTGGGATCTGGTTCTGGAAACACGTTAGGAACGGTTCGCTGCCGACACGCCGGCTGGGATCAAGCGCAAAGCCGAGGTATTTGGTGAACGAGCTTTTGCCGGACCCATAGAAACCGGAGACCCACACCCCGACCTCATGGCCACCGCCACCCTTGAAGCCGGCATCGAGGTTGATCATGAACCGCTCGTAGTGGCGGGACAGGCTGTCGGTGATCTCGTATTCCGCGATTTCCTGCCGGATCAGGTTTTCGTCGTCCGCCGCGTAATTGATCACGGCGACGATGCGGCGGTCAATCGGGCGGGTTTGGTCGAAGAGTTCACGGATGATTTTCATGAAGGTGGCTTCAGCCGATGTGGATCGAGCGGTAATTGCCGTTTTCCTTGTGGATGCCGAGGAAGCGGAGGCTGTGGAAGCCACCGCGGGTGCCGGGGTATAGCACGACGGTGGGCACGCAGAATTTCCCGTTGAGCTGTTGCTCGATCCCGCTGATGTGGAGGAAGGGATGCAGGGCCTCAAGGTCGGTGAGGACGAGCAGGCCGCCGGGTTCGTTGCGCAGGACTTCCAACTCGGCCAGGATCGCATCGGCGATCACCCGTTCCTTTTCGAGCTTGGTCGCGAACGTGCGCCGGAATTGCTGCCGCGGATTTTCGGCATCCCGCAGGCCGGCTTGCCATGCGCCGCGCAACTTGTGGGAGCGGAACCACTGGTTGAGCATGGCGGTCAGCGACAGGACGCGCGGTTGGAAGCCATCGAGTTTGAGCTGCGCGAGGATCTGGGGCAGCATGAGCTTGGCCTGCAGGATCTCCTCCGCCGGAAAGACGAGGTAATAGACCGGATCGAAGCCGGTCTGTTTCATGGAGCTGACGCCGCCCTTGAGGTACTGGCGCAGTTCGTTGAATTTTTCAGTGAGTGAGTGCATCGATGACGGGTTCCATGTCCTGGTATTTCCATTCGATCCGCAGCAACTGGCCGGCGTTCTGCACTTGCAGATGGCCCTTGCCCGCCGCTTTTTTCTAACAGCGCGATCACATCGGCCGGCATGAGGCCGAAGAGTTTCCAATCGGAATGGGCAGGGATGTTGCGGTCCTCGACGCCGTGGAAGTGCAGATCGTGGGCGAGGAAGAGGAGTGTTTCCGATAGAATCACCGGCGGCTTGGCCTGCCGGCAGCCGCGTCGGTTTTCACCGATCATCCGGAAATCCTCCAAGGTGCCCAACAAATAGCGCGTGACCCGTTCCATCATGCTGTCCGCCCAACGCGGGACGATCCGACCGCAGGCGGCGGCGCGTTCGAGGAAATCACGGGTGTCTTCCTTGGTCACTTCGCCGGAGCCCGAAAGGGCCTTGCGCCAGAAGACGCTGGTGACATAGTCGTGAAAGACCGGGTTGTGGCGGGCGGTGTAAACGAAGATGATTTGGTGGATGGCGCTGCGGCCCACGCCGGACTCCACCATCTGCTTGAGCCATGCGGCGGGTCGGCCGCCATCGAAGAGATAGCGTTGGGCGAAGCCGCGGCTAACAATATCTGTGATGCGGGTGTCGGTGGCGCGGCCCAGGGCACCGGTTTGTTTCACCAGATTCTTGAGTTCGGCCGCGCTCATCCCCGGCTGCCACAAAGTCAGCAACTCCAATGTCTCGGGCACCAATCCCTGGGCCTTGGAGAGGTTCGTCGTGTAGAGGGATGGCGGTGAGTTGCTCATGGCCTGCGGGATGCGAAGTAGGGGTAGATGCGCAGCCCCAGGCGGAAGCCGGCATGATAGTGGCGGGCCAGTGCGGTGATGCCGCAGTGGGTGGATGCGTCTTCGAGGAGGCCGACTTGGACGGGGCCTTCCGGACTGTCGATTTCCTCGCCAGCCAGTCGCGCCAGCTCCGACAGACTCAACTCACGGTCAAACGGCATCTCGCGCAGCAATTTCCCCGCCTCCTTGGTGGCGGTGCGTTGGACGAGCATTTCAAGATCCGGTTCGAGCCGGAACAAATGGGTGACGCCAGTGCGGCCGATCCGCTCGTCATGGAGGCGCTTGGCGGCGAGGCAGGTGGCCGTGAAGCCGGCTGCCAGCGGGGCTTTGGGGAAATTGTAGTTGAGGGATTCGAGTCCCGCTGCGTCGAGAAACTGGCAGTGCCACCAAGCGGCGTGGTCTCGCTGGCCGAGGACGGCCACCGAGAGCCGGAGCAGGATCAATGGCTGGATCACGTCATTCATGGTTCAGGAGAGGGCCGGAAAATGGCTTGTCATGGCATCGATCATCTTGGTGCGGTGCAGTGCCGATTCCACTGCGGAGCAATCCAATGGAATGCAACAGGAATTGTCGATGAATTTGAATCCGGCGAAACGAATCCAATCAATGGCAGCGCGGGGGATTTAGCGCAATCCTCACCCTGGCAGGGCCCTTTCGTGCTCTGCGCGTGATAGGTTTTCCCGCTGAAAAAGGCCTCTTTGAAACCGCGGAGGATACTTCAGGAAGAAGCCGGAAGGCATCCTCACTGCGGTTTCGCCGGTACCGGGCCGAGGGTTTCGCCGGGAATGAATTCGGGCATCACGGTGCGGCTGGTGGTGGCGTCGGAGCCACCGGTGATGGTGGCTAGCACCAAGCGTGCCGCCGCCTTGCCGAGACGCACGCCGTCATGTCCATAGCGCGCAACCTCCGGCACCGAGGTGGCCAGAAACAAGTCGTCACCTCGGGAAATAACCGCCGCGTCCCCCGGTACGGCCCACCCTGCCTGTTGCAGGCAACCGAGAACCGGCCAGACAAAATTCGGCTGGGTCACGAAATAGGCGGTGGGGGGCTTGGCCCGCGCCAACAAGCGCTCCATCGCACGACGGATGCCCCGCGCGCTCGGCTCGTATGCGCCATCGATCACCTCCGCCGCAGCCGGAGGTTGGCTGGCCACCTCTCTTAAGCCATCGCCGCATTGCGCATCGCCGGCCAGGATCATCGCCGGATGCATCAGGGCGATGCGCGTGTGCCCGCGGCGCAGGAACTCCATGCCCGCATGCCGGCCCACCGCGCCGCTGGCAAACTCGGCACTCGGCACGCGAATCCCCGGAAAGCGCGTGCCAAACACGATCCCCGGCAACCCGGTGCCCTCGAACCACCGCTGGACCTGCTCGCTGGCCCCCAGCAACGCCCAGGCGGCCACCACCGCCTGATCCGTCAAGCGCTTCAACTCAGCCGCCGCCCGCCGGCCTTTCAGCCACGGGCAGTAGTCGAACTGATAGGTGTAGCCCGCAGCCTCCAGCTCACTGTGGAAATGCTCCAACGCCGTCTGGGTCAGGCTCACCAATTCCCGCACCGGCAAGGCGCTGAGGATTCGGATTTCCTTTCCGCACCAAGGGTTGGCCGCCGCCGTGCCCGGCGTTTTCCTGCCCCCCGCGAGCACCCGGTGCCGCCGACCATGTCCGCCGCAGCCCAGCAAACCCTGCCGGAACAGCGATTCCAGCGCCTTGCGCAAGGTGGTGCGGCTGATGTGCATTTCCGCGCACAACTGGTGCTCGCCGGGCAGCACCTCCAGCCACCGCCCGCCGGCAATCCCTTCCTTCAACACTGCCGCAGTCTCCTCCACCAGCGAGGCACGTTGCGGAATTCGCATGTGACGCATCATCGCCTCCAAGCCTGCCGCACCCACCGCCGCTTGTCAACCGGCAACCACGATGGGGCAAAGGACGATAGGGTGCGAAGGACGATAGGGTACCAGGTGTATTGTCAGATACTTGCCTAACGAGAGAATAAAACGCCGTTGTCCGTTGACAACGGCAGTCCCGGCCAACATCCTGCGCGCTGTCGCACGTTAGATGGCGGCGGCCCCAAGCTCAGCAAGATGACAAACGACAACCGGAAACTCCGCTTCCTATCCGCCGCCGACGTGCGGCGGGCTCTGCCCATGCCAGAAGCCATCACGGTGATGAAGGCCGCCTTCAGGGAACTATCAGAAAACCGGGCCGTGGTGCCGCTGCGCACGCATGTGCCGATGCCCGAACACCGGGGCGACGTGCTCGTGATGCCGGCATACAGTCCTGGCACGGCTCGCTTCGGACTGAAAGTGATCACGCTGTTTGAGAACAACCCGGCGCTCAAGCTTCCCTTCATCCAGGCCATGGTCATGGTGTTCGATACGGCCACGGGTAGCCCCGTGGCGATCATGGAGGGCACCTCTCTAACTGCCATTCGCTCCGGCGCGGCGTCCGGTGCCGCAACCGATTTCCTGGCCTGCAAGGACGCCCGCAAAGTCGCAATCTTCGGTGCCGGCATCCAGGCCCGCACCCAACTGGAAGCCGTGTGCGCCGTGAGGACCATCCGGGAAGCCAGTGTGTTTGACCACGACCGCGCTCGTGCCGCCGCATTCGCACGGGAAGCCACTGCCGCATTCGGCATCACGGTGTCGGTTGCCCCCAGCTCCGCCGCAGCCCTTGACGGCGCGGCGGTCGTCTGCACGGCGACCACCTCGGCCACGCCGGTGTTTGCCGACCATGAAGTGGCCCCCGGCACGCACATCAACGCCATCGGCTCCTACAAACCGCACATGCGGGAAATCCCCCCGGAAACCGTCGTGCGCGCGCTGGTGGTGGTGGACCAGCATGCCGCAGCCTGGGAGGAAGCCGGCGACCTGATCCTGCCCCTGCATGCCGGCCTGATCCAAGCCGACCATGTTCACGCCGAACTCGGCGAAATCGCAGCCGGGTCCAAGCCGGGGCGCACGCATCGCGACACGGTGACGTTCTTCAAGTCCGTGGGCATCGCCATCCAGGACCTGGCGGCGGCAAGCTGCGTGCTCGCCAATGCGCGCACACTCGGGCTCGGCACCGAGGTGCCGCTGTGAATCCATTTTCCCGGTCAATTCTCGCCCGCCGACTTTCTCTGTTCTCTGCCCCGGCATCGCCATCGTGGAGGCCAAGCCGCCGGAATACCTCCAATTCCATCACCGCGCCGCTGAGGCCGTCGAGGACCGCGTCCACGTCGCGGCCGTCCTCAGCATCGATGAAATGTGGGCATGGCTCCCCGACAACCTCCGCGAAAGCACCTGTCCCCATCTCCCTATGATCTGTTAGGCGAGACGCCGCCCAACGCCGTTTCAATTGCCGTGCGCAAATCGCGGTCGGTCGTCAGTTTTGATAGAAACCCGGCAGGCTCCGCCGCTGCGGCACGCTGTCGGGTTTCCTCGTCCGCGTAGGCGCTCATGAAGATCACTGGAATGTCATGGTGCCTGCGGATTTCGCTGGCGGCGGCAATCCCATCCATGTGCCCGGACAAACGAATGTCCATGAGGATCAGGTCAGGCCGGTGCTGCTCCGCCGCAGCGATGGCGGCGGCACCCGTGCCGGCCTTGCCGACCACGCCGTATCCCATTTCGCCAAGCCGTGCCTTCAAGTCCATGGCCAGGATGAATTCATCTTCGACGATCAATAACCGGTGTGATTTCATGTCATGCAGGGCTTGTCGGTTGGAGCGGAAAGCGGATTTCAAAGGTGGCCCCCGGTTTACGCTGGATTCCGAGCGTTCCCTGAAGTTGGCGGGTCAGAGCGTTGACCAAGGACAAGCCGAGTCTGCCAATTTGATCGATCTGCAAGCCGTCCGGCAGGCCGATGCCATCGTCGGTCACGCGAAGAGTGACCATGTCCGGAGGTGCCAGCACCAGATCAACGGCCACCTTGCCTTGCCGGTCATTGGGGAAAGCATGTTTGATGGCATTGGATACGAGTTCGCTGACAATCAAGCCACACGGCACCGCCTGGTCGATTCCCACCGTCAGCGGGGCGGACGGGGATTTCTGGATTTGAATGCCCTGTGTCGGCAGGCAATGGGACTGCGACAGGTGGCTGCAAAGCTGTTGGAGATAACCCTGGATTTCCACCTGGTCCATCCGGCCTGAGCTATAGAGCATCTCATGGAGCAACGACATCGAAAACAAGCGGGCTTTGGTGTCGGCCAAGGCCGCCAAGGCTTCCGGATGCCTGATTTGGCGTGCTTGCATGTTGGTCAGGCTGACCATGATGGCCAGGTTGTTCCTGACCCGGTGATGGATTTCCTGGACCAGGGCGGTCTTCTCCGCGAGCGCGAGCTGGAGCGCCACCTCGATCCGCTTGCGTTCGGTGATGTCCTCGATCAGCTCCGCAGTGCGTTGCCGGACCACTTCCTCGAGCTGGCGGTTGTGCGCGGCCATGGCAGCGCGCAGGCGGCTCAATTCCAGATGGGTGGCCACCCGCGCCTCGACTTCCTCGAACTGGAACGGTTTGGTGACATAGTCCACGCCGCCGGTGGCAAAGGCCTTCACTTTGTTGAACGTCTCATGCATCGCGCTGATGAAAATCACGGGAATATCCGCCCACGCAGGCTCGGCTTTCAAGCGTTCACAGACTTCGTAGCCGTTCATCTCGGGCATGTTGATGTCGAGCAGGATTAGATCGGGCGTTTCGTTTTGGACGGCTTGCAGGGCGAGCTTGCCGCTGGGGGCGGCCCGGGCCCGATAGCCACGTCTCTGAAGCAGCTCAGCCAGCAATTGGAGATTGGCCAGCGTGTCGTCCACGACCAGAATGTTCGTTGCGGATTTTGGAATAGTGTTCATGGGGTGCCTTCGGGTTGGAAGAGTTGGTTCAGTTGATCAAACTCAAATCCTGCGGTCAGCTTGCGCAAGGCTTGCGCGGTGCACGGATGATCAGGGGCGATTTTCTCAATCAATTCATTTAACCGGAAGATGTCGCCGCCCAGGATTGCCTTGCGCATCGCCTCCAGCAGGTCGGACGGCAGGACGGCCAAGGACTCACGGGTCAGTTCGTCCGCTTGCTGCGGCGCTACGGTTGGCTCGCTGGCGACATAGACCACCCCCAGATGATCCATGCTCACCCAGCGCAGAAGAGGGCAGTCACAGCGCGTCTCCAGGCGCAAGCCCTTGGACTCGGCCCGCTGCCGGAGCATCTTATCCAGGTCCGCCAGCTCGGCGTGCAAGTCGAAGCCGACAGAGTTCAGCTTGGTGCGGCCGGCTTCGATCTTGGACATTTCGAGGATGTCGTTGATGAGCTTGAGGAGATGCTCGCCGCTGCGGTTGATGGTGAGCAGATGATCGAGTTGCTGGCCGGACATGCCGCGCTCGCGCAGCAGCAGTTGGGAGAAGCCGAGAATGGCGCTGAGCGGGGTGCGGATCTCATGGGACATGTTGGCCAGGAACACGCATTTGGCCCGGTTGGCGGTCTCGGCCACCTCTTTGGCCCGCAGCGTCTGCTCCGCCCGCTTGCGCTCGGTGATGTCCTCGAAGGTTCCCATCATTCCGAAGACATTTCCTTCCTTGTCTTGCAGCGGAACCTTGTGGGTGATGATGCGACCAATCCTTCCATCCGGCTGCAGCAACGCTTCTTCATAGTTGTGCTTGGGGATGCCGCTCTCCATCACGGCGCGATCATCTGCCCGGGATGCTTCCGTGTTGGCTTTCCAGACCAAATCGTGGTCGCTCAAGCCAATAATTTCACTAGGGACGCTAAGACCGGCAGCGCGGGCACAGGTGCTGTTGCAGCCCAAGTAGATGAAATTACGGTCCTTCCAGAAAACGCCAACAGGGATATTGTCCAGAACCTTCCGCTTGCGCTCGGTGATGTCCAGCAGCACCGCGCGACATTCCTGCCCATCGGCAGAGCGCGTGCCCTCGAGCTGCACCACGAGGGGCTGGGAGCCAGCTTGCGGCAGTGTCAGTTCGCAGCATACTTTGGCCTCGCTCACGAATACTTTCCCGAGGAACTCGCTGAAGGCGCGGCGGTCGTCCGCGGCCACGAATTGACCGAAGCGCCGGTTCACCAGCCGGGAGCGCTCGATGCCGAGCAGGTGCGTGCCGGTCAAGTTCACCAGCCGGATCGCCCCCGCGCGATCAAAGGTCAGGTAGCCCGTCGGGGCAAAGTCGTAAAGGTCGGCGAAAAGCGCCCGCCCCGCCGCCACCTCCGCGTGTGACGTCTTGAGTTGCTCGTTCTGTATCGCCAGTTCGATGGGAAGCATTTGATCATTGGCAATCACGTCATGGTGCTGCGAGGCTTGCGGCGCTGCATGGTACCAGACCGGCAAGACGGACGGCCTGCTGCAGGCGGGCGGTGACCGTGTTGATCCCGCAGTTGCCAGGAATCACGCGGGCGAAGGGTTCGTGCCTGAGCGCGAGGAAGATCTGGCGGCAGCGCTCCAGGTTTTCGCGTTGTTCAAACTCGTTGGCGGAATCGCCACGCGAGCCGATCCGGCCGTGGGCGGCAGCCACCTCCAAATCGAGAATGAGCAGCAAATCCGGCACTGGCGCAAACGCTTCATTGAGCCGCCGGATCTCCGTCGGATCAAAGCCGCGGGCACCTTGATAGGCCATGGTCGAGAAGTAATAGCGGTCCAGGACGACCACCTTGCCAGCCGCCAGCGCGGGCGCGATCACTGCCGCCACATGCTGCCGCCGGTCTTCGAGGAAATACGCCAGCTCATCCGCCGCCGACAAGCGGCCGCTGGCGGCGGATTCGCGCAGTTTCCGGCCCCACGGGCCGTCGGTCGGTTCGCGGCTGGCGACCACCTCGCGGCCCTGCGACGTCAGCCACTCGGCGAGTCGCCGCACTTGGGTGGACTTGCCGGTGCCGTCGATTCCTTCGATGACGATCAATGTTCCGTTAGGCATGGGGGGAGTGAGGTGAATGCTGAAACGCTGAAACGCTGAAATCGGGCAACGCTGCCGCGCTCATCTTCCTTTTGTTGCAGCGTTTCAGTTGTTTTCTTTCACAGATATCTCGCCTGGAGGTGGGCGAGGTAGGCCGCGGGTGAGGGTGGGGTGCCGGTGGCGTGGGTGATGAGGTCGGCGGGGTCGAGGGTGGCGCCGTGGGCGTGGACGGAGGTGCGCAGCCAGGCGAGCAGGGGGGCGTAGTTGGCTTGCTCGCAAGCGGCGGCAAGGTGGGGGTCTTGGCGGGCGGCGGCATGGAGTTGGGCGGCATTGAGGTTGCCGAGCGAATAGGTGGCGAAGTATCCCAGCCCGCCCATGGCCCAATGGATGTCTTGCAAACACCCCCGCCGATCATCCTCCGGGGTGAAACCGAAGAGTTCACGAAAGGCCTCATTCCACGCGGTGGGAATGTCCGCGACGGCCAGGCTGCCATCGAGCATCTGACGCTCAATGTCGAAGCGCAGCAGGATGTGCAGGTCATAGGTGGCTTCGTCCGCTTCCACCCGAATCGGGGAAAACTCGGCACGCCACAGAAAGCGGAGGAAATTCTCCATGGGGAATCCGGCCAGTTGCGGGAAGTGTTGCTGGGCGACGGGATACCAATGGTTCCAGAATGCCCGCGAGCGGCCGACATGGTTTTCCCAGAGGCGGGATTGGGATTCATGGATGCCCAGCGAGACGGGGCTACCGGAGGGCAGGCCATAGTCATCGCATGGCAGACCTTGTTCATACAGCCCGTGCCCGGCCTCGTGCAACACGCCGAAGAGCGACGAGGTGAAGTCGGACTCGTCATAACGGGTGGTGAGCCGCACGTCGCGCGGCCCGAGGGTCGTGCAAAACGGATGGGTCGTGGTGTCGATCCGGCCCGCGTGGAAATCAAAGCCGATGGCGGCGGCGATTTGGGCGTTGAGCCGTTGCTGGGCGGCTAGCGGATAGGGTCCGGCCGGCAGGCTGGGCGCGTGTGCGGCGGAGACTGCGACGGCGCACGCCGCAAGTCGGCGCAGTTCGGGGCGGAGGGACTCGAACAAGGCGGCAACTGCGGCGGTGCTGGTGTTGCGTTCGTAGCCGTCGAGCAGGGCGTCGTAGGGTTCGTTAGGGTAGCCCCAGCGCTCGGCCTTCTCCCGGGCAATCTCGAGGAGTACCTGCAAATGCGGGGCAAAGGTGGCAAACTCCGCACGCTTGCGGGCCTCGGCCCAGGCGTGCTTGGCCAGCGACGAGGCCGCGGACTCGCGGGCCACCAAGTCCACCGGCAACTTGGTCGCACGCTCAAAGGTGCGTCGCATTTCGCGGAGGTTCGCGCAAAGCTTCAAGTCGTGGCCGGGGGCCGCGGCTTCGGCATCTTCCAGGGCGCGTCGCCAGGCGTCCGAGGTGGCCAGTTCATGCGCCCGTGCCGCCAGCCAGGAAAGTTGGGTCGCCCGGAATTGCGTTGCCGCAGGCGGCAAATACGTCTCCTGATCCCAACCGATCACTGCCTCGGCGGACCCAATCACCGCATGCTCGCGGGCCATTTCAAAAATTGTCATGCGCCAGTCATGGCTGAAATCCGCCGTCTGGCAAAGCGAGAAATTCAAGCAGGGTTCCAAGGGGGTGCCGGGCCGGCGCGTCAAGTGCTGGACCTTGCCGTGATTCCACGGGGTGTTTTCTTGCCCATGAGGCCCTGAGCACCACTGAAACCACCGCTCAACGGCCGACTCCGGAGCGCCGCCGGTTGCGGCCAAAGTGGTGGTGTTGGCCGCCCCGCTGAGCGCCGGGTGCCGGCTTGGGAGGCTCCCCGCCCACGGATTTCCCGCGGCGGTGGCGCTCGGCGAGGGCCTCAATGTGCCAGGCGTGAGCGTCCCAACGCGGAATCGGCATGCGGATGATCTTTTCAATCTCACGCAGGAATTCGAGTTCGTCCTCCGAGCAGAACGACACCGCGCGGCCATCGGCACCGGCCCGCGCGGTGCGCCCGATGCGGTGGACATAGGCTTCCGGTTCGTTAGGCAAATCGAAGTTCACCACCAGGCCGACGTCCTTCACATCCACGCCGCGGGCGGCGACATCGGTGGCCACCAGCACGGGCGTCAGGCCCCGCTTGAAGCGGTCGAGCGCTTTCTCCCGCGCCGCCTGCGACTTGTTGCCGTGGATCGCATCCGCGGCAAAGCCGGCGGCACACAGGCTCTTGGCGAGTTTGTTGGCACCGTGCTTGGTGCGGCTGAACACGATGGTGAGCTTTTGCCCGACCGCCGCTGCCTGGCCGCGCAGCAGTTGATCGAGCAGCGGCCGCTTGTCTTCACGCGCCAGGAAGCACACCTGCTGGTCGATGTTCTCGGCGGTGGTGGTTTCGGGCATGATGTTGATATGGGCCGGATCGCGCAGGATGGTGCGGGCGAGTTCAACGATGTTAGGAGCCAGCGTGGCCGAGAAAAACAACGACTGGCGTTTCGCCGGCAGCATCGCCACAATGCGTTTCACGTCGCGCAGAAAGCCCATGTCGAGCATCCGGTCCACTTCATCAAGCACGAAAAACTCGACCTGGCTCAAATCAATGTGGCGCTGGTCGATCAGATCTAACAACCTGCCCGGAGTGGCCACCAGCACCTCGACGCCGCCGCGCATGGCATTGACCTGCGGCACCTGGCCGACGCCGCCGTAAACCAGGGTGTGGCGGAAGTTCACATGTTTGCCGTAGGTGGCAAAGCTCTTGCCGACCTGACCGGCGAGTTCGCGGGTGGGGGCCAATACCAGGGTGCGGCAGGAACGCGGGCGGACTTGGCGGGGGTGCAGATGCAGCGCTTGCAGGATCGGCAGGGCGAAGCCGGCGGTCTTGCCGGTGCCGGTTTGGGCGCAGCCTAGCAGGTCGCGGCCTTGCAGCAGCAAGGGGATTGCCTGCGCCTGGATCGGCGTGGGCACGGTGTAGTTGAGTTCGCGCAAAACGCGGTGGAGGGGCGCAGCCAGCGGCAACGCCTCGAATGGAGTCGGGGTCATGTTGGGATAAATTGCCAGCTCCCACCGGTGATCGGCGGCTGGCAGGGTGATGAGCGCTATCTGATGAACCTCAAACAATCTCTCTCATCGATGAAGACCGGACAAGGGCGGAGCCTTTCAAGCGGCTGCGCGGTGGCACCGTGACCGGTGCGCGGCGGCAAGCTGGCAGCGCTCCGCCGAATGGCAAGACATTTCTCAAGAAATTATTTATCGCGGCCAAGGATGCTTCTGGTGGTGTTCACATCCAGGGCCCGCTGTTGCTTCCAGGTGCTGATTTCCGGCTCGGGGAAAACCCGGCGGCGGGCCTCGGTTGCGGCGTCGGTGGGTTTGTCGAAGCGTTTGGCATCGCCTTCGCGGGCGGCCGAGGTTTGGTAGGTCCCGGTTGGGAAGGGCGCGGGGATGCTGGCGGCGGTGCCGGCCTCGCGGGCACCGAGGCCCTGGAGCCGGGAGGTGCTGCGGAGGCGGTTGGCATCGGTGTTGCCGGTGTAGGGTTGGGTTGCGACTTCTTTTTTCCCCCACCAGGACGTCTTGGTGTACTCGCCGGTTTGGTAGGGCTTGGCAATGGTGGATTTCCCGTTGAAGTACGGGGACTGGCGCTGGCCATCAAACGTGCTGACTTGCTGCATGTTGGCGGGCCATTCGCCGTTGGCGTTTTGTTTGATCGGCGGCCCGAGGAATTTCTCCGACATGGTGGCCCGGCTCGCCGCCGGGGCCGCCGCCGCAGGTTTGTCCGTGGCGCAGGACGCCACCAGCAACAACAACGGCAAGAGCATGAAACGCAACATGGCAAAAGTCTGATAACCGATAACTGATAACTGATAACTGATAACTGATAACTGATAACCGATAACTGATGACTGATAACTCGAGGTCAGTGGGTGGCGATGTTCTGTTCGAGTTTCGGATCGGGCAGGGCGCCGCGTTCGAGGGCTTCCTGATAGTAGTGGCGGGCGTCCTCGAAGCGCTTGTGGCGGGCGCAGAGCAGGGCGAGGTTGAAGTAGGGTTCGCTGGGGATGGGATCGACGGCGATGGCGGCCTTGTAGAGGGATTCCGATTCGGCGGGATTGCCGAGGCGGTAGGCGATGGTGGCGAGGAGGTTCTGGCTCTTGGCGTCGTCGGGGGCGAGGTTGACGCTGCGGCGGACGTGGTGCTCGGCGCCGGCGAGATCGCCGAGGTTCATGAGGGCGAAGCCGAGCATGCGGTGGGCATAGGGGTTGTTGTCATCGAGTTCCACGGCGCGGCGGAAGGTTTCCGCAGCGGCGCTCGGGTCGTTGAGGCGGAGGTTGACGACGCCGAGTTTGCAGAGCGACGAGACGTGGCCGGGGTGGTCTTCGAGAATGAGTTGGAAGAGTTCGCGGGCGGGCAGGAGGCGTTCGGCGGCAAAGGCCTTGGTGGCCGCGCGGTCGTAGCTCTCGATGTTCTTGTTGAGATGGAGGTTGCGTTGTGCGACGAGTTCCGGGCTTTGGGCGAAGGGTGAGATGAGTTCGACGTCGGCACGGTCGGCGATGAGCCGCTGTTCGTCAGGGGAGAGCGGGATCTCCTCGCCCTCGAGCAGGGCGATGGCATCGGTGACGTTTGCGTCGGAAGAACCGAGTTGTTTGGCGGCCTCGATGAGGATCTGACTGGCTTGGCGGCGGCGTTCCTGGGTGAGTAGCTGGCGCTTGATGATGTCGCGGAGGGTTTCGATTTCGGCGGGGTCGGCGGTGGCCGGGTTGTCGGCGAGGGCGCTTTGTTCGCGCCTGAGGCGGCTTTCGAGGGCGGCGAGGCGTTGGTCCTGGACACGCCGTTCCTGATTGAGACGGTTGATTTGGGCCTTGGCGACGGCGAGGTCACGGAGGGCATCGGTGAAGTCATCCTTGGTGGCATTGTTGTCGCGGTTGAGGGCGTCGAGAACCTCGGATTTTTCGCGGAGGTTTTTGGCGAGGCCCATGTTTTGTTCGATGAGTTCCTGGACGCGGCCGGCTTCGTTGAGTTTGAGGAGGGCTTTCATTTGGTCGCGCTCGGCGACCAGGGAATCGCGTTCATCGACAAGTTGGACGGCGGCGTCGCGGCTTTGCTGGAGTTCCTGTTTGAGGCCGGTGATTTGTTCGTTGGCGGTGGCGAGTTCCTGGTTTTTCCGGGTCAGGGTGTCCTGGAGCGTCTGGAGTTGTTTGCGCATGCCGGAGACCGTGGTGCTGGCGGTCTTGCGCTGGAGGTCGAGGTCGCGCTGGAGGTCTGCGGCCTGTTGCGACATGACCTTGAGGTCGGCTTCAAGGATGGCGACCTTGGACAGGGTCTTGGTGTGCTCGGCGCGGCTTTGGGTGAGGGCCATCGACATCGCTTCGCGTTCCTGCTCGAGACGCTGAATGCGCTGGTTGAGGTCGTTGAGTTCGCTTTCGACCGGGGCCTTGGCGAGACGGGTGCGGAGGGTTTCGGCGGCGGCCTCGGCGGCGCGGAGTTGTTCCTTGAGTGCCTCGCGCTGGCGTTCGAGGTCGCGGACGCGGGTGGCGTTGCGGGCGACTTCGGCTGGCGGCGTCATCGAGTCCTGAATGAGTTTGCGGAGGCGCTCGACTTCCGCGTCGTGGTCCTTGAGGCGGCGCTCAGCCAGGGGATCCAGGTGGAGAATGTCAGGTGGAGTGGCACCCGCTGCCGGAGTGCCCGGGCGGGCGGGGTTTTGCGGGCCGCCTTCGAGTTCGGCGATGACGCCCTGCTCCTTGCTGCGCTGGGCGTCGGCCTTGGGGCGGACTTGGGCGATGGTTTCGCGGGTTTTGGCGGCGCGGCCGGTGACCATGTCCGGCTTCCACTTCGGGTAGTAGGTGGTCACCGACTGCAACAGCTTGTCCGCCTGCTCGAGTTTCTCCAAAGCCCCGAGAAAGTTGCCGTCCTTTTCGAGTTGCTCGGCGGAACGCACGGCAAGATAGGCTTGGAAGTAAACGTCCGACGGGTCGAACTGCGCGGGTTGGAGCGGCGGGGCCTGCGCATGAGCCGGGTCGGCAAGACCGGCCGTATACCCAGTCAGCACTGCCAGCAGCGCCGCCGAAATGCGAAGAATCTGAGATGCCCGAACTGCCATGGGGCGAAAGTCTAAGCGGCTTTACGGGCCGATGCAAGGCGATTTGCGGGCGATTTGCGGGCGATTTGCCGGATGGGTGCCGCAGGCCCGGAAGATTCTCAATATTCGGGATTGTCGCCGGGCGCATCGCGATTAGGATGGCGCGAAGTTCCAACCAACGCATGAGCCAAGATCCAAGTAACGCGAGTCGTCCGCCAGGAAAATCCCTGGCGGTTTATTTTCTGCTCTTCATCGCAGGCATGGGTGGTCTGCTTTACGGAATCGACATCGGTGTGATCGATCCGGCATTGCCGTATTTGAACAAGGCGATCAAGCTCAAGGAGCAGGAAACCTCGTATATCGTGGCGGCAGTGCTGGCGGGGTCGTTGCTGGGTTCGGTGATCGCAGGATTTCTGGCGGATTGGCTGGGCCGCAAGAAGATGATGATCGTAAGCGCACTGATGTTTGTGGCCAGTGTGGGAATCATCTTTTCCAGTCAAAGCTATGTGCCGCTGATGTTCGGGCGCTTGTTGCAGGGGATGAGTGGCGGGGTGATTGCGGTGGTGGTGCCGCTCTACTTGGCGGAATCGCTGGTGGCGCGGAGTCGGGGCTCCGGCACGGCGATTTTCCAGTTCATGCTGACTTTCGGGATCGTGCTGGCGGCCTTTGTCGGGCGGTATTTCATCGGGAATGCGGAGGCTGCCACGGAGGCGGCCGGGAGCAACCAGGAGGCGATCATGCAGGTGGCGGACCACGCTTGGCGCAGCATGTTTCTCACGGTGGTGTATCCCGGGTTGGTGTTTTTGGTGGGCAGCATGATGGTCAGCGAATCCCCGCGGTGGCTGTTCCGGCGCGGCAAGGTGGCTGCGGCAAGGACCGCGCTGCTGAAATCCCGCACGACAGAAGAGGCGGAATTGGAAATGCAGGAAATGGCGGCTTCACTGGCGCATGAACGAGCCAAGCCGCAGACCACCTTCATCGAATCGATGGGGGAGATATTCACTGCCCGGAAGTATGTGATTCCGTTTGTCTTGGCGTGCATCATTCTGGGTTGCACCCAGGCCACCGGGATCAATTCGATCTTGCAGTTCATGACCACCATTCTCCAACAGGCCGGATTGGATGCGCTCTCGGCATCCAACAGTGGCACGGCGATTAAAATCCTCAACTGCGTGATGACCATCGTGGCGGTGTTGCTGGTGGAGCGGAAGGGCCGTACCTTCCTGCTCAAACTGGGAACCTCCGGGATCATCATCTCACTGGTGGCGTTGGCAGCGGTGTTTTACAGCATTGAATCCAAGCGGCAGGACGTGAACCGGGAAGTGGTCGCTATGATCAAGGGCAACCAGCTCGAGTTGGACATCACGAAGGTGAGGTTTGCCAACCAGCCAGCAGGAGAGGCCGTCCAAATCACGGTGCTTTTCAACTATGGCAGCAAGCAGGATGTTGCCACGGCGTTCATGCCAACGGCGGAATCCAATGGAATTCTCGCGGCGGCGGATGCAATCATCGGCAAGCTCACCGCGGCAGAGCAGGCCTTGCTGGAGCAGGCCAAAAAGCTGAAGACCCGAGGGCTCGAGGCACTCAACACCGAGGAAAATTCGGTGGTTGACCAGGCGCAGCTCGTGTTGGGCAAGCTCACCAAGGACGAGCGCGGCACCTTGGCGAATGCCCTGAAAATCAGGCAAAGCCAGACCCTGTCGATCACGCCCGACAAGAAGGACAAGGACAATGCGGACCAGCCGTTGGAGATCAAGCGTGCCAGGATCGGACCGATTCCAAGCAAGCAAAACGGCATTCTGGCCGCCATTTGCATTGCCTTCTTCATCGCTTCGTTCTCGGTTGGGCCGGGCGTGTGTGTCTGGCTGGCACTGTCCGAACTGATGCCGACGCGGATTCGCTCCGCCGGGATGGGGATCGCCCTGCTGGTGAACCAAGGGGTGGCCACGTCGATCGCGGCGGTATTCCTGCCGGTGGTGGGCAACTACGGCTACTTTGCGATGTTCCTGTGCTGGGCTGCCTGCACCGTGATTTACTTCATCACCGCCGCGTTTTTCCTCCCGGAAACCAAGGGCAAGACGCTCGAGGAAATCGAAGAGCATTTCGAAGGGAAGCGGCAGCGGGTGGTCTGATCGCCCACTGCTAGGAATTTGCTTTGAGGCGAAGGCCGTTGAATGTCATCAAGGTTCCCAAGGGCCGGAGTCGGCAGGAGAATTCTATGGCCCGAGGAATGCAGGCCACCCGGCGCGGTTGAGTGCGGCGTCGCGATCACGGCGGGCTTTGCGGGCCGCCTCGCCGTGGAGGAAGGTGAAGCCGCCCCAGACGAGGGTCCCGTCGGCCTGCAAGGTGCCTTCCAGGCGGGCCTGGAACTCGGCCTCCAACGGCAACCTGACCTGGCGCGAATCGATGTAGGCCGGCTCCAGCGTCACCACGAAGACTGCCGGCCGGACGCCCGGATGATGCCGGTCCGATAGGCGCGTTCTGTCGAAATCCACGCTGAACACGGCGTCCTGTTTCGGTTGGGTGGCCGCGAATGTCTGCAAGGCGGCCATGGTTTCAGGTGCGGCGGCCTCCACGCGGCGTTGAATTTCCGGCTCCGCCTTGGACCGGACGGAGTCGTCACGCTTCATCGCGGCCCGGCGGCGGACTGCTTCGGCACCGGTCGCCACGTCCAACTTCCCCCATTTCACGGTGCCATCCTCCTCGAGACTTCCGCCCAATGACGCCACGATCTCGCCCGCCTGCGGAAAATTCTCCCGCTCGCGCCAGTTCGGATTGCCGGGGTCCTTCGAGCCGGGGCTGTTTGAATCGATAAGCATGAGGAAATCGACCGCCAGGGAATCCGGTGCGCGAGGCTCGGCCATCAGCACGATGCTCCAGCACCGCTCCGCAGGATGTTCCCGGGCGTATGCCTGGACCTCGGCCAGGGCTTCGGGCACGGCTTCGCGGAACTTGGCCACGAAATCCTCCGGCAGGTCGCCCCGCCACTCGCCGCCCTTTCCGCCATACAGGTATTGGTACCACTGCACCGCCTTCGCGCCGGTGGCCACCCTGAAGCCCGACCAGGTGATCGTGCCATCCGCCGCCAACACGCCGCGCATCCTCGCTTCCACGAGTTCCCCCTGGGGCATGGCATCGAAGGGTTTGCGTTCGGCAAGCGGGGGCTCATAAATCCGTCCGCTGAGGGTCTTCCCTCCGGGCGGGCAATTGAGGTGTTGCGGGTCGGAAGTCAGGTCAACGTTGAAATGCAAGGGCAGCCCTACCTCGCTTCCGACGGTGTTCACGTTGATCGTGAAGCCTTCCGGCAAGACTGTCCCGGGGCTCTTGTTTTCTTTGACCGCAGCGGCATAGGCAACCGGATCGGCCTTGCGCACCCGCTTCAGAATCTCTTGCTGCGACAAGGTCAGCAGGTCCCGCTGCCACTGCACCTTGCCGTCCGCGATTCGCAAGTAGACCATGGCGCGGGGAAACCACTTGTCACTCACCAACCATAGCAGTCCACTGCCGTCTTCGGTCCACCGGGGATAGATGCCAACGTGGTTCGCGTGCTCCACGCCGGTTCTCGCCCGGATCACCGCCTCTTCCTGGCCGGTGGCCGCATCGACCAGCCGGTTGCCGTTGTTCTCCTGGTAACGAGTGGGGTCGGGCACCAACACGCCGTGGCGACCGTCCGGCGACAAGGTGGACTGGGGAATCGTGAAACCCTCAGGCAGTCCCGCTTGACCATCCGCCAGTGCCGGACCAGCCAGCCATGCGGCGGCGGTTGCCACGACTGTTAGAATGTGCCATGCCTGGGTTGGTGGTGATTTCATGGTGTTTCGGTGGTTGGGCTTGGGTGAGCGAGGAGGTTGGGGAAAGACCCCAAAGTTGTGCAGGGGAAATGGCAGTGGCTACGGATCAGGATGGGGTGTTCAAACGGCACCGTATCCATCCCGATGTGGGACGAATTCAGGCAGGAGTCGAGCCGGTCGGAGCACTGGCTGCGAACGCCCTCAGGTGGACCGGCGGCCCCCACGGCAGCCAGCGCCAGAAACAACATAACATCAGAATGGCTATCGCTGAGAGCTTGATGGTTATCATTGTTGAAAGCCGACACCTTCCTCCCGCGTGAGGCAAGTGAGAGTCCGGGCCTGCTGGCTTTGCCCGCAGCCGGGGACATGGCGGATCATGGCTGGAAGGGGTCTGTTGAAATGGATTCATGGCTGGTCCATGGTTGAGCTTGGGAGGGGGATGCCGGACGCTCCGAGATTCGGCCTCCTCACTCCCTTCATCCGGAATGGGCGGGCTGGGTTGCGCGGAAAATGACGCGGAGATTCCGGATCGCGGCACCCAGGGCCGCATCCCGTGTCGGATTGGGGTAACCTCGCCGCCTGTTTCCGGATGATGGGGATGGGGACACCTCATCAACCAACCCCCAATACCATGCAAAACTCCACCCCCCATCACCTCGCAGCGACTGCTAACTCGATAGTTCCAGGTGCTTTTTCAGAAACATCTTGCCGACCGCACGAGTTTCACGAGTTTGACGGCAGCGGGCACGACGTTCCATCCTCGCCACATGCTCAATCAGGCCCGTTGACCGGGCTATCGGGGTCATTTGCCCTAATCGCGGCAAATATCCTTCACAGACCCGGCCAAACTCCGGCACGCCGCCGCATCAGCGGGGCGGTGCCGCTGGAAAAGGGCCATCGTAAGCCACACCGGGCGCTCCCCGCCTCCCTAACCAATCCCCTTTCTCAAATCACGCGCACTCCATAACTCCCGGTTCACTGCTTGTGCGGCCCCTCGCATCCTCCTTGCGCCATCCTTCCGGCCCGCACCGAAACGATCCCGGCACGCCGCAAACACCTCGTTCACAAAACCCTTGCTGCCGATGATCACTCCGTCCGTGAAATACCTCACCCGGCACCCCACCACCTTCGCCAAGGCCACGTCACGCTCGTGCTCAAGCTCCGCC
>JAPLUI010000048.1 GCA_026397725.1 Verrucomicrobiota bacterium | reverse complement strand
CATCAATTCCAACGGCACGCTGACCAACCAGGACAACACGATTCGTGGGTTCGGATCTATCAATAGCAACCTCTACTTCGTCAACAATGGCACGGTCACCGCCGATGTTGACGGCCGGTATCTCTACCTCTCCGGACCGACGAGCGGCACCGGGACCTACACGGCGTCCAACGGCGGCGTTCTCGGCATCAACAGCGTCGTCACGGGCGGGATTTTCAGCGGGCCTTTTTCCGGCGGGTTGGTCACGGGAGTCAACGGCACACTGATTCGACTCGACCAATGTGGGCCTGATCGGGGTGGCCGAGGATCGGTGGCTGCGGCTGGCGGGGACGATCACCAACAGCGGGACGATTCTGGTGGGTGGGGCGAACAACAGTTATGTCGGCGTGGACAACGGGCTGGGCAATGCCACGCTCACGGGCGGGGGCGTGGTGCGGTTGGCGGCGGATAACGCCCGGATCGGTGCGGTCCTCAATTCCAACGCCACGCTCACCAACCAGGACAACACCATCCGCGGCTTCGGCTATATCAATAGCGACATCAACTTCATCAACCACGGCACGGTCAACGCCGATGTTGGCGGGCGCACCCTCAGCGTCTATACTTCCAACTTCGTCAACACCGGGACGTTGGCGGCCACCAACGGTGGGTTGTTGAACGTGCCCGGCGGCTACACCCAGACCTCCGGGGTCACCCTGGTGGCGAACAGCAGCACGATCATTACGGGGAATGGGCCGTCCTTCGGCAACATTCAGATTGCTGGCGGGCGGCTCGAAGGCTCGGGAACCGTGGGTGCCAATGTCACCATCGCCGACACGATTTCGCCCGGCAATGCCGTCGGCTCGCTAGCCATTGGCGGCGACTTGACTCTAACCGACCTGGCGCATTTGCAGATAGAACTCGGCGGGCTGGCCCAGGGGACGCAATACGATTTCCTGAGCGAGGCTGGCACCGTGCCGCTGACGCTGGCTGGCACGCTCGACATCAATTTCACCAACAACTTCCAGCTTGCGATCCAGCCGACGGATGTCTTCACGATTTTGAGTTCCAATGCCACCCTCCTTGGAGCTTTCTCCAACATGGTGGGCGGCCGGATCGCCACCGCCGACTACTATGGAACCCTCGCCTTGAGTTTGGTTGACAATAGCGTGGTGCTCAGCGACTTCATCCGTGCGGGGGTGACTCCGCCCACCATCACCAGCCATCCCGCCAGCCAAACCATCGTCAGCGGTGCCACGGTCACGCTCACCGTCACCGCCGTTGGCGCGGCGCCCCTGACCTATCAATGGTATCGCGGCCCCAGCGGCACGACCACCGCGCCCGTGGGCACCAATTCCGCGTCGTTCACCACTCCGGCCCTCACCGCCACCACCAGCTACTGGGTCAAAATCACCAATGCGGCCAATCCCACCGGGGTGAAATCCAACACCGCCACCCTCACCGTGCCCCCGCAGCCCGTAGCCACTACCGGTGCCGCCACTGCGATCACCGTCACCGCGGCCACGCTCGCCGGCACGGTCAATCCTAACGGATATGCCACCACCGCACGCTTTGATTACGGCCTGACCACGGCCTATGGCAGCACCGCGAGTGTGACGCTTTCGCCCACTGACGGCTCGACGGCGCAGAATGTCAGCACGAACATCACCGGCTTGCAAGCGGGACAAACCTATCATTACCGACTCAGCGCCACCAACGACGGCGGCACGACCCCGGGCGCGGACATGATGTTTGTGACCGCAGTGCCCTTCACTTACACGACATCGAATGGGAAAATCACCATCACCGGCTATACTGGATCCGCCGATGTGGTGACCATCCCCGCCACCATCAACGGCCTGCCGGTCACCGGCATCAGGGACTTCGCCTTCTATGACCGCAGCGACCTGACGAGTGTCATGATTCCCGTTAGCGTCACCAGCATCGGTGACTTCGCATTCTATTCCTGTAGCAGCCTGACGAGCGTCACCTTGTCCGAAGGTCTCATCAGCATCGGGGACTTTGCGTTCTTTGCCTGCGGCAGCCTGACGCGCATCACGCTTCCCGCCAGCGTCACCGGAATCGGCAACTATGCGTTCGCACTTTGCACCAGCCTGACTCGCGTCACGCTCGGCAGCGGCCTCACCAGCCTCGGCGATGGCGCGTTCTATTACTGTACCATGCTGACCCATGTCACGATTCCCAGCAAATTCACCTACCTCGGGGAATCCGCGTTTGAATACTGCACCAGTCTGACGAGAGCATCGTTCACGGGCAACGCGCCATTGCTGGGTTGGGGTGTTTTTGATTCCACCGCCAGTGGTTTCACGGTTGATCATTTCGATGGTGCCACGGGCTTCACCTCGCCGGAATGGCTGGGCTACCCCACGCACAGCATGGGTGCCGCCACCCCGTTCGCCACCTGGTTGATAGAGAATGGCCTGCCCCACAATGCAAACCCGCAGGACGACCCGAACGGCGACGGAGTGAATCTGTTGCTGGCCTACGCCCTCAACCTCGACCCGCAACAGAATTTGAGCGTGAGCATGCCCAGGCCGGTGTGCGCCGCAGGTCGGATGAGTCTCCGGTATTTCGCCGGGAAAGAAGGGCTCACTTATACGGTCGAAGCCAGCAGCGACCTGCGAACCTGGAGCACCACGGGAGTGGCCGTCTCCGGCCCGGATGCCGACAAGTTCCGCACGGCCTCGGTTCCCATGACGGGGCCCCGCTGCTTCCTGCGCCTCGGGGTCACCGATCATGTGGAACTCACTCCGGTCGCCACCTGGTTGCTCGCCCATGGCTTCCCCGCCACCGCGAACCTGCTAGACGATCCGAATGGCGACGGAGTCAACCTCCTGCTGGCATACGCCCTCAACCTCGACCCGCAACAGAACCTGCGCGGCAGCATGCCCCGGCCGGTGCTTGCCGGAAATCAAATGAGCCTCACCTTCCACGCCGGGAGCGATGGCGTCACCTACGCGGTCGAGGCCAGCAGCGACCTGCAAACCTGGAGCACCACGGGCGTGACCCTCTCGGCGCCGGACGCCGGCAAGCTCCGCACCGCAACGGTTCCCATGACCGGCCCCCGCCGCTTCCTGCGCCTGGTCGTGGCGGTTCCCTAACTCCAATCAATCAAAAATCAAACATCATAAATCATAAATCAAAAAAACTCCCAAAGCCATGAACCAGCTCCGAACCATCCCTCTCTCCGCATCTGCCATCCCCAAGCCTCAGACATCCGGAACTCTGCCAGGAAATTGGCATCTGACAGGGAAACGCAGTGAACCAGGGTTTTCTCACACGAAGGAATCAAACAATGGCAAGGATCTTCGTGCCTTCGTGTGAGACTCATGGAATACGCAGAACCATCTCAGCCGTTTGCCCTACGGTTCAGAATGTCTGAGCCTCTTCCCTGCGCGGAAGCTTGGGGAATGGATTTAGGATTTATGATTCTTGAATTTTGATTTTTGATTTGGAGCACCTTCACCACGCCCGCCTCCCATGAACCGCTTGTTCTTTTCCCCATGCCCCCACCCGGCCGCAATGGGGAGCGCCGGCATCCTGCCGAACACTCTTCACCCGCCACGCCTCGCCGCCTCACCATTTTCCCTTGGCGTGTCCAACAATTATTGCGCGACAGAATCCACGACAAATTCACTTGACGACAGAATCATGAAAGTGTTGGGATTTCACTGCATAGGAACGCAAAGATCACAAAGAAAGATTTCAATCTCGAATAGCCCATAATCTCCAACTCCTCCTCCCCATGCCTGCTTATCTGCCTCAATCAAGAATCAACTATCCTGAATCATAAATCAAAAGAATCCCCGATCCATGCACACACTCTCGAGCCAGCCCTCTCACCGCATCTGCCAGTCCCAAGCATCTTCGCTTCGCGGGAGTTTGGGAACTGGATTTATGATTCTTGATTGTTGAATTTTGATTTTTGATTTGGAACTCCTCGCCCCGCCTCGTCACCAACGCACCCCCGCCGCCCTTGAACCGCCGACTCTCTTCCCCAGCCACCCGTCCCGGAAACCGGGCAGGGACCACAGCCGTCTCGGCTGTGAGGGAAGACAGGCGTTCCCGCCTGTCGTTACTTGGTTTCCCGCGCAACAGCGCTGTCGGATCGCCTCCCCACCCGCCGGCAGCGGGCAGTGCCCGCGTCCTGGTCCCCCCGCGTGCCGCCGCAAGCGAACCCGGGCCGCAACCACCGCACCTTGTCGCTTCACCCTCTTCCTATAGCTTTTGTAACAATTCATGCAAGACAGAATCCATGACAGAATCATTTGATGACAGAATCATGGCAGAATTTGGATTTCGCCGCAAAGGAATGCAAAGACACAAAGGAAAGATTTTGAACAGAAGGAAGCAGAGGAAACTGAGGGTGCATAGGGGCGATCCTCGGCTTGCTCCGCTGCTTCCTGTTCCCATCCATTCTTCCCTTCGTCATTGGAAATTCCTTTGTTTTGAACAGGTGCAACGCCCCGTCGTGCGGAATCGAGTTGGCGGTAGCTCGAACTGTTAGTTAGGGTTGAGAACCGGGAAGATATCGAATTCGTGAATCATTGGGAATCGACGAAGAAGAACAAGACTATGAAAACAGCAAAAACAACCTATCTTGGATGCATGCTGGCCGGAGCGCTGGCTCTCATTGCGGGGGCTTACGGAGGCCAAGACGTCCTGCCATCCATCCCGAAGGGAACCATCGCGCTCAATTTGAAGCAGATTGCGACCGGCCTGGCTGCTCCCGACTACGCGATCAGCCCGCCGGGCGACACCGCCCGCCTGTTCGTGCTGGAACAGAAAGGACAGATCCTGATTCTTCAAAACGGCCGTCTGCTTCCCACGCCCGCCCTTGACATCCAGTCGCTGGTTGCGCCGCCCCTCGTCATCACCAACGCCAACGACGAGCGCGGACTGCTAGGTCTGGCCTTCCACCCCGGGTTCAGCACCCCGATCAGCCCCGGTTATCGCACGCTTTACACCTACAACAGCCAACCGCTCGGGACGGGGCCGACGTATGTCGCTCCCAACGGTGCCACTCAAGGTTACAAGAACGCGATCAATGAGTGGAAAGTGAGTGCCACCGACCCCAACGTGATCGATCCCCTGTCGAGGCGCGAGGTCATCTCATTCGGCAAGAACGCGAACAACCACAATGGGGGCACGATTGCGTTTGGTCCGGACGGCTATTTGTATCTCGGCCTCGGCGACGGCGGCAACGCCAACGACGTGGGTTTCAGTCACCTTGAACCGGGCGGCAACGCTCAGAACCTGAGCACCCCGCTGGGCAAGTTCCTACGGATCGACCCGCTGCTGCCAACCCTGACCCCAGGCAGCCCGAACCCGGCCAGCGGCAACGGCCAGTACCGCATTCCCGCCACCAACCCGTTTCAGGTAGCGGGCCAAGTTCCCGAGATCTATGCCCTCGGGTTTCGCAACCCCTACCGCTTTTCCTTCGACCGCCTGAACGGCGAACTCATCCTCGCCGACGTGGGCCAGAACACCGTGGAGGAGATCGACCGGGTCGTCCTTGGCGGCAACTATGGCTGGGCAATCAAAGAAGGGGACTTCCTGTTCAACCGCACGACCGCGACCGGAACCGTTGGGACGGTCGGTGCCCGCAGCGCGGGAAGTCCCGTCGGGCTGACCGACCCGATTTCCGGCCCCTCGGGCACCCTCGAATACGATCACGACGACGGCATCTCCATTATCGGCGGATTCGTCTATCGTGGTAGCTTGATGCCCGAGTTGTACGGCAAGTATGTATTCGGCGACCTGGCCCTGCACACCGCTCCAACCCGGGCCGACGCTCGTCTCTTCTACGCGGACCTGACGACCGGGGCGATCAAGGAGTTTTTGCTGCCGCAATTCGCGGTGGGCATTTTGCCCAACGGGCTGACCGTTCACGGTTTCGGTGAGGACGGCAACGGCGAACTCTACGTGCTGGCCACCAACACCCCGTCCAGCGGAACCGGCGGCATCGTCTACGCCCTCCAAAACGCGCCTGTCGTATGGAATGGTCCGCCGCTTGCCTTTGGCAAAGCGGCCCTGGTCGATTGGACCCTGCCGCAAAACCAGGACCGCATCACCGACAGTGTCTGGCTGACGCGGGCCAGTACCCAAGGACTTTTCAACATCAGGACCGAGTCGGCTTTCACCCACAGCCTGAGCCCCGTCGGCACGGAATGGGCCTATGGCACCACCGCCAGTTATGCCTCGTTGACTTATACGGATTGGGATACCTGGACCGGCGGTCCTGGAGTAGGTCCACCCAGCACGGTTGGCAGGGATGCGGTCCTCCATCTTCTCAACGGCAACATCTACATTGACATCAAATTCACCTCATGGGGGGCTGCTTCAGGCGGCGGCTTCTCCTACGTCCGGTCTACCCCTGAAATGCCCAGGATTGAAGTCGAGCAACCATCCGGCACCAGTCTGACCAGTGGATCGAGCACCGCCAATTTCGGCTCGTTACTAACAGGAAACTCAGTGCCTTTGACTTTTACCATTAAGAATACCGGGACCGTAGCCTTGACCGGCATCGCAGTGACCAGGGACGGCACCAACGCCTCAGACTACGTTCTCACCAGCGCGCCCGCCTCCTCGGTGGCAGCGGGCGGCAGCAGCACCTTTGTCGTGAGCTTCACCCCGTCAGCAGTTGGCACGCGGACGGCTGCTCTGCACATCGCCAGCAACGATGATCCGGCCCATAACCCTTTCAACATCAATCTCACTGGCATCGGAACCTCCGCGGTTCCGCCCACCCTCTTCACCTGGGCCAGCGCCGTGGCAGGCAACTGGAGCGACGCGACGAAATGGACCAACGACCAGGCCAGCGGCACCGCGCCGATTGCAGCCGGCCAGGCGGACTACACGCTCAATTTCAACGCCGCCGGCACCTACACCGCCACGAATGACCTGAACGCGGGCTTCCTGCTCAACCAGCTCAATTGCGGCGGCTCCAACGTGACGCTCGCCGGCAACAGTCTGGCTCTAGCAGCCAATGGCGCCACCCTGCCACAGATCAATCAGAACTCGGCCAGCACGATGACCATCAGCGCGCCTCTCAGCCTGGCTGCCAATCTAACCGTCGGCGGCAGCGGCAGCGGAGCCATGACGGTCTCGGGCGTGATCTCCGGGACCAACGGCCTGACCAAGGCCAGCCCCGGCACGCTGACCCTAACCGGCGCGAACACCTATGGTGGCGGCACCACGGTCTATGGCGGAACGGTGCTCCTTTCCGGGCCCGGCACTCTGGGAGCGGCCACCGGCGACCTGACCGTGAACGGCGCCAGTGCGCGCGTTGTCCTTTCCTTGCCGCCCACCTCACGGACAGTCGGAGCAGTCAACCTGTTGAACGGCGGACAGATCACCGGCCCCGGGACGCTCATCGCCACGGCCATGAACGTGGAAAGCGGTGCGATCAGCGTGAAACTCGCGGGCACCGGTGGCATGACGAAAACCACCGCTGCCACGGTGACCCTGAGCGGCATCAACACCTACACCGGCGACACCATGGTCGCCGCCGGCATCCTGGCCGTCAACGGTAGCTCCATCAATGATACCAACAAATTGACCATCACCGGGGGCAAGGTTCAAGCCACTGGTACGGAAACGGTGGCCAGCTTGTTCTTCGGGCCCAACCCGGGAGACCAGGCTGTTGCGGGATCCTGGGGGGCAAGCGGCTCCGGCGCGGAGCACGTTGACGACGTCCACTTCACAGGCAGCGGCGGCGTTCTCAATGTCGTCACCGGCCCCACGCGCCCGGCCACGAGCACGGTGCTGGCACGTGTTGCCGGCACCAATCCCTCTGAATATGGCGCGGCCGTGACCTTCAGCGTCACCGTGAGCGGCAACGCCCCCACGGGGAACGTGATACTCTTCGACGGAGCCACGCCGATGGCCACTGTTGCCCTCGGCGGTTCCTCCAAGCTCTTTCTGACCTTCAGCACTCTAACGGGCGGTGAGCACCTTCTCCTGGCCCGTTACTCGGGCGATGGGAACAACGCACCCAGCGACTCCGTTGCCATCTCCCAGACCGTGCTTGCTGCCAGCTCGGCCAAGGACATTCTAACATTCGTGTTCCCGGGGCTGCCCGCGACCACAATCTCCGGAACCGACATCATCGTGACCGTGCCGTTTGGCACGGCCGTGACGGCGCTCGCGCCCAGCTACACGGTTTCACCTTCGGCAGCGGGCAATCCCGCTCCCGGTACAGTTGGAAACTTCACCACGCCGCAGAGCTATACTGTCACCGCTCAGGATCTATCCACCAAGGTCTATACCGTGACGGTCACCGTGGGTCCTGCTCCCACCGTCTTCACCTGGACCAGCGCTGTGACGGGCAACTGGAGCGACGCCGCGAACTGGACCAACGACCAAGCCAGCGGCACCGCACCGATTGCGACCGGGCAGGCGAACTACACGCTCAACTTCAACGCCGCCGGAACCTACACCGCCACTAACAACCTGAACGCGGGCTTCCTGCTCAACCAGCTCAATTGCGGCGGCTCCACCGTGACGCTCGCCGGCAACGGCCTGGCTTTTGCCGCCAACGGGGCCACGCTGCCGCGGATCTATCAAAGCTCGGCCAGCGGGGTCACCATCAGCAATCCGCTCAGTCTGGCTGCTGATCTAACCGTCGGTGGCACCGGGACCGGGGCCGTAACGCTTGCGGGCGCGATCTCCGGTGCCGCCAGGCTGACCAAGGCCAGTTCCGGCACCCTTTCGCTCACCGGTGTGAACACCTACACCGGCGACACCACGGTCAGTGCCGGCACGCTGGTGCTCGCCGGCAATGCCGGGATGAGGTTCGTGGTCACCGACGTATCTAACAATAAGCTCGCCGGGACCGGGACCGCCACTTTGAATGGCGACTTCACCATCGACACCACGGCCGTGACCGTCACCGCCGGTTCCTGGCCCTTGGTCGAGGTCGCGACCCTGACGGAAATCTTCGGGGCCACTTTCACGGTGGCCGGCTTCACTCCCCACGCGGACGGCGTCACTTGGATCAGGACCGATGGCCCGAGGACCTGGAACTTCAGCGAAAGCACCGGCATGCTCGTGCTCACCAGCGATCTCACCTACGTGGTCACGAACGGCGCCATCACCATCACCGGCTTCACCGGTATCGGCGATGAGGTGAGCCTGCCCGGCACGATCAACGGCCTGCCGGTCACGGGCATCGGCAGTTTCGCGTTCTACAACCGCAGCGACCTGAGGAGCGTCACGCTGCCCGCCGGCATCACCAGCATTGATGACTTTGCGTTCTATAACTGCAGCGGCCTGACCCGCGTCACGCTGCCCGAGGGGATCAACAGCATCGGGGACTTTGCGTTCTTTGGCTGCGATAGCCTGACGCACCTCACACTGCCCGCCAGCGTCACCGGCATCGGAAGTTATGCATTCGCGTTCTGCGGGAGCCTGACCAGCGTCGTGCTCGGCAGCGGCGTCACCAACGTTGGCGACGGGGCGTTCTATTTCTGCACCGGGCTGACCAATGTCACGATTCCAGGCAACGTCACTTTCCTCGGCGAATCCGCATTTGAATACTGCAGCGGACTGACGAGGGCATCGTTCACGGGCAATGCCCCGGCGCTGGGTTGGGGTGTCTTTGATGCCACTGCCAGTGGTTTCACGGTCTATCATTTCGATGGTGCCACGGGCTTTGCCGGGCCGCCATGGAATGGCCACGCGGCAGCCACCATGGGTGCGGCGACCCCGGTCGCCATCTGGTTGCTCGGGAATGCCTTGCCCCACAATGCCGACCTGCAGGACGACCCGAACGGCGACGGAGTGAGCCTGCTGCTGGCCTACGCCCTCAACCTTGACCCGCAGCAGGATTTGAGCGGCAGCCTGCCCGAGCCGGTCGTTGCGGCGAACCAACTGAGCATCTCGTTTTTCGCCGGGCGCGCGGGCGTGAGCTATGCCGTGGAGTCCAGCACCGACCTGCAGCACTGGAGCAGTGCCGGGGTCACCGTCTCCGCTCCGGATCAAGACCAGAGGCGCACGGCTACCGTCAACATGACCGACCCGTACCGCTGCCTGCGCCTGGTGGTGTCGCTGCCCTAAGGAGCCGTATATGAATAAATATGGCGTTAGAAGTCTGATCATTCAGAAATCAGGTAAAATGATGAAGGGTAAAATCATGGAAGAAAAGATCAGAACTCCCGAGAGCGGAAGCCCGATTCCAGTTCTTCATCATTTTACCCCTCATCATTTTACCAAATACATTCCATGCGAACATGCGGATTTTGTAAGGTATATTTTTTACGGTGCCTAACCCCGCGCCCAATCAGAAATCAGAAAGCAGAAAGATCCCCGAGCCATGAACCAACCCCGCAAAATCCCTCATCGCATCCGCCACGAGAAAGCGCAGCTCCGCGCTTGGATTCGATTTATGATTTACGATAGTTAATTCTTGATTTTTGATTTGGAACTCCTTGCCCTGCATTGTCGCCGACGCGCAGCTACCACCCCAGCACGCATCCTCCTCCATCCCCTGCCCCCTGTCCCCCTCATGATCGAAACTCTCCTCGCCGCTGCCGAAGGCAAGACACTCGAATTCAAGCGCGACTTGGCCTCTCCCAAGCCGCTTTTGAAGACGCTGGTGGCGTTCGCCAACTCGGCGGGTGGCCGGCTCGTCATCGGCGTGGCTGACGACAAGCGGATCATCGGCGTGGAGGATCCCCTTGAGGAGGAAGAGCGGCTCTGCAATCTAATCTCCGACACCATCGCCCCGCGGCTCGTGCCAAATGTCGAAATGGTGACGGTCGAGGGCAAAACCCTGCTGATCGCGGAGGTGTTTCTCAGCGGCTCCCGCCCCCACTTTCTGCGGGCGGAAGGCTCCGAGCACGGCGTTTACGTCCGCCTCGGCTCCACCAACCGCCAGGCGGATCGCGAACTCATTGCCGAACTGCGCCGCTCGGTCGGGGGCGGCTCGTTCGATGAGCTACCCATGGCCGCCTTGTCCACGGCCGACTTGGACTTGAAGACAGCGCAGGACTTGTTCCAAGGCCGCCGCGAACTCAACGAACATGGCCTGCTGACCCTCAAACTGCTGCGCAAGGAGCAAGCGGCGTTGGTTCCAACCACCGGAGCCATCCTGCTGTTCGGAGCCGACCGGATTGCGCACTTCCCCGATGCGTGGGTGCAGTGCGGGCGCTTCGTCGGAACCGACAAAGCCGCAATCTTCGACCACACCGAACTTCATGAAGTTCTCCCGCGGATGGTCGAAGGCATCATGCTGTTCCTGAAAAAGCACGCGATGCGTGGAGCCGACCTCTCCGGCATCCAACGCAAGGATACCTGGAGCATCCCGCTGACCATTCTGCGTGAGGTGGTCATCAACGCCCTCGTCCATGCCGACTACTCCCAGCGGGGCGCGCCCATCCGCGTCGCTATCTTCGACGACCGGATCGAGATTGAAAATCCCGGCATCCTGCTGCCCGGCCTCACCATCGAGGACATGAAGGAAGGGGTTTCGAAAATCCGCAATCCCGTCATCGCCCGCGTCTTCCGCGAACTCGGGCTCATCGAGCAATGGGGCAGCGGCATCCGCCGGATTTTCAAGGAAGCCGTGGAGCAACAGTTGCCCATGCCCCAGATCGTCGAACTCGGAATGCGGCTGCGTTTCGTGGTGCCGTTGCGCATTCCACTGGCGACTCCGACGATCAATAAACCGCCCGAGGCACAAGTCGAGGCACAAGTCGAGGCACAAGTCGATTTGGATATCCTTGACGCCTGCTCCCACCAGCCACTGTCATCCGCGGAAATTGCCTCAGCCCTGGGGCACAAGCAACTCAGTGGCAACCTGCGCAAGGCCATCCCACGGCTCAGAACCGCCGGGCTGTTGGAATACACCATCCCCGAAAAACCCACCAGCCGCCTCCAGAAATACCGCCCCACCCACCAGGGCCGCAGCCTCTTGAACAATCAAAAATCATAAATCAACAAATCCCCGAGTCATGAACCCACTCTCGAGCTATCCCCCTCTCCGCAGCTCCCATTCCCAAGCCTCTCCGCTGCGCGGGAGCTTGGGGAATTGATTTAGGATTTATGATT
>JAPLUI010000178.1 GCA_026397725.1 Verrucomicrobiota bacterium | reverse complement strand
GTCTCGCGGCAGGCACGCCCCTCCCGAGCAACTTGGCTCCGAGGATGCCCGTTAGGGAGCGACGACATTCCTGTCGTCGTGCGGAAGGAACGTCCATGAACAGAGCCTTCGGCACGCACTCATGGGCCGCCCTTCCGCTACCACCACAAGAATGTGGTGGCTCCCTATCGCGCCCACGTTACTCCCGGTGCCACACCCGCCCACCGGGTTCTGATGCAGAGAACGGGAACGCCGAATCCTGGTGACGACCCGGAAGATGTTTGGGCCGCAGCGAGCGCCGGGACTTAGCCACCCCGCTGTGGTTCAACCGGGAGAGCTGCGGCTACACCATTCTTCACGCCGAAGATTTCAACATTCAACATTCAACTTCCAACTTCCAATGATCAAGAAAGACCAGGAATTGTCACAGCCGCGTCCATGCTCCCCTTTTCCAGGTCCTGGTATTGCGTGCCTCAATCCCGTATTGATGATGGGGATTTCATCATGGCTTGGCGCTAATGATCAGATCGCAAATGAGCCGCTTGTGGGCCTCGATGGGCGACACATAGACTCCATGGGTTACACCCGCAACAGTAGCGGATTCAGACTTGGAGTTTCTCAAATCAAGGGCGGCCTTGTGAGAGAATTGGCGAATCGAGATCTCCCCCCAGCTTCCTCGCGAGGCACAGCCGATCTGATTCAGTGGGATCGGAACATGCGGGAGATTCAAAGATGGAAACTTGGCATTGTCAGGGTCCGGGCTCGGGCGACCGATTTTTTCCAGGTATTTTTCAAGATCATGAACCTGGGAGGCCAAATCGTGATTCCAAATCACACCCCGAAACACCGGCTGTGCGGGCGACCCTTGCTCACTGAAAGCCAAAAGCATGGTGACAAAATCACCCGATCTTTCGATCAGATGGCAATTGAAAAACAGAAACTCTTTGGGAACTCCAGAAAATTCAACATTCACATCGTGCCTTTCAGGGGCCGATTTTTGAGTTCCGGGAGATTTTTTCAATGCCGTCACGGGGGGAGTGTTGACGAGCAAGCGGGTCGCTGCAACCCAAAAATCAGCCAAAAATCAGCCTGCAATCGCTCACTCTGGCATCAGGGTTGCAACTCCACCCGTTCATTGGAGTATTAGCGCCTCGAAGCCAACCATTGGAGACTCCTATAATCGAATTTTCCAACATCGACACGATCATCCATCCGAACAACACCTCACCCGCCACCGCAACATCTTCCCCATCGCCACCTCCCGGCTCCGCTCAAGCCGGGCCAACTCCGCTGCCACCGCTGCCTTCTTCATGCCATTCCATGCTCACCCGCACCGCAGCACTTGACGGTTGACTGGAAGTGGCGGGATACTGGGGTGTGCCGGAGCGATTCAACAATCCATGGCCTGAGCGCGTGCCTGGCTTCAGGGACGTGCTGCGCTGGAAACTCGGTCGCGGCGGGAAGGCGGCGGCGGAGTACCCGGACGCGCATGCCGCCGCGCCATGGGTGCCTCTGACCAACGCGCAACTGCAAGTCATGCCGGAGCGCGGGTGGCTGGTCACCTGGCTCGGCCATGCCTCGTTTCTGCTGAGTGGTTGCGGGGTGCATCTGTTGATTGATCCGATTTTCTCGGAACATTGTGGGCCGCTGCCGTGGCTGGGGTTCAAGCGCATGGTGCCCCCACCCTGCGGGATGACGAGCCTGCCGCCCATCACGGCGGTCTTGCTCACCCACACCCATTACGACCACTGCGATCTGCCGACCTTGCGCAAACTGGGTAAGCACACGCCGCTGATGGTGCCTGCGGGTCATGCGGAGTGGTTTGGCGGCATCGGTTTTGTGAGTGTGACGACCCTCGCCTGGTGGCAGCAGGTTGAGCTGGCACCAGGCGTGTCGGTCACCGCCACCCCGGCCCAACATTTCACCGCCCGTAGCCTGTGGGATCGCAATCGTGGCCACTGGTGCGGGTGGTGCGTGGCAGGGGGCGGGGTAAAACTCTGGCACTCCGGCGATAGCGGCTATTGCCCGGCCTTCCGGGAAATCGGAGCTCGGCTGGGACCGCTGGACTTCGGCATGATCGCCATCGGCGCATACGCACCCCGCTGGTTCATGCAGGCGCTGCACATGACACCGGGCGAGGCCGTGACGGCGTTTCAGGAAACCGGCTGCCGCAGCGCCACCGGCATGCACTGGGGCACCTTTCAGTTGAGTGACGAACCGCTGGGCGAACCCCCGCTGCTGCTCGCGAAACACTTGTTGGACAAGGGCCTCGAGCCGGCTCATTTCGAGGCAGGCTGCGTCGGGCAGCAGTGGTCGGTGTAGAGAGTGACAATGATGACGATGGTGCTCCTCTGATGCGGGCGGTGGCTGGCACTGGCCGGTCGCCACACCCCCGCACCTGGGTGTGGCGGCGGGATTTTCTTCATTGGCCAAGTGTCGGCTTGTGCATGCGCAAGCGGTAGAATCCTTGGTCACCATTGACAGTGTCGAGAAAGCTATTGGGAGACTCCGGCGTCAGGCCCTCGGCGATGGGGACGAAATTCGTCAAGTCGCCGGACCACAGCAGATCGTAAACCCGCCCCGGCCGACCGTCCCAACTGAAGTACCGGGTGCCGTCGGGTTGGAGGGTAAGCACCAACCGGGTTAGCGAGGTTGGATCCGCGGCGTTGGTGCCGGCGATCCACTCGTCGAGGTCTGTCACCCCATCGCCGTCACTATCGGTGGTGGCATTGGCACGGGTGAGGTTGCCAAACCATGCGAATTCGACTTGGTCGGGAATCCCGTCCTGGTCGCTGTCCTCCGAAAGCACCTCGAAGCTGAGCACCAGCTTGCCGAGCCCATCGACGCTGCGATCCACGTTAGCTCCTTCGATGGTGACGAAACTGGTGTAGTTGACCGGTCCGGCGAGGGCGAGCTGAAAGTCCGGCAAATCCCCGGTGAGGCGCTGAAAGGTCAGGCTGGCCAGCAGGAGTTGCGTGCCAGTGACCCCTTTTTGGGTTTGGTCGCCCTGGAAGCGTGCCCCGACGATCCGCACGGCACTCTGCATGAGCTGGCTCGGCGTGTAAACCGAGCGCAGGCCGGGCCGGGCGGAGAGGAACCACAGCGTGTCGTCGCTGGCGACGGACGCCAACTGGACCCGCGACGAGTCGTAGCCGACCTGGATGCCGAACGAACGAAGTTCGACCGTACTGTCGGCGAACACGTTGAGGAGCAGCGTGCTGCTGTTGTAGAAGGCCTTCCCGTAAACACTGATGGCGGGAGGCGCGGCGGCGACGGCGCTGCCGATGAGGGCAAGGGCCAGGCTGCCGCCGAAAAACACGGTTGAGATTCTCATGGCAGTGGTTTTCTAACGGGATAACAGGGTGCTGGAAGTGCCATAGAAGCGGGCGAAAATGTTGAGATCCTCGCCATCGACCACGCCGTCGCCGTTGAAGTCGGCCG
Organism: Verrucomicrobiota bacterium; assembly: GCA_026397725.1. Taxonomy (GTDB): domain Bacteria; phylum Verrucomicrobiota; class Verrucomicrobiia; order Verrucomicrobiales; family Akkermansiaceae; genus Luteolibacter. The sequence goes on along the minus strand of JAPLUI010000178.1, from coordinate 42,591 downwards.
GGCTGCCGTTGAGGGCGAGGTTCCAGAAGAACTCGCGGTAATAGAGGCGGTCGTAGCCGTTGGTGGTGCGGGCCCAGGCGGAAAGCCGGAACTGATAGGCGCAACTTTCCCACTGGGCGAGGCTGCTCGCCATCATGGCAGGCAGGCTGTGGAAGACGCTGCCGGTGACGCCGGGCCACAAGACGCTGCCGGTGTGGAGCGGCACATAGGTGTCGCTGGCGATGGTCCCGGCACCACGGTTGCGCCCGACCAAGGCATCCAGGGTGTAGCTCTCGAGATAACCATCGGCATGACTGGCGGTGATCTTGAAGCCGAGGTTCTCCTGCGGGCCGGTGAGGCTGACGACACCACATTCGCTGACGAGGTTACCGTCCTCCCTGGCGATGGAGAGGATTTCCACCTTCGGCGCCTTGTTGTTGATCATGAGGGTCAGGCTGTTGCCCAAGCCGGTGAGGGCAACCGGCATGTAGTCCCAATTGAACGCCTTGAGTCGGAAATCATAGTTGCCGTCCGTCAGTTGCGGACTGTTGAGGATGAAGCGCAGAGTGTCATTGGCCCAGTAGATGTTGCCGCCGTTGATGGTGTTGGAGTAATAGGGAGTTCCGGAAATCCACAACGGGCCAACCGCCTCAACGGTGGTGGTGATGCCGCTGGGGCCGATGGTGAACTTGACTTTGCTGAGCTGATGATCGAGCGGCGCAAACGCGGCCTCCGGCTCGCCGTGGGACCGGCACTCGATGGTATAGTATGCCACGTCCGAGTTCACGCCGCTGCCGAAGACGCCGAACATCCAGTCCGCGCCACCGAAGGGCGCAACATCCCACGGGTATATCTGCAAGGCGGTGGCATCCGGCCCGGGCACCGTGGCGAAACCGGAGCCATCAATGTAATTGACGGGAATGTTGCCGACGGTGGTGAACAGGAAACCACCAAACGGCGCGGCGGACGACATCGGGCTGGCACAGGGCCCGCCGGTCCAACCCATGTCGTTGCGGCTGCCGTCGAGGTCGTTGTAAATGGCCGCAGGATCCCCGGCATTGCGGCAGGGCGAGGTTGTCACGAGGTTGTAGTTGCCCGGCGACGCGGGGTCGAAAAGCGGATCCACCGAGAGGCTGCCGGTGCCGATGGTGATGACGCCGGTGGCCTGGGCGTCATAATCGCGCCAACTGTTGCCCCATGAATCATTGTAGGTCAGGACCGGCGTGGCGTTGTCATGGGAGGCGCTGATGCCGGAGGTATTGCCGGTGAGGATGTTGTTCTTCACCACCGGGTTGGACTGGTAGCACCACAGTCCCTCGTCGAGGTTGTTCACCACGGTGTTGTTGATGAACTGGGCCCCGTCGGAATCATGCCAGCCGATGTAACAGCCGCACTCGTTGCCGGTGATGAGGTTGTTGGAAATGAGGGGTTTGGAATTGAGGCTGAGGATGCCGTAGTCCAGAAGCCCGTTGCCGCTGTTGCCGTTGTTCTGGACCCGGTTGCCACAGACCAGGGCGGTGGTGCCGCTCAGCAGGCGCATGCCATCGGTGAAGCCGGAGACGATGTTGTTCTTCACCAACGGGCTGCCGCCATTGACCTGAATGCCGACAGTGGCAGTGGAGCCCGCGCCGGGCATGACCGTGAAGCCGGAAAACTCGGTGTTGGCACAAGCGTTGATCAGCACGCCCGGGCCGCTCGGCGGTTTCAGGATGACCGAGCCCGCATTGTCACCCTTGACGTTGATGCCTGAGCGGAGGGTGAGCGCCTCGGGATAGGTGCCGGCATGAACGACGACGGTCTCGCCGACGGCCGCCGCATTGATGGCGGGCTGGATGAACCCGCCGGGGTAAACCTGGAGCCGGGTGGGGGCCGCCGTGCCCGTGATGGTGGTGGAGTAAGTCTGCACAAAGGGGAAGGTCGCATTGCGTGCGGTGATGGTGATGACGCCGGCGAGGTGGTAGGCCGGGGCGTTCGTAGCGGTATAGCAAGACCGTGATACAAACGGCGGTACGAGCGCACCGGACGCATATTGGAACGTCACCTCATCCCCGCTGATGTCCCGCGAGGCATTACTCGGGCTGATGGTGCCAGAGCTGCTTGAATCAAATCCGACATCGGTGGTGGTGTCGTCGTAGCCCGTGAACTTGAGCCCCAGGATGTAGAAACCGGCACCGGCAGGACCGACGGTCAGATCCCTGAGCCACGGCTCAAAGGAGAGGTCGCCGGTGGAGGCCAGCCTGACCACCCGGTCCTGGATGTTGCCAGAAAAGATCACCTGTCTCGCGCCGTTGCGGATTTCGAAAGCAAGCAAGGTATCCCTGATGACGACCCCCGGACCGCTCGAACCTCCCGCCAAGGGGACGGAGCCGCCCGGCAGCAGGGGCACGGCGGAGGATGGCAGCACGGTGGCGAGCATGACGGCACCGGCGAGAAGACCGGCACGCAGCCAGCCGCGCTGGCTGGACTGACCGGTCAATGGAGCAATGGAAACGAGATACGGTTGCATGATGGTAATTGGATGGGGGTTGGTTGTTATGAAATTGCGGTTGGGGTGTTCGCGCATGAGAGCGCCAAGGCAGAGGCCGCTGCGGCGGCCCGGGAAAACAACGCATGATGATTCATAATCGGGATTCCGGTTGGTGGTTGATTGGGGGGGATTTCATTTTGATAGATCGATGGGGCAAGGGGCGGTGAGTGAAACTCATTGCCCCAATCCCATTCAATCCGACTGACAAGCTAGCCGGTCTTTTCTCCGGCGCAACAAATTAATCACCATTCTTTCAGAAATCCGATTCATCTTCGAGCGTGCCAAGGTGCGGGACGTGGTCAACCTCGAGCCGGGCAAGCGGTGTGGCGCTGCGCTTCCCACCGCAGTCCATACCCGCGCCATTCAGTCGCTCCGCCGCATGCAGGCCTCCGCGGCCAGCCAGCCGGTGGAGAAGGCGAGCTGCAGGTTGAAGCCACCGGTATCCGCATCAAGATCGATCAACTCACCGGCGAAATAGAGGTTTCTAACCAATTTGGATTCCATGGTCTTGGCCTCGATTTCGGCAGTGAGCACGCCGCCGGCGGTGATGATGGCTTCCTTGAAAGGCCGGCAACCGGTGATGGTGAACCTGAGGTCTTTCATCAGCAGCAGGATCTTGCGCCGTTCCGTGGCGGTGAGGTGATGGCCTTGCTTGCCCGCGGCAATCCCGGTTTGCTCGAGCAACACCGGGATCATGGCGGCCGGCAACCATTTCCGGGCAATCCGGTCGATGCGACTCCTGCCAAACTCTGCGAGGTCGCGGAGCAAGCGGTGGTCCAACTTGGTTTCGTCAAGCGCCGGTTTCAAGTCCACTGCGACCTCAACCTGGCGGTGCTGGTGCAGTTCACCCACGATGAAGCGGCTGAGAGTTAGAATGATGGGCCCGGACACCCCGAACCCGGTGAACAGCATCTCGCCGAATTCCTCCCTGGCCTTCTTGCCATTCACCCACACCATCGCCTTGACATTCCGCAAGCTCAAGCCCTGCAGGCGTGGCGCCATGTCACCTGCGGTTTCCAGCGGAACCAGCGCCGGCCTGGGCGGTTCTATGGCATGGCCGGCTGATGCGGCAAACCGGTAGCCATCGCCATCCGAACCGGTGGCCGGATAGGACTTGCCGCCGGTACATAGAATGATGCGCTTGGCATGGACGACCCGATTTCCGGCCGGCGTGTGAATCTTCAAGCCGTCGATCTGCCCGTCCTTGATGACAAGGCTTGCCACCTTATGGCGATAGCTGATTGCAACTTGGTTCTTGTTCACCCATTGCATCAGGGCTCCGACCACGTCGGCAGATTTGTTAGAAAGCGGAAACACCCGGGCACCCCGCTCCACCACCGTGGCGCAGCCGTGTGCATTCAGGAGCCGGATGATGTCGGTGGTGAAAAAGCGAGCAAAGGCATGCCTGAGGAAACGGCTGTTAGAATGGATGTGCTGGAAGAATTCGCATGGCGGGGCAGCGTTGGTGATATTGCACCGGCCCTTGCCGGTGATGAGCAATTTGCGGCCGGCCCGCTCCATTTTTTCCAGCAGCAGCACCTTGCCCCCCAACTCCGCTGCCCGGCCGGCAGCGAGCAGACCCGCAGCACCGGCCCCAACGACTATGACATCATATTCCTGTTCCATCCCGGGGTGACCGCAGTCCAGCTTAGGGGTCATCACCGCCGTGTCCACGCCAATTTCTCAGCAGCCGAACTGCCAAAGTATGGAGTGCGGCGGGAAGGGCGCAGCCCGCCACGCCGCTTTGGCTCGACCGGGGGAGTCGCGTGGTTCTCAGGAGGCCCATGTCGTCTCGCGGGCGGTCACGCCGCTGAGAGCGGGTAACGCCGAATCCTGGTGACGGGCCGGACGATTTTCCGGCCGCAGCGAGCACCGGGACTTAGCCACAGCGGTGTGGCGCTGCGCTTCCCACCGCACGCCATGCCCGCACCATTCGTCCGCCGGTCAGGGTCGCCGGTGAGTGATCGCGGGCCCGCTCTTCGGGACCCCGACGCCGTTGACGACCAGCGCGTAGAGGTGCTGTTGGGTCCCGCCGCCGTTGTCGGCAATGAGCAGCACGCTGTAACTGCTGTTGCCCATCAGCGGTAGCGCGGCTCCGAGCGCGATTCCCTCGAAGTTGCGCGTGCTGATGCTGCCCAGGTTTTTTTCCCAGAGCAGGGTTTTGGTGACCCGTTTATAGGCCGCACCGTTGAGGTTGGCAATGCCGCTCACGTCAGTCGCGCCGGCGCAGCTCACCAGATAAATGCGGTTGCGGAAGCTCGGGATGAAGCCGATGCCCAGGGCCCGTTCGAGGACGAGCAGGTTGCCATCGGGCAAGGCCAGCAAATCCGCCACCCCGCTGCGTTCAGCGGTGGTCAGGGAACTCTCAAACCCATAGGAATCCGTTAGATAGGCCCATTCGCCGGCGGGTTTGAGCTGCTGATCGAACTTCTGAAGGCGGATCAGGCTGCCGGTGCGTGCCGTGGCCCGCGTGCTTTCCTGCGCCAGCGCCTCCTCGTTGGCCGTCCACAACGCGCCGGCCCCCAAGGTGCAGGACTCGAGGCTGAAGTTGGCGCGAGTACGGGTCATCACTTTCGGCAGCGCGAGCGTCCGCACCAGCCTGCCGTCCGGCAGCGTGTGCTCGCGGAGGTAGCCACCGGCGGGGGCTTGCCCCTCGTCGGCAATGAAAAACGTCCCGCGCGAGGGACACCAGGCGAGGCCTTCCAGATCGAAGCCCGCTGCGAGCGTGTGCGTGGCGGTGACCGCAGCCTTGGTGACGCGACCGTTCGCCGGGTTCACGCCAATCTCCAACTGATAGACATGCCGCTGGTTCTTGGCGTCGCTAACCGCATCATAGACATTCCCCTTGACCCAGGTGAGCCCGCTCAATCCCATGGCGTTCGCGGTGAAGTCATAGACCCCTTGGCCGGGGTCGGTGATGGTGATCGCCGCGGTGCCGTGCGAGGCACTCAGTAATCCGGCCGCCACCAGCGCGGCCAGCCATGGGGTTCGGGTTTGCATTACGATGTTAGATAAAGCGGATGACCGGTTGCTCGACGGCGAGGCTCTCCCCTTGTTGGGCGAGCAACTCGGCGACCGTGCCGTCGCGCTCGGCGTGCAGGGTGTTTTGCATTTTCATCGCCTCGATCACCACCAGTCGCTCGCCCGCTTTCACCTCCTGGCCGGGCTTGACCGCGACCTCGACCAGCAGGCCGGGCATCGGCGAGAGCAGGAACTTGGACCGGTCGGGCGGCAGCTTGCGCGGCATCATCCTGAGGAGTTCGGCGGCCCGCCGCGGCAGCACCGAGTATTCGAGCAGCACGCCCATGCAGGAGATGCGATAGCGCAGGCCGGGCCGCTCGACCTGCACGCAGAACGGGGTGCCGTCGAAGCTGCCCCGCATCAGGATGTCGCCGAAGCGCCAGTTGCTGCGGATCGCGTGAGTGGTGCCCTGGATCCGCACGTCGCAGCCATCCGGCACCCGCTGGACCTTGACCTCGTGCTCGGTGTCGTTGCCGCTGACCACGAAATCCTCACCGATCTGCAGTTCATGTCCCGGCACCTGGCCTTCGATCCGCGCCGCCCGCTCCAGATAGATGCGATGCACCGCCGCTGCCACCGCCGCGAGGAATTCCGCGCCGCCCGGCGGCAGGTCGTTGCCATGGAACCCATGCGGGTACTCGTCGGCGATGAACGCCGTCGTCAGCCGCCCGGCCGCAAAGCGCGGGTGCTGCGTCAGCGCCGCCTGGAACGCGATGTTAGACGAGACGCCGCGAATGACGAAGGCATTGAGCGCCTCGCGCAGCCGCCCCAATGCCTCGTGGCGAGTCGCGCCGTGGCACACCAGCTTGGCGATCATCGAGTCGTAGTCCGGCGCGATTTCACCGCCTTCGTAAACACCGGTGTCCACCCGCACGCAGCCCGCACTCGTCTCCGGCGGCTGGTAGCGGACGAGGCGGCCGACCGAGGGCAAAAAGTTGCGCAGCGGGTCCTCGGCGTTGATCCGGCACTCGATCGCCCAGCCGCGGATATGCAGTTCCTCCTGCCGGAATGGCAGTGGCTCGCCGGCGGCCACGCGGATCATCAGTTCCACCAGATCGAGTCCGGTGATCATCTCGGTGACCGGATGCTCGACTTGCAGCCGCGTGTTCATTTCGAGAAAATAAAACCGGAGGTCGCGATCGACGACGAACTCGACGGTGCCGGCCGATTGATAGTTGACCGCCTTGGCGAGGGCGACCGCCTGATCGCCCATCGCGTGGCGGGTCGCCTCGTCGAGCAAGGGCGAGGGCGCTTCCTCGAGCAGCTTCTGGTGCCGGCGCTGGATCGAGCACTCACGCTCGAAGAGGTGTACGACATTGCCATGCGCGTCACCTAACACTTGAATCTCAAGGTGCCGCGGCTCCTCGATGAATTTCTCGATGAAGATGCGATCATCGCCGAAGCTGGTCATGGCCTCGGCGCGGCAGGCGTCGAACCCGGCGCCGGCCTCCTGGTCGTTGCCGACGACGCGCATCCCTTTGCCACCGCCGCCGGCGCAGGCCTTGATCATCACCGGATAGCCGACCTCGCGGGCGATGCGCACGGCCTCCTCCGCGGTGGCGATCACCTCGTCGCACCCCGGAATCGTGTTGACCATGGCGGCGCTGGCCAGCCGCTTCGAGGCGATCTTGTCGCCCATCGCGCTGATCGCCGCAGGCTTGGGGCCGATGAAGATGATGCCGGCGGCCTCGACCTGCCGGGCGAAGTCCGCGTTTTCCGCTAGAAATCCGTATCCCGGATGGAGCGCCTCGGCACCGGTGGCATGGCACGCGGCGATGATTTTGTCCATCGCCAGATATGACTCGCGCGGTGGCGGCGGGCCGATGTTGACGGCTTCGTCGGCGAGCAGCACATGGCGTGCGTCGCGGTCCGCGTCGGAAAACACGGCGACCGTGGCAATGCCCATCCGGTGCGCCGTGGCAATGATGCGGCAGGCGATTTCACCGCGGTTGGCAATCAGGATTTTCTTGAACATGCTAGAGCGGGATGTTGCCGTGCTTGCGCCAGGGGTTTTCCAGCCGTTTGCCACGCAGCATGGCCAGGCTCCGGCAAATCCGCTTGCGCGTTTCGTGCGGCAGGATCACATCGTCGATGTAGCCGCGGCGGCCGGCGATGAACGGGTTGGCAAACGTGCGGCGGTATTCCTCCTCCCGTGCGGCGAGCTTGGCCGGGTCGTTTTTCTCCTCGCGGAAGATGATTGCCACCGCGCCCTTGGGGCCCATCACCGCGATCTCGGCGGAGGGCCAGGCGAAATTGACGTCGCCGCGCAGGTGCTTCGAACTCATGACGTCATAGGCGCCGCCGTAGGCCTTGCGCGTGATCACCGTGATCTTGGGGACCGTACACTCGGCATAGGCATATAACAACTTGGCACCATGCTTGATGATGCCGCCGTACTCCTGCGCCGTGCCCGGCATGAAGCCCGGCACATCCACAAACGTCAGGATCGGAATGTTGAACGCGTCGCAGAAGCGGACGAAGCGCCCGGCCTTGATCGCGCTCCTGATGTCGAGGCAACCGGCCAGCACCAGCGGTTGGTTGGCGACGATGCCCACCGGCGCGCCTTGCATGCGTGCCAGCCCGATGATGATGTTTTTCGCATTGTCCGGTTGCAGCTCGAAGAATTCGCAATCGTCAACCACCTTGACGATCAATTCCTTGATGTCATATGGTTTGTTAGGGTTGTCGGGCACCAGTGTGTCGAGCGACATCTCGAGGCGGTCTGCGGTATCGGTGGTCTGCCGTCTGGGGGCCTTCTCGCGGTTGTTGAGCGGCAGGTAGTTGAAGAAGCGCCGGACCATCAGCAGCGCCTCGACGTCGGTCTCGAACGCGAGGTCGGCCACGCCGGAGCGGGTCGTGTGGGTGAGCGCGCCGCCGAGTTCCTCGGCCGTCACCTCCTCGTGAGTGACGGTTTTGACCACCTCGGGCCCGGTCACAAACATATAGGACGAATCCTTGACCATGAAGATGAAGTCGGTCATCGCCGGCGAATACACCGCGCCGCCGGCGCAGGGGCCCATGATCACCGAGATCTGCGGGATGACCCCCGAGGCGAGCACGTTGCGCTGGAACACCTCGGCATAGCCACCGAGCGAGGCCACGCCTTCCTGGATGCGCGCGCCGCCGGAGTCGTTGAGTCCGATCACCGGCACGCCGGCCTTCATCGCGTGGTCCATCACCTTGCAGATTTTTTCGGCGTGGGCTTCCGAGAGTGAGCCGCCGAACACCGTGAAGTCCTGCGAAAACACGAACACCGGCCGACCGTTGATCATCCCGAAGCCGGTGACCACCCCGTCGCCAGGCACCGCTTCCCGGTCCATGCCGAAGTCCGTGCAGCGGTGCTCGACGAACATGTCCCACTCCTCGAACGAGCCCTCGTCGAGCAGGACTTCGAGGCGCTCGCGGGCGGTCAACTTGCCCTTGGCGTGTTGCGCGGCGATGCGTTGCTCACCGCCGCCGAGGGCCGCCCGCGCACGCTTCTCATCTAACTGGCGGATGATGTCATGCACGACGGGATCTCCAATCCAGGCGGTCGACTGCGGGGGAGTTGCGTCTTGAGCGAAGCATGGGTGAATGGAATTGCATGGGGAGTGGGTTTGCCGCTGAGGCGCTTAGCATAGCCAGCCGATCCGCCGTGCCAAGGAATCAATTGGAAAACTCTCGCGGACGCCGGTGGCGGCGGGTTCAGCGGCACGCCAGCATGACGCCATGGGCGCTGCCTCAGCGGGCTTGCGGGGGTGCTTCCTGTTGTTGCTGGGTCATCACGGCACGGGCCTGCTTGGCGACTTCATTCCACCGCGGATCCTTGGCCAGAACCTCGACGGCGGCGGCGATTGCCGGGTGCTGCCGCAGCGCGGCCTCATCCGGGTAGGGCGCGAAGACGCGGAAGAACTTGATCGTCCGGTACTTGTAGGCTTCCCCGTCCTTGACGGGCGGCAGCGGCAGCGGCTCGCGAATCAGCTCGGGATGCGCGTGCAGCCACTCGGCAAGCACCATCACGCCACCATGCACGCTCTGCTTCATGGCATAGTCCAAGGCCGCGCCCGGCCCGGATTTGTCGAGCACCAGCAGTACCTCGAGCGGCTGCGCCAAGAGGCTCGCCGCAGCCAGCTCCGGGAAGCGGGTGCGGAACTTCCGATACGCCTCCAGATGGGTTTGCCCACCTTGGTCCGGCCCGAACACGTCGAAAAAGTACCACGCCGTGTCTTGATCGAGAGTCTCCACGGGAAACGTGCCCGCCTCGTCCCGATAGCTGGCGAGTTGTTTGCGGACGGCGGCTTGCTGGTCGCGCGACAAGTCCCGCTTGGTCGCTAGATTGAGGATTATGCGCAAGCCCTCACGGCGATTCGGCACTCCGCTGGCTTCCTTGGCCAGCTCCAAGCGGTAGCCGTCCGCATTGAGCCGATCCAGGAGTTGCGGACGGCTGCGGGTCCAGGATTCGTGGAGCGGCAACACCGGCGCCAGATCGTCCGGGCGCAGCTTGCACAGCCCGTCCAGAATCATGGCCAAGGTGTCCGTCTCGTAGCGCTCGGGATGGAGCTGGCTGAGTTCACCCACCACGGCGTCGCCACGCAGCGCGCTCAGCAGGGCTTGCTCCAGCGAGGCAATGAGCTTCTGGCTGGCATCGATGGAGTCCGGACGCCGCGCCTGCCAGTGGCTGTGGAGTCCGAGCAGGGTCACCGGCCGCGGCGGCTCAAGGCTAACGAGCCCGCTCACGATTTGTTCGAGTTCCGGGCCGCGGAAGTCGTCGATGCGGCGGAGCTTGCTGGCGAGGTCCGGGGGAAACCGCGCGTCAATTCCTAACAAAATGATGGGCAGGCTGCGGCGGGCACGCGCGGCCACCTCGGGATTGTTGCTGCGGGCGAAGTGACCGACCTGATCATACTCGTCCAGGCCGGCCATGCGGATGACCTGTTCCGCGTCTTCGCGGACCTTGAAGACCTCGTTGCCGAGGGCCACGCCGGCTGCTTCGAGGGACATGGCCGCGACGGGTGCCAACGAGGTGCCGGCAAAGCACAGACACCACAGGGAAAACAGTGCGGTAGGTTTCATGGCCGCAGCAAATCAATACCGAAATGCCGCCGAGGGCAAGCCCCAAAGTGGCACCTAACATTCAGGACGGAGGTTATTTTTACCACGGGGACGGCCATGGCACCGTGGTGCCGTGGCATCGTTCAAACTGCGATTATTGCCCTTGGCTGGAGCGAAAATCGAGTGCATGCTCCTGCGCCATGCCCACCGGATTGTCACCCGGGGAACTGCTTCGCTACTCGCGCCACCTGCTCATTCCGGGGGTGGGAGTGGAGGGGCAACTGCGCTTGAAACACGCCGCCGTGCTCCTCATCGGCACCGGCGGGCTGGGCTCACCCGCAGCACTCTATCTGGCCGCCGCCGGCGTGGGCCGCTTGGGTCTGGTCGATCCCGATGTGGTGGAGGCCTCGAATCTGCAGCGGCAAGTCCTGCACGGCGAATCATGGCTGGGCAAACCCAAGCTGGAGAGCGCCACCGCCCGCCTCCGCGAGGTCAATCCGCACGTCACCGTGGTGCCATATCCGGTCCGCTTCACGCCGGACAATGCGCTGGAAATTGCCAGGGACTATGACCTCCTGCTCGATGGCTCCGACAATTTTCCGACGCGTTTTCTAACCAACGATACCGCGTTTTTCCTGGGCCGACCGTTGGTGTATGGGGCGATTCACCGCTTTGAGGGACAGGTGAGCGTCTTTGCGCCGCATCTGGGCGGGCCGTGTTATCGCTGCCTCTTGCCTAACATGCCGCCGCCGGGCGCGGTGCCGTCGTGCGCGGAGGCGGGGGTGCTCGGCGTGCTGCCGGGCATCATCGGCTCCTTGCAGGCGATGGAAGTCATCAAGCTCATTCTCGGGGTGGGCGTCACTCCGCTCGGACGACTCACCGTCTATGATGCCCTCAACAGCGCGTTCCGGACGCTCACGCTGCGGCCCGATCCCGAATGCCGGCTGTGCGGCGAGCAACCGGCAATCCACCAGGTTGCAAATGCGGAGACCGCCGCTGCCAGCACCTGCGATCTAACATCAAATCCCATGGAGTCCATCACCGTCACCGAACTGCACACCCTGCTGGCAGGCGCTTACCCCGGCTTGCTCATTGATGTGCGTGAGCCTAACGAACACGCCATTGCCAACATCCCGCAAGCCCGCCTCGTGCCACTGCCCACCCTGCCGGAACACCTTGCCGACCTGCCGCGGGATCGCGAAATCCTGATTCACTGCAAGGCCGGCGGGCGCTCCGCCAAAGCCGTGAAGTTGCTGTTAGACAACGGGTTCACCCGCGTCAGGAACGTCAGCGGCGGCATGGATGCGTGGCTGGAGCAAGGGTGGTGAGGGAGAGGATGGAGCGCCGGCTTCAGCCGGCGTGTTCATCGTTCGTGGCGCCCTCGGACTCGCCGGCTGAAGCCGGCGCTCCATCAGAGGCACCCTCAGACACCCCATCGAGCGCTCCCTCGGCATCTTCGCCGTCCGGGATGACGAGGGAGATGTCCTGGAGTTTTTCATTCTCGCGGAGAGTTAGCAGTTTCACGCCCATCGCGTTGCGGCCGGTTTCGCGGATTTCCGCCACGCGGATGCGGATGCTCTGGCCGGTGGAAGTCATGAGCATCAACTCGTCCTCGTTAGTGACGGTGACGGCCCCGACGACCGGGCCGGTTTTATCAGTGACCTTCATGGTGATGACGCCTTTGCCACCGCGTGATTGCCTGGGGTATTCCCCGAAGTCGGTGCGTTTGCCGAGCCCATTTTCCGAGGCGACGAGCAGCGTGGAACCGTGGGTGACGAGGGCAAGACCGACGACGAAGTCGCCCTCGACGGGACGGATGCCCCTAACGCCGGCAGAGGCACGGCCCATCGCGCGGGAATCGTCCTCATGGAAGCGCAGGCTCATGCCTTGGTGGGTGACGAGCACGATGTCATCTGAGCCGGAGGTGAGGCGGACGCCGATGAGTTCGTTAGAGTCTTCGAGGATGACGGCGATGATGCCGTCCTTGCGGTAATTGCGGAAGTCGTTGAGGGCGGTTTTCTTGACCTTGCCGGAGCGGGTGGCGAAGAACACGAAGCCGGCGTCCTCGCGGAAGGTCACGTCGTTGCCGTTGTCATCAACCGTGCGTTCGAGGCGGAGCAGTGCGGCGATCTTCTCTTCGGGTTTGAGGTTGAGCACATTGCGGATGCTGCGTCCCATGGAGGTGCGGGTGCCTTCCGGGAGTTCATAGACGCGTTCGACATAGACACGTCCGGTGTTGGTGAAGAACATCAGGTAATCGTGCGCCTGCACCGAGAACAGGTGCTCGATGAAATCATCGGCCTCGTCTTTGCCGGTGGCACGGGTTTCCATGCCCTTGAGGCCCTTGCCGCCGCGGCCTTGCAGGCGGTATTCACTCGCCGGAGTGCGTTTGACGTAGCCGCGATGGGAGAGGGTGACGATCATCGCATCGTTGGCGATGAGTTCCTCCATCGCGACCTCGCCGGCCTCGGCGAGGATCGGGCACTTGCGCGGCGTGGCGTGCTTGTCCTTGATCGCGCGGAGTTCGTCCTTGATGATGGTCAGGACGCGTTCCTCGCGGGCCAGGATGTCGAGCAGGTCCTTGATGTCGATGAGGATCGAGTCGTACTCGCCCTTCACCTTGTCGCGCTCCATGCCGGTTAGTTGATAGAGACGGAGTTCGAGGATGGCATTGACCTGGCGCTCGCTGAAGACATAGCGCTCGCCCTGGATCGCGGCTTGGGCGCGGATGAGGATGCCGAGGGCTTCGGCGGTGGCGACGGGGAATTGATAGGCGGCGAGGCGTGTGCGGGCCTCGTCGCGGTTGCTCGAATCGCGGATGATCTTGATGAAATCATCGAGGTGACCCAGGGCGAGCAGAAACGCTTCCAACAACTCGGCGCGTTCCTCGGCCTTGCCTAACAGATAGCGGGTGCGCCGGATGACCACCTCGCGGCGGTGCTCGATATAGGCATCGATGGCTTCCTTGAGCGAGAGTTGTTTCGGGCGGTTCTGATGAATCGCCAGCATGTTGACGCTGAAGGAAGTTTCCAGCGCGGTGAGTTTGAAGAGTTGGTTGACGACCACCTGCGGGCGGGCGTCGCGCTTGAGTTCGATCTCGATGCGGGTTTCCGCATCGGAGAGGTCGCGCATGCCGGAGATGCCGGTGAGGGTCTTGTCGTTGACCAGATCGGCAATGCGTTCCTGGAGCGTGGCGCGGTTGACGCCATAGGGGACTTCGCGGATGGTGATGATGGAGCGGCCATTCTCGTTTTCCTCGATCTCGACCTTGCCGCGCAACCGCATCGAGCCACGGCCGGTGCGGAAGTATTCCTCAATGCCGCGGATGCCGCGAATCTCGCACGCCACCGGAAAGTCCGGCCCTTTGATGTATTGCATCAACTCCGGCAAGCTGATGTCCGGCTTGTCGATCTGGGCGCAGATGCCATCGATGACTTCGCCGAGGTTGTGCGGTGCGAGGTTGGTGGCCATGCCAACGGCGATGCCGGTGCCGCCATTGACGAGGAAGTTAGGAAACGCGGAAGGCAGCACGGTCGGCTCCTCCTGCGAGCCGTCGTAGTTGGGTTGGAAATCGACGGTGTCCTTGTCGAGGTCCTCCATCATCGCCATGCCCAAGTGCTGCAGCCGGGCTTCGGTATATCGCATGGACGCCGCGCCGTCGCCTTCCACTGAGCCGAAGTTCCCCTGGCCATCCACAAGCATGTCGCGCATCGACCATGGCTGGCCCATGTTGACGAGGGTCGAGTAGATTGACTGGTCGCCGTGCGGGTGGAAGTTACCCATGGTTTCGCCGACGATCCTGGCGCACTTGACGTGGGGCTTGCCGGGGGTGACGCCGAGCTGGCGCATGGCATAGAGCACGCGGCGCTGGGACGGCTTGAGCCCGTCGCGCACATCCGGCAGCGCGCGGGAAATGATGACAGACATCGAATACTCCAGGAACGAATTGGACAGTTCCTCGGCGACGTTGATCGGTTTGATGGAGTCTTGGGACATGGGAATGAAACGAAGTGCTAGGCTCGCTCAAGAGCGTCGGCAGAGACAAACAGATTGCGAATACGAAACTCGGTGGGGCTGTCCTGCAATAGGAGCATTCTCAGCTTATGAGAATTCGCCGCAAACCAAGGCGTTTCAAGGGCTCGTGACGCACCTCTTGCCCAGCCAGGGACCCTGACCCGATGCTTGTTTGCCAGCCATGCGGCAGTGGCAGCAAGGTATGCATCCGCCAGCCCATCGTCGTTGAGAACGCCAGCCAACAAGGAGGGTTCATCAGCGAACAACGCCGGGGCAGGATCGTCGCGGAAGCGATCAAGAAAATCCCGCAGCATATAGCCGAAATCCTCCGCCGTCTTGACCGCCGAGAACGCATCTCGCATGGGCATGGTCACGACTGCACTCATCTGGCACCTCCTGACATGGATGCAAGGATTTCCTCAACAAAAAAGGTGGATTTAGCCGGGATCAAACGGGCTGGGTAATAGGTGGCGATCACGTCGAGGACATCGGACAATTTGGTTAGATCAAGTTCCCTGCACAGCAGCACAACATCGTTGCGATCCCCGCCACTATCGTAACCCGCGACGCGGCTCGCCATGCATTTCATCGCGAGCAGGTAGCGGGTGGAGGGTCTAAGAATGCGGAGGTTTGACCATTGCGGCATTCCCTCCTCGGTAAGCTCGCCCGTTGGAGAGACAAAGCCTTTGACGCCGTCGTTGAGCCAAGCAGCGGGCAGGCCAAGCTCTTCCGCCACCATTTCCGCGGCATTGGACATCGCACTTTTTGGCACAAAAACGGCATCAACATCGCGGGTTGAGAGCCTGGCGTCGAAGGCCAGCACCATGGCGGCACCGCCGAAAATGCAGAGTTCCCCGGTAACACCTTGTTGGGATAGCCGGGTGTTAAGGGCATCCAGAGCAGCAAGAATGCGTTCCTTGGTGAGCTTTGATTCGGGGGCGTCCATCACACGTCCAGATTTCTAACATTGAGAGCGTTATCTTCGATAAAGCGTTTGCGGGGTTCGACGAGGTCGCCCATGAGCACGTCGAACATTTTGTCGGCTTCCACGGCGTTGTCCTCATCGAGGCGGACGCGGAGGAACTGGCGGGTGGCCGGGTCCATGGTGGTTTCAAAGAGCTGTTTGGCATTCATTTCGCCGAGGCCCTTGAAGCGTTTGATTTGGACGCCCTTGCTGGAGATTTCAAGCACGCGGGCGAGGATGTCCGGGATCGAGAACAGCGGGGTGGAGTGTTGCTTGTCGCCCTCGCCTTCGAGCAGCTCGAAGAGCGGCGGGTCCTCGGAGTGGAACGTTTCGGTGGCGATGCCGGCTTCCTTGAGGCGGGAGAAGATGCGGGCGATGGCGTGGGACTCGTGGAGTTCGTGCAGCACGGCGCGGCGTGACGGGCCGCTGGAGGCGGCGAGTTCATCGTCGGTTAGAACCTCGTCGAACAGGCGCAGGTCGCGGTTGTCGGCGGCATAGGCCCGCAGCGCCTCATCGTCGGCGAAGTAGAGGATGCTTTCGTCATTGCCCTCGCGGATGCGGACCATGAACTCGACGAGGTGGCCATCGGCGCGGCGGGCGGCCAGATAGTCGCGGAAGTTGCCGCCGTTGCCTTCGATGGAGCGGATGTAGCGGGACAGCGAGGAGAGGGTGTCGAGGATGCCCTTGAGTTCATCGGCGGAATAACTCCGGGATTGATCGTAGCTGCGGAGGAGGACCTCACCGGCGCCGAGTTCGATGAGGATTTTATTGAGTTGATCATTGTCCTGGACGTATTCGGCGCGTTTCTTGCGGGTGACCAGATAGAGCGGAGGCTGTGCGATGTAGAGGTAGCCGCGTTTGACGAGGTCGGGCATGTGGCGGCAGAAAAACGTGAGCAGCAGGGTGCGGATGTGGGAGCCGTCCACGTCGGCATCGGTCATGATGACGACCTTGTGGTAGCGGACCTTGGCGATGTTGAACGAGCCTTCCTGCTCGCCATCGCCGATGCCGGCGCCGATGGCGGTGATGAGGTTTTGGATTTCCCGGTTCTGAAGGGCGCGGTGGAGGCGGGCCTTTTCGACATTGAGGATCTTGCCGCGCAGCGGCAGAATCGCCTGGGTGCGGCGGTCGCGGCCTTGTTTGGCGGAGCCACCGGCGGAGTCACCTTCGACAATGTATAACTCGGATTTCGCCGGATCGCGCTCGGAGCAATCGGCGAGTTTGCCGGGCAGCCCGCCGCCGGAGAGGGCGGACTTGCGGACGGTTTCGCGGGCCTTGCGGGCCGCCTCGCGGGCGCGGGCGGCGTTGACGGATTTTTCGATGACCTTGCGGGCGAGCGAGGGGTTTTCCTCGAAGTATTGCATCAGTCCTTCATAGACGATGGAGGAGATGACGCCTTCGATCTCGGTATTGACGAGCTTGTCCTTGGTCTGGGAGGAGAAGCGCGGGTTGGGCATTTTGACCGAGATGACGCAGACGAGGCCTTCCCTGACATCGTCGCCGGAGAGGGCCGGATCCTTGTCCTTGAGAATCTTGTTCGTCTTGGCGTATTGGTTGATGCCACGGGTGAGGGCGCTGCGGAATCCCGTTAGATGAGTGCCGCCATCGCCATTGGGGATGGAGTTGGCAAAACACAGGATTTGGTCGTTGTAGGAATCGTTGTATTGGAAGACCACATCCGCAAAGACATCATCGGTGGTTTTCTTCCCATCGTAATCGAGGTCGATCTGGCGGCGGCCATGGAGGATGACCGGATCCTCGTGGATGACGGTTTTGTTTTCGCCGAGCTGGATGACGAATTCCTCGATGCCCTTGGCATAGAAGAACGAGCCCTTCCTGGCGGATTCCGGGCGCTCGTCTTCGAGGTCGATGGTGAGACCGGGATTGAGGAAGGCCAGCTCGCGGAGGCGGGTGGCGAGGCGGTCGAATTTGAACTCGATGGTATCGACGAAAATGGTGGCGTCCGGGAAGAAGGTGATGATGGTGCCGGTTTTGTTAGGATCGACCTCGCCGACGACATGGAGTGGCTCGGTGGTCTTGCCGCGCTCGAAGCCGATGCGGTGGATTTTCCCGTTGCGCATGATGTCGGCACGGAACCAATCGGCGAGGGCGTTGACGCATTTGGCGCCGACGCCGTGGAGGCCGCCGGAGTATTTGTAAGCGCCCTGGCCGAACTTGCCGCCGGCGTGGAGATTGGTGAGGACGAGTTCCACGGCAGGCATGCCGAATTTCGGGTGCATGTCCACCGGGATGCCGCGGCCGTTGTCAACGATGGAAACCGAGCCATCGACGTGGATGGCGACCTTGATGCGGTTGCAGAAACCGGCGAGGTGTTCGTCGATCGAGTTGTCGAGCACCTCGAAGACGCAGTGGTGGAGGCCGCGTTCGTCGGGGTCGCCGATGTACATGCCGGGGCGTTTGCGGACTGCCTCGAGGCCTTCGAGTTTATCGATTTGCGCGGCGTCGTATTGCTGTTCGGCGGCGACCTGGGTGGCGACTTTGAGGGGCTCGTTCTGAGACTCGGACATAGGGCGGCCAAAGGCTCCCGGATTTTGCCCATGAAAACAAGGAACTTCGCAGGAAAGCCCCCGAATTTTTCCGCTGATTATGGGTTTGCCGGATGGCGTGCTCAACCGTTGAGGTTGAGCAGGTCGAGTTGCCACTGCAAGAGCACCGCCGGGGCCGCCACCTCGCCGGCCGCCACGCCTTCGAGCGCCGCCCGTGAGGCGATGAGCGAGCCCTCGAGGTCCAATTCGGCGGCGACCTTATCCCGCGCCTTGAGCAAGAGTTCGACCTTGCGCTCGAAATCGCGGTCCCGCTTGCGCCGCAGGAGTTTGGGCCGTTCAGGCCATTCGGACGCTGGCAGTACCTCCAAGGCCGCGAGAACCTGGCGGAAACGTTTCACCCGATCCGGGCGGAAATGGCGGGGCAGTGTGAGCGGCTGCCGTTGCGTCAAAGCGGTGCTCCACTCGATCAACTGGCGGTTGGTGGCCACCATGAATGAGGGCCGATCCCACATGCCGGCCTCCTGGTCCCGCCAGTGCCAGAGTGCCCGCAGGCAGGCCAGACTGTGGGGGTCGAATTTGCCGGAACCTTGGATGTGCCACGCATCCTCCCGCAGGTCATCCCGCTCGGATACCTTCCGGCGGGCTGAATCGCAGCTTTCCTCAAACCACTCGAAGCGGCCCTTGGCACGGAGTTCGCCGACGATTTTGTCCGCCATCGGGAGGAGGTAACGCACATCGTTGAGCGCATACTCGACCATTTTCGGGGTCAGCGGGCGCTTGCCCCAATCGGCCTTTTGGGAGGATTTCGAGAGTTCCACCCCGAAATAGTGCAGCACCAGATCGGCCAGGCCAAAGCGCCTGGCTCCTAACAAACGGGCGCCGATCTGGGTGTCATAGACCTTGGCGGGCAAGTCTCCGAACTGCCGTTTGAGCATGGTCATGTCATAGTCCGCCCCGTGCATCCACACCACCGCCCGCACCAGGAAGTTTCCCAACGCGGAAAGATCGTGAATCGCCAGCGGATCCATGAGCAGACAGTCGGGGCCTGCGGCGAACTGGATCAGACACAGCGACTCGCGGTAGCGATGCAGACTGTCGGCCTCCGTATCAATCGCACACACCGGATCCTCTTCGCCGAAGCGGCTCGTCGAGAGGAAGCTGGCAAGGGCTTCCGGAGTGTCGATGAGAGTCAGGGGCATGCAGTGTCCAAGATGGCCGATTGATGGTGCTTGGGGCAACAGGATCCCCTTGGCCTGGCATGCCCGGGAGCGCGGCATGCGTTGCTGGCAGCGAAAGGATTATTCAAGCTCCATGGGCGGCGGCTCCGGCGCTTGAGTCATCTTAACCCGCAGAAAACCGGTACCGGACAATTGCGCGTTCTTGCTCCGCACTTTGATTTCCTCCGCCGAGGAATTATCCACCAGCCAATTCGGATCCGCGTCACCGATCACGTTCCAATTGGCCATATCGGTGCTGAATTCGTATTCATAGGTCACTGGCGGGGAAACCTCGGCTTTGGCCATTTTGGTTTCCCAATAGCCGGCGGTGGCGGTGGCGGTGGAGCGGGTGGCACGCCCTTGGACAAACGCCAGCACGGGCGGTGCCGGGTGAGAGGATTTCAACATCGGATTCGTTCCGGCCAGGTATTCCCGCTGGTTGTTGAACCCGTCACCATCCGGGTCCGCCGTCGGTGCCCGCATGGCGGCGGACGTTCCGGGCGGGAAACTGACGGCAGCCCAGCCCGCGTAGGTGTTGACGAACCTGACCGGCATCTGATAGAAGCGCTGCGCGGCATCCGTGGCGACGCTGCTGGACACCATACTGCGCACCAAGGTGACTTCGACGGCTCCCTCCTTGCCAAAAGGCGGGACTGGGACCATGCCAGGCGGCAAGGCGAATTTCGTTTCAAGCGCATTCGGCAGAATGACGCGGGAAGTTCCGGGTGCCAAGAAACCTGGAAACAGGGTGTTAAGACCTGCCGGCGCATCGCGCTCGGGATTTCCCCGCACCGGAACAGCCGCATTGCCCAAGTCCAAAACGGCAAAATACAGGACGTCCGATGACGGGAAAATGACATCCTGGGTATTGCCTTCCCATTCGAAGGTGTTGATCACCCTGGAGTCCATTTCCACAAAGCCATCCGTTGACCAACGCAAGGCCGCGCCGTTCAACTTGGTGAAGCGGAACCCCGTGCGAACATGGTTCTTCTTGATCGATCCCTCCGGGATGTGATGATACATCACCGGGATTTGAACCGCCACTTCCGGCGTCCTCAACCTTGGAAAAACGAAGGTGTAGAGACCGGGAACGACAGCAGCGTCCATCTCTCCACGCGTGCCGTAGTTGATGGCGTTGAGATAGCTGGTAAGCTTGTATTCCTTGATGCTCTCGGTTTGAATGTTGTAGTAGACCACGATGGTGTTATCCAGGAAGCCGAAATTTCGGGGAAAGGTGGAGGGTGGTGCCGAATACAGTTTGCACAGGTCCAGCCGTGATGGTTCGATCGCCACTGCGGCCGTGACAGAGCGGACTTCAAAGTAGGAGAAATCATCACGCACCCCATCCAAGTTGATATCCCCGGCGGCAACATAGGCGGTGGCTCCCAGTGGACAAAAGATCGAGGGCGGGAAATAGGTGACGCTGGGGCCACACCCATACGTTCCGTTGCCATCCGACAAAAACACGGAAACCCTGGCCGTGCTGGAAGTGCCGGTACCCCGGAAATTCACTGAAGTCGGATTCTGACGATACGTCCGCGTGGTTGAAAACGTCAAAACCAACTGCCCGACACCCAGCGAAGAGGTGGCAAGCATGGCCGAGGCAACCAAAAAGAGATATTTACGACGATTCACGGCGGTGATTTTAATAAGGCCCGGAGGCGCATGCAAGGGAAATTTCGGGTATTTTTTCGGGAAATCAGCAACCCTGGTCCGCAGTCCCGGTTTTCAGGCCACCTGGAAGCTTGCCGCTTGCTGCGGCGTTAATTCGACGCAGGTCCAGGGCAGCCCGTGGCGCTGGAGATCGGCCATGAAGGCATCGGGGTTGAGCTGTTCCATGTTCCAGACGCCGGGTTGGCGCCACTCGCCCGCCAACATTTGCTTGGCCCCGAGCATGGCCGGCACGCCGGTGGTGTAGGAAATCGCCTGGGAGCCGACTTCCGCGAAACAGGCTTCGTGATCGCAGATGTTGTAGAGGTAAACCGCCTTGGCTTGCCCGTCCTTGCTGCCGGTGATGACGTTGCCAATGCAGGTCTTGCCCGTGGTGGACTTGCCGAGTTCGCCGGGATCGGGCAGCACCGCCTTGAGAAATTGCAACGGAACGATTTCCAGCCCATGGAAGACGACCGGGTCGATCCGCGTCATGCCCACGTTTTGCAGCACTTCGAGGTGTTTCAAGTAGTTGGGCGAGAAGGACATCCAGAATTGCGCCCGGCGGATGGTCGGAAGGTGTTTGACGAGGGATTCCAGCTCCTCGTGGTACATCCGGTAGATCTCGAAGGTGCCCACGCCGTCCGGACAGGTGAACGCCTGATGCAGGGACAGCGGCGCGGTTTCCACCAAGCCCCCGCCCTCGAAGTGGCGGCAGGGCGCGGTCACCTCGCGGAGGTTGATTTCCGGGTTGAAATTGGTCGCAAACGCCTTGTCGTGCTTGCCACCATTCACGTCGATGATGTCCAGCGTGTGGATTTCATCAAAGTGATGCTTGAGCGCCCACGCGGTGAAAACATTGGTCACGCCGGGGTCGAAACCCGAACCGAGCAACGCGCATCGCCCGGCCTTGGCAAAGCGGTCCTGATAGGCCCACTGCCATGAATACTCGAATCTCGCCACCTCCTTGGGCTCGTAATTCGCCGTGTCCAGATAGTCGCATCCCGCCTCCAGACAAGCGTCCATGATCGCCAAATCCTGATAGGGCAAGGCCACATTGATGACCAGCTTGGCCCCGGTCCGCCGGATCAGCGCCGCCGTCTGCACCGGATCGTCCGCGTCAACCTGCGCCGTGGCGATTTCCCGCCCGGTCCGGTGCTTCACTTCCGCAGCGATCGCCTCGCACTTCGACTGCGTCCGCGACGCCAGCGTGATTGCGCCGAACACCTCCGGCACCATGGCGCATTTGTGGGCAACGACACTGCCGACCCCGCCGGCTCCGATCAATAGGACTTGGTTCATGATGGTTGGAGAAACGAAGCGTGCCCAATTCCCGACCCGCTGGCAAGCGGTTTTCGACAGGGGGAATCTTCCGACATACCCTGGAGCGCATGCGGGAACCGGCCCGCCCGCCTCCCGGGAACACCCGCCCAAAAACAAAATTCCGACAACTTTTGGGTCGCCCGGTGTTTCCATCCGTGTGAGGCTGCCGCCACACCAACTCCCCATCTCCCCATGAGACTCCACCCAACATCCTGCAAGACCCGCCGCAACGCCGGCTTCACCCTCCTTGAAATGGTCATCGTCCTCGGCATCATCGCGATGATCCTGGGCGGTGCCATCTTCGCCATGCGCGGCATCGGGGACTCCGCCAAACTCACCCAGGTCAAAAACGACTGCGCCACCCTGCGCAGCATCCTGGAAATGTACAAACTCAACGCCGGAACCTACCCCACCACCCAACAAGGGCTCAAGGCGCTGGTGGACAAGCCCAGCTCTGCTCCAATCCCACGCATGTGGAGCAGAATCGCCGACAAAGTGCCGCTCGACCCCTGGGGCACCGAATACCTCTACCGCTTCCCCGGTAAGAAAAACGCGACCGACTTCGAAATCATCAGTCGCGGCAAGGACGGACTAGAAGGAGGAGGAGATGACATCAGCAGTCAGGACATGTAATTTCCGCAGCGGCTTCACGCTCATTGAGATCGTGATGGTGCTGGCGATCGCCTCGATCCTGATGGGTGGTGCCGTGGCCATCATGGTCTTTTCCACGGATGAAAAGGACCTGCGGAACGCCTCCGGCGAAATCGAGTTGCTGGCCAAACGGGCCCGCACCATCGCCATTCTCCAGCAGACACCCTACGCGCTGGAGTTCCGTCCCGGCGTGGTCCGCCTCCTGCCACTCGCCGAAGCCGGCCAGGATGAGACAAAAACCGCTCTCGGCCACACCATCGGCGGTGAACGCGTGTACCTGGTACCCGCTGGCGCCGCCAGCCCCGTCCACGACCAGCTCACCCTCGACCCGCAGATGACCACCTTCATCCGCCGCTGGAATACCACGGAATGGCTCCCGATGAACGAGCACATCGTTCACGTCTGGCGCTTCGATCCCGATGGCCTCTGTGAGCCGGTCAGCGTCCGCGTCAACATGGGTGGAAATTACATCGAAGACACCTACCACCCGCTCACTGCCACCATCCGCGACACGGTCCTCGACGTCAAATGAACCATCCGTTCCAACCTGCCACCAAGGGCCAGCGCGGCTTTCTGCTGCTTGAGGTGATTCTCGCCCTGGCCGTCTTCAGCGCGGCGGCCACCGGCTTTACGGTCGCCCTGCATCGGATGGCAAGCTCCGCCTCGCTGGCGCAAAGTGAACTGCGCATCACCCGCATCCTCAATAGCGCGCTCGACGAGACCCTGTCCCTTCCCGTCCTCGAGGAAGGGACCACCTCCGCTCCCGTCGGCAAATCCGACATGGAAATGGCCACCGACATCAGGCTCCTCGAAGGCCTCGAAAACGAGGACGGCGAGGTGCTGCAGGAAATGTACCTCATCACCGTGACCGCCCGCTGGTTTGAATCCGGAGCATGGAAAGAACGCTCCGCTGAAACCTGGCGCTACGGACGCATGTATCAACCATGACCCACCACCCCGCCAAGTCCCGGCACTCCGGCTTCACGCTTCTTGAACTCGTGATGGCCATGCTGTTGTTGACCATCCTCATCGGCATGGTCTTCGGGGTTGCCCGCACCTCGCTGGCCTTGGGTAATTCCGTCGTCAGGTCCCAGAACGAGGAAATGCTTCACCAGGCGTTTTTCGATCTGCTTGGCCAGCGCTTTTCCGCCTTGCCCGGCAACACCCGTTTCGATCTCCAGGTCCAAAACTCCAGCAGCCAATACCTCTCCGACCTCACCCTCCAGAATGTGCCCCTCAGCTTCACCTGGGGTGGCCAGCCCCGCATCGCCAAAGCCGTCCAACTCGCCACCGTCCGCCGCCGCAGCGGCTTCCTCTCCATTGTCCTCCGCTACTACGAAAACGAAATCCTCGAAGGTTCCGCCTCCCTCGAGGGTGGCAAGAGCAAACTCGACGACAAACCCTTCGCTGAGATCGAACTCCTCGATGACGTCGCTTTCTTCGAGTGGCGCGTGCTCGATGGCCGTTCGATGGAGTGGCAATACGATTGGGACATCCAGGGCCGCCTCCCGCTCCAACTCGAACTCACCCTCGCCTTTGGCGCCCAAGGTGAGGAAATGCGCCATATCTTCTGGCTCCCGCCCAAACAAAACCCGGAAGTCGTCCTCCGCCAAATGATGCAAAGCGCCACCGGCCAACCCGGCACCGGCCAACCCGGTGCCCTCCAGCCTGGTGCCCTCCAGCCCGGCACCCTCCAGCCCGGGACCCTCCAGCCCGGCACCGGCCAGCCCGGCAATCTCCAAATCCCCGGCGGCGGTCGCTCCGGCGGTCGCTCCGGCGGTCGTTCCGGCGGCGGCCCCGGTGGCGGCCCCGGCGGCGGCCCCGGCGGTCGCCCCGGCGGTCGCCCCGGCGGGCTACCCTCCGGACCCCCACTACCCCAGCGATGAACCACCCCCCCCCCCGCACCCGGCACCCCGGCGGTCTCGCTCTCGTGGCCGTCCTCTGGCTCATCGCCGTCCTCGGCATGGCCACCATGATCGCCCTGCGCGTCATCTCCTTTGACATGGAAATCGCCACCGCCAAAGTCCACGGCTCCCGCGCCCGCCAATTCGCCGAAATGGGCATCGCCGTCGGCTCCAACCCGGTCGTCAAACGCGCCGATCCCATCCTCCATCTCGCCGACGAAGCCGCCGGCGGCAACTTCGATGTCAGAATCATCTCCGAAGGCGGACGCTTCAATATCAACGCCATCATCCTCCGGGACGACAAAGCCTTGTTGCGCGACATGTTTGTCAGTTGGGGCCTGGAACTCGACGCCGCCCAAGCCATCACCGACGGCCTCGCCGACTGGATTGACGCCGATGACGACGAGTCCCTCAACGGCGCGGAAAAGGACTGGTATGAGGAGCAGGGCCGCCTCAATCAACCGTTCAACCGCCCGTTCTATCACATCGATGAAGTCCGCCTCGTCCGCGGCATGGAACTCGTCGAAGCCGTCCGCCCGGATTGGCGCAACTGGTTCACCATCTGGAGCGGCGGCTCCCTGGACCTCAACGAGGCCCCGGCCGAACTCATCGCCGCCGCCGCCGACGTGACCGTCGAGCAGGCCGCAATCATCCCCCAAACCGTGTGCGGTGAGGACGGCGTCCGCGACACCGACGATGACATTCCTTTCACCGACGTGAACGCGGCGCTTGATCTTTTGGGAATAGACCCCCAGACTCGCCCGGACTTAGCCCAACGCTTCACCGTGAACGACACCACCACCCGCATCGAAAGCACCGGCACCGCCGGCTCGGCCAAACGCCGCATCAGCGTCATCGTCCGCAACCGTACCGGCAAACCCGCCCTGCTCGAACGCTTCGAAGAAATCATCCCGTGAGCAAGCCCACCGACAAAATCCTCCTCATCCCCGGCGAATCCGGTTGGGAAATCTGGACCGGCCAAGCCGAGGCCGGTTTCACGCTGCATGCCGCCTCCCTGACCTCCCGCGCCAGCGAGTTGACCGGCATTCCCGGCGGCGACATCCTGATGTTTTTCCCGGTCAAGGCGATTACGGCCATCCCGATGAAAGTCACCAGCGAGGACGACTCGCTCTTTGCCGAGTTGGCCGTGATGCATGCCGAACGCCTCGGCATGCGCCCTGACCCGATGGCCGGCCAGCTCACCGACACCTTCGTCATTGCCCGCGAAGGCGATACCACCGCCCTGTTCTCCGTCCATCTGCGGCCTCCCGCCGATGGCGATTTGCCGACCCGTGGGCCCAAGGAATTCGACATCTCAGCCCGCGCCTTCCCGGTGTTTGGCGACTGCCTCGCGGTGTGGAAGGAATTCGGACGCTGGGTCTTCTCCCTTTCCCATCAGGGGAAAACCGTCTATTGTCAGGCCACTTCGGTTTCTTCCGGCCTGCCGGATGATTCCCTGGTCCGGGAAATTCGCCTCGCCATCATCCAGTTGTCGCTGCAGGACATCGATCTCACCCCCACCCATGTGGTGCTCTGGACCCAAGCCGAAGACCCCTCGGCCGGAGCCCTCGCCGGAGCCTTCAATGCTAGTGTGGAGATTTCCCCGCGGCCCGCACCGGTCCTGCCGGAACCCCGCAGCAAACTCCTGCCTGCCGACGTCCGCTCCGCCCGGCGTGCCGCCTTGCGCCGCCGCAATACCATCCTCTCCATCGCCGCAGTCACCATCACCTACCTCGGCCTCCTCGGCTGGTTCGGCTACAACCTCTGGAAAGTCAGTAACGACACCACAATCCTCCGCCAAAAGGCCCAGGCCGCCGCCCCGGACGCCGAAACCTACAAGCTCCATCTCGCCAAATGGGAAGAACTCACCCACGCCGTCGATCTCAACCATTCACCCGTCGATATCCTCTATCGCATCTCCCGTTGCATCCCCCCCAACGGTGCCCTGCGCCTCAAGTCCGCCGAAATCACCGCCACCGA
Organism: Verrucomicrobiota bacterium; assembly: GCA_026397725.1. Classification (GTDB taxonomy): domain Bacteria; phylum Verrucomicrobiota; class Verrucomicrobiia; order Verrucomicrobiales; family Akkermansiaceae; genus Luteolibacter. Next base: position 15,823 of record JAPLUI010000178.1, on the reverse strand, counting down.
AATCAACCTCACCGGTGAGGCCCAGCAACCCGCCGCCGTCAACGGATTCAGCCTGGCGCTGAGCAAAAGCAATGACCTCGTCGGCCTCGTCTGGCAAACTCCGGCACCCAACCAAAGCACCCGCGGCTGGGATTTCGTTTACAGCGCCGCGCCTCCGAAAAACTGACTTCAACCATTTCATCCGACACCGACAATTCCACCCGGCCACGGCATTTACCTGATTGGCACCCCGCAACTCCCCGCTCCCCTTCCTTCCCCATGTCCCCCCGCGAAAAAAAACTCCTCATCTTCTTTGCCCTCGGGGGGTTCCTGGTGCTCAACCTCCTGGGCTTCAAATTCTTCGCCACCAAACAACTCGCCATCCGCAGCCAGCACGCCCAGGCCGTCACCCAGCTCCAAACCGCCCAAATGATCAGCACCAGCCGCGAAGAGGTCGAACCTCAAATGGCTTGGCTCGCCAAAGTCGAACCCCAACCCACCGACTACCAACCGGTCCAAACCGCCCTCCAAGCCCTGGCAGAAAAAGAAGTTGCCGCCGTCGGCCTCACCCTCAAGTCCCAAAAACTCCTTCCCACCGAGCAAAAACCCGGACTCCACTTCCACCGCGTCAAAGTCCAGCTCACCGTGCTGGGCTCCGAGGAATCCCTCTATCGCTGGTTCGACCACCTCAATTCCCCGGACAATCTCCGCTGCGTCACCTACATCCGCCTTTCCCCAAACAAGGAGGACGATACCAAGATCGACTGCACCGCCACTGTCGAACAATGGTTCGTCCCGATTTCACCCGCTTCCTGAAAACCCGAACGTTCAAATCCGAAAGTCACGAGTGATGAGTGATGTGCCACGAGTGCAACGCATTACCTCTTCAACCCATGACCCATGACCCATGACCTTGTCCTCTCCTTCACTTCCTAACCATCTGACACCATGAACTCCCAGATCCGTTCCAGCCTGCTCTTTTTCCTCGTCATCACCGGCCTCGGCGCGGCGGAATTGCCCAGAAAAGCTCCGCTCTCCCGCTACAACCCGTTGTGGACCAGCTCCCCTTTCACCACCAAGCCCCCACCTCCGGCGGAAGGCCCGGTGGAAAACCCCTTCGACGGCCTGGCACTCAAAGGCATCGCGCCCATCGCCGGTGGCTATCTCATCACCCTCATGAATAAAAAGGATCCGACGGACATCACCTCGATTGATACCGACCGGCCGACCGCTTCCGAATACAGGTTCATCAAGGTGGAACGGAATCCCGACATCCCCCTCGGCACCATCGTCACCCTCGCCAAAGGCTCCGTCACCGGCACCGTCGCCTACGACGAAAAACTCAGCACTCCCAAGCCCCCCGCCAAAAAACCAAGTCAACATCCACCCGGCCAACCGCAAATCCCCGGCCAACCTCAGATCCCCGGCCAACCGCAAATCCCCGGACGCCCTCAGATCCCAGGTCAGCCAGCTCCACAGGCCCGTCCAGGCCAGCCAGGCCAGCCAGGTCAAACAGGTCAACCCGGCGGAACACGCACGCGCTCTCGCGTCGTGCCCCCGCCCACCCCGGGTGCCCAACCGGCGGGAACCGCCCCCAGCACCAGCTCTGGCCGCGGTAGCAGCTCATCCACGCGCCAGCGCCCCACCCGCCGCTAACGCCCGCTCGAATCTCAAATTTCAAGTTCAATCTCCCCAATGCCCCTCTTCCGCTATCTTGCACTCGTGGTCTTGAGTTTTGCCCTCACCGCCGCACAGGAACCCACTCCTTCCGAAACTCCTGAGCCGGCAGCCACCGAGGCCCCCGACCCCAATGCCCCTCCTCTCGACCCAAACGCCCCTCCTGTTCCTGCCACTGTCCCGCCCGGAGTCACCGTCCCCGGGGGCACGCCCGCAGCCGTCCCCGGCACCCCACCCGGCACCGTCCCCGGCACCGTCCCCGGCACCCCACCCGGCACCATCCCCGGCACCGTCCCCGGCACCCCACCCGGCACCATCCCCCGCGGCGTCCCTACCACCCCCGCCAAGGTGCCACCCGGTGGCACCACCCCTCGCGGCGTCCCTACGACCCCTGCCAAGGTGCCACCCGGTGGCACCCTCCCCCGCGGCATCCCTGCAACTCCCGCCAAGACTCCACCCGGTGTCGCCATCCCCGGAGCCGCCCCCGCCGCCCCTGCCGGTGCCCCCGCACGCGCCGCCGCCGCATCCCCCCCCCGTGACCCTAACATCCCGCTTGGGGACAACAAAATCATCGAACCCATCGAGAAGCCCACGCTCAACGGTGCCGAGCTGGCCGCCCTTTATCGGAAATACACCGGCCGCCGCGTGATCGTCTCCGCCGCCGCCGCCGCCGCCGAGTTCTCCTTCCTCCAAGACGCCAGTCCGGAGGATCCGCTCACCTATGCCCTGGCGGCGGAACTCCTCATCAAGGCCGCAGGGATCGAGAACTTCGTCTTCATGCCCGATGAAAAAGACCCCAATCTGGATTTTCTGACCGTCTCCACCCGGCTCCCCGGGCAGGGTTACGGGGTTTACAACGAGAACGATCCGCTGCCCGAAGGCGACGCCGTCATTTCCTACGTCATGACCTTCAAACACCTCAAACCCGAAACCGCCGCCCAGGCCTTCACCCAGATCATCGGCCAGTTCGGCACCTACGGTTCCATCGCCCCGCTCAACGGTTCCGTCGTCATCACCGAAAACACCTCCCTCATCCGCAGGCTCATCAAACTCAAGGAGGAAATCGACAAACCCTCCGATATCACCGGCACCCGCTTCATCCTGGTCAAGTACGCCGACGTCACCGAACTCGCCGCCACCCTCAACGAGCTGCTCAACACCCAGCAGCAAGCTCAGAAAACCGCAGCCGTCCAGCGGGCCGGCGCACCCGCAGTTCCCGCCGCTCCCGGTGCCCCTCCCCAAAACATGGCCCTTGCGGGCGGTGCCGCCACCAGCACCGATACCCCTGTTCAAATCATCCCCGAACCCCGCACCAACCGCGTCTTCGCCATGGGCCGCCCGGTCGATCTCCTCTTCGTCGAGGGCCTCATCCGCGAGTTCGACATCGAAACCAGCGAGAAAACCTTTCTCCGCCGCAAGCTCAAATTCCTGACCGTCTCCGACTTCCTCCCCATCGCTGAAAACGCCCTCAACCGCGCCTTCACCAGCGACGCTACTGGTGCCAGCAGCGGCGGTGCCACCGGCGGCGCAGCAGGCGGCGCTTCTCGCAACAACACCCGCACCAATTCCGGCACCAACTCCGCCACCACCCGCGGCACCAGCTCCGGCCGCACCTCCTCCTCGGGCCTCAACAATTCCTTTGGCAGTGGCAATAGTTCCTTCGGCAGTGGCGGCGGCTCCTTCGGCGGCGGCGGCGGCGGGATGTCCGGCGGCATCGGTGGTGGCTCCTCCCTGAGCAGCCCCCAAACCTCCACCGCCCCAGAGTCCCGCTTGGTCGGACGCACCCTACTCGTCGCCGACAACATCACCAACTCCGTTATCGTCCAAGGCCCGCCCTCCGGCCTCGAAATCATCGAACGCCTCCTCGATCAGGTCGATGTCAAGGCCGACCAGGTCATGATCTCCACCGTCATCGGCCAGCTCTCGCTCAATGACAACAAGCAATTCGGGGTAGGCTATCTGTTCAATGGCGGCGACTTGCGAGGCGGCGGCGGCGGCGGAGTCCCTGCCTTCACGCCGGGTACCGGAACCGGAGCCGCAGCCGCGGCGACCAATGCGTTCCCCGAATTGAGCCTGAGCGACATCGCAGCCTCCGGCCTCCGGCTCTATGGGAAGACTGGCGATCTAAGCATCTTCCTGAAGGCGCTGCAGGATAAGGGCAACTTCACCGTCCTCGCCCGGCCCAGCATTTTCACCGCCAACAACCAGAAAGGCGTCATCTCCAGCGGCGAACGCGTCGCCATCCCCACCGGCAGCAACAGCTACGGCACCGGCACCGCCAGCACGCAGATCCAATATCAGGACGTCGTCCTCAAACTCGAAGTCATCCCCCTGATCAACTCCGAAAACGAAATCACCCTGCAAATCTCGCTGCTCAACGACGAAGTGAATGGTGAGCAAACCATCAAGGGAGCGGCCAACGGCGGCGATCTCACCGTCCCGAAAATCACCACCCGCGAAATCCTCACCACCGTCACCATCCCCAACAACGAAACCATCGTCCTTGGCGGCTTGATCACCGCCCGGAACAGCGACAGTGTCAGCGGCATCCCGCTCCTCAGCAGCATCCCCTACCTCGGCAGGCTCTTCGGGAACACCACCAAGAAAAACGAGCGGGCGGAACTCCTCGTCTTCCTCCAGCCCTCCATCATCCGCAATCGCAACTCGCTCGATTCCGTCCAATCCGCCATGGACGAGCGCTACAAAGTCTCCAAAGACACCCGCGGCTTCGCCGACGGCCCCACCGGCCTGCCGCCGGTCGAGCAAGCCCCTCCCCCCGTTGCAAACAAAGGTGGAGCCCCCAAAGCCACGCCCGTCAAGACCGCGTCCGGCACTTCGCAAGCCACTTCAGGCAAAATGAAGAAATCCATCCGCCCCACCCACCGGGAATGATGGCTCCTCCGCCCGTCCAGTGACGCGCATCCGCAGCGTAGCCCTGGTGTGCCATGAGCGCCCGCACCAAACCTGCCCGCGCCTTCTTTGCCGTCGCCTTTCGTTCCGCCGCCCATCGCCTCGCCGAAGCTGCTCCACCGGTAGTCCGTCGGATCCTCCACCATCCCCGCACGCACCGGGTTCGTAAATCGATTATCTGACACTCTGTTTAAGCGGCACCCTGTGAGCGTCGTGAGCGTCGTGCGAAAAAGATGCGCAAGGCAGCGACAGCGACGGTCACAGCGCACCGCTTCCTTGTCGCGCCTGGGCGGCGACTACCCACGCCGCCGCAGGTCGGAGCCACCTTCACAGGCTCTTCTTAAGCGCCGTCAGCGACAGCTCGGTGCATTCCATAGGCGACTTGCCGTCGGGATAGGCTTCCTGTTCGAGGGTGAGCCACTCGGTGCCGCCCACGTCGCGGCAGGCGGTTAGGATGGGTCCCCAGTTCACCGAGTCCTGGCCGAAAATCGCCTTTTTGCCGGGCTCGCCCTTGATCACGGTGGGCTTGATGTGGACCACCTTCATCCGTCCGGGGTGACGTTTCATCAGGTCGGCACAATCCTGGCCGGCGTCGGCCGCCCAGCCGCAATCGACCTGCAGGACCACGTCCTTGGCGGTGCGCGAGGCGAACAATTCCCAGTGGTTGGAGTCGCCGATCTTGGCAAACTCGCCGGTGTGGTTGTGATAGCCGCAGGCCATGCCGTGTGGCTTGAGTTTGGCCGCCGTGGTGTTGAAGAACTCCGCGAGATCCTTGCTTTTCTCCGGGTCGGTGAAGGCACCGTCACCCGGTACGATCAAATACTTGCAGCCGATTTGTTGGTGGAACTCGATGGTCTGCTGCAAGGCGTCGCCGCGGAGCGTGCCGGTCCCGATGTGGGTGGCCGCGGCCTTCAAGCCGAGTGCGTCGAGTTTCGCCCGCAATTCCTTCGGCTTGCCACCGTAGCTGTGATAACCGGCGAACTCGACTCCGGCGCAACCCATCTTGGCCACTGCCGCGAGGGCGGCATCGAAGTCCTTCGCGCAGGCGTCGCGCACCGAGTAAAGTTGCACCGAAATCGGGATGCTGCGGGCCCCGGCGGGGGCGGCCAGCGCTCGAGTGGCGGCCACTGCCGCAACGGAGAGGACCGAACTTTTAACGAAGTGACGACGGGTATAGGAGTGCATTTTCATGGTCGGGAGTGGTGATACGCCGGATTGTCGGCGTTGTCAAGCGGGCACTGGCACCCCATATGGTTCGTTGGGTCGAAGCACGCACGGAAAGAAAGGAAGCAAGGCAGGCGGCGGGCCGATCCGCGCCACGGTGGCCCGGGCATGCTACCCGGAGCCATCGGTTGCCAAACATAAGCGACGTCTCACTGCCGCTCGGCGGACTCATTTGCCAGATCGCCATGCCAGGAGCCCGCCATGATCAGCACGCAAGCAAACGGCCCGTCACGAGTTTGCATGACGGGCCGTGGCAGCACGGCTTCTGCCGAGCGCGGGTGCGGTCTCAGCCCGTGAAGTAGAGATAGGCCCCGATGATGAAGATCATGATCACCACCGAGCCGAGCACATCCAACCAGTTCCAGCTTGCGCGGGTGAGGGCCTTGTCGTCCGCGGTGGCGGTGGCGAAGGTCAGACCCTGGATTTGCGGTTGGTTGGGCTCGGCGGTCATGTAGCTGACCCCCACCATCACCACCGCCGAGACGACCGTGATGAGGATGCTGAAATACTGGAAGTTGATGTTGTTGATGATCCACAGGAACGAGCCGTGCTCATATTCCTTGAACAGTCCGAGCGTGACCGGCGTGTCCACCGCCATGCGGAAGATGCCGACGATGAAACCGACCACCATGGCCCAGAAGCAGCCTTGTTTGTTGAGTCGTTTCCAGAACACGCCGAAGAAGAAGACCACGAAGATCGGCGGGGCGAGATAGCCCTGCACCGACTGGAGATATTCATACAGGCCTTTGGCATTCTTGACCACCGGGATCCACATCAGGGCGATGACGACCATCACCACGGTGGCGAGACGGCCCATCCGGACCAGTTCGGACTGACTGGCCTTGGGCCGGAGTTTTTCATAGATGTCCACCGTGAAGAGGGTGGAGCAGGCGTTGAACACGCCCGCGAGCGAACCCATCAGCGCGGAAAGCAACCCGGCGACGACAATGCCGCGAAGCCCGGCCGGAAGGAGATATTGGACCATCATCGGGAAGGCCCCTTGCGAGCCCTTTTCGGTGAACGCCGCAGTCATTTCCGGGATCATGTTTTTCTTGACCAGCGCGTAGCAGATCAGGCCGGGAATGATGAAGAGGTACACCGGGAACAGCTTGAGGAACGCGGCAAAAATGCTGCCTTCGCGGGCGACCTTCTGATTCGGGGCACCGAGGGCGCGTTGGACGATGTACTGGTCGGTACACCAATACCACAGGCCGATCACCGGCGCGCAGATGGCCATCCCCAGCCAGGGGAAGTTGTTGTTGAAATACCACGCCTGCTTGATGATGGCACCGGATGCGTTGAATTCCTTGATCGGTGCCCACGAGGCGGTCTGGCCCACCGGCACCAACGGCTTCCACAGGTTGAACATGTCCGAGCCGCAGACCTGCCGCAACTCGCCCCAGCCGCCCAGCTTGTGCAGGCCGTAGAAGGTCAGCACGGCGGAACCGCCGATCAAGACCACCACCTGCACCGCGTCATTGTAAGCCACCGCACGCATGCCGCCGACCACTGTGTACAAGCCCGTCAGAAGAATCACCGCGATGGAACCAATCCAGAAGCTGTCGATCTCATGAATGGCCTTGGCTACCTGTTTTGGGAAGGCATCTTCGAGTAACAGCCGGTTGACGTACTCCGTGCGAGCGGGTTCACCGTGCAGTGCCTTCAGTGTCGTGGCTCGCAGGGGAGTGGCGCCGATTTCGATCTTTTGCAGATCCTCACTTTTCAAAATCCGGTTCAGTTCCGCTGCCAAAACTGTCTTTTGTTGATCAGAGGACGCTTGACCAGCGGCCAAGGCCTGCCGCGAATCCTCGGAAAATCGCGACCAGATGGCAGTTGCGAGCGGAGTGGATCCTTCCTGCATGCTCTTGATCATGGTGTCAGGTTCCTGGATCTGGTCAGAGGAGAACGGTTTGGGAGTTCCGAACGAGATACTCATTTCCGGCAGCAGGGTGGCGAAGACGATGCCGCCGGCGAAAATGCCGACCGCGATCTTGGAGAGAATGAAGGTGACGATGGAAACGATGGAAAGCACATAGCGGGAACCCACCGAGAAGCGGCGTTCGAGGAACTCGGGCATCGTGAACACCTGGGAGCGCATGTAGAAGGGCACGAAGACCCACGCCAGCACCAGCAGGCACCAGGCGTGAAGTTCATAGTGGGCCAGCGCCACGCCGTCCTTCGCGCCGGAACCGGCGAGCCCGACGATGTGTTCGGAGCCGATGTTGGAGGCGAAGATCGAGGCCCCGATGACCCACCAGCCGAGATTGCGTCCGGCGAGGAAATAATCGGCTGTGGTATCCTTGTTCTTGCGCACCACCCATGAGGCGACGCCCAACAGGACGCCAAAGTAGAGGGCGATCATCAGCCAGTCGAGCGGAGCCATGTGGCTCTGCACAGCGGCCAGCAGCGCGGTTGGTATATATGGTTGCATGTTTGCTTGTTGTGGTTGGGGGTTTTGGAGAAGGTTCAGGCTGATTGTCCGTAGTAGGCGCCGGGTCCGTGTTTGCGGCAGAAATGTTTGGCGAGGAGGTGCTCCGGCGCGGGCGGCGCGGCCGGATTGAGGGCGAGCGATTTGATGGCCATGTCCGCGATGATTTCCAGGGCGAGCGCGGTTTCCACGGCCTTGGCTGCGGACGCGCCCCAGGTGAAGGGCCCGTGATTGCGCACCAGCACGGCTGGCACCTCCAGCGGGTTGAGGTCGGCGAAGCGCTCGACGATCACCTTGCCGGTTTCCCATTCGTATTCGCGTGCCACCTCTGCCGCAGTCATGGCCCGGGTGAGCGGGACCGGACCCTTGAAATAATCGCAGTGCGTGGTGCCGAGGCATGGCAGCTCGCGGCCGGCCTGGGCGAAGGCGACCGCACTCCGCGAGTGGGTGTGAACGACCGCACCGAGGCCCGCGAAGTTCAGATAGAGATGCCGGTGGGTCGGCGTGTCCGATGACGGCCGCAACTCGCCCTCGATCTGGTTGCCCTCATAATCCAGCACCACGATATGGGAGCTGCGGAGTTCCGCATAACTCACGCCGCTGGGCTTGATGGCGAACACGCGCCTCGCGGGATCGGCCACCGAGACATTGCCGAAGGTTAGATCGACCAAGCCGGTCTTGGGCAGGTCGAGGTTTGCCGCGAGGCATGCTTCCTTGAGCGCGGTGTAGGGCATGGGAGACAGGAGACAGGAGACAGGGGGCAGGGGACAGGGCTCAACCTTGGAGGCCATGGGCGAGGTGGAAGTAGAGATCGGCTTGGCGCAATTCCGTCTGGTACGAGCGGAGCCGTGTTGCCGCATCGATCACACTGAGTTCGATGCGTGCCATTTCCGCAAAGTCCTCCAGGTGTTCGCTGGTGAGCGCGTAGGAAAGCACCGTGTGGTGCGCCCCACCCGCGTAAATCCAAGCGGCGGTGGCGGTCTTGAGATCCGGCAGCGGCTGCCAGAGCACGCGGGCGACCGGGAGCTTCGGCAGGGCCTGCGCCGGGGCCACACACGCGACCTCATTGACCAGGCAACGGAAGCGGTTGCCCAAGTCGATGATGGAGACATTGACGGCATTACCCGCCGGGCAGTCGAAGACCATGCGGCATGGATCATCCTTGCCGCCGATGCCGAGCGGATGGATTTCGATCTGGGGCTTGGCGGCGGAAAGCGACGGGCAGATCTCCAACATGTGTGCGCCAAGGACGAGCGGGTTGGCGGGATCAAGATGATAGGTATAGTCCTCCATGAAGGAGGTGCCGCCGTTGAGGCCGTGGGCCATCACCTTCATGATGCGGACGAGTGCGGCGGTTTTCCAATCGCCTTCGCCGGCGAAGCCGTAACCGTCCGCCATCAGGCGCTGCACCGCGAGCCCCGGCAGTTGCCTCATGCCATGGAGATCTTCAAAGGTGGTGGTGAAGGCGGTGAAGCCGCCTTCTTCCAGCAGCGTGCGGAGGCCGAGTTCGATGGCGGCGGAGTCACGCAGCGACTCGTGGCGGGCCGCCCCCTGCCGCAACTCGGGTACCACGGCATAGCCGACTTCATATTCGGCGCACAGGGCGTCGATCTTGTCGGCCGGCACGGCCTTGATCATGGCGACGAGATCGCCGACCCCGAAGGTGTTCACTTCCCAGCCGAAACGGATCTGCGCGGAAACCTTGTCGCCCTCCGTGACGGCGACGTGGCGCATGTTGTCACCGATGCGGGCGACCTTGAGCCGACGGGAGGCGTGCCAAGCACGGGCGGCACGCGCCCAGGCGGCGAGCCGCTCATGCACCTCGGCATCCTGCCAGTGGCCGACGACGGCCTTGCGCGGCAACCGCAGCCGGGCGCCGATATGACCGAACTCGCGGCCGCCGTGCGCGGTCTGGTTCAGGTTCATGAAATCCATGTCGATGGAATCCCACGGAATGTCGCGGTTGAACTGCGTGTGCAGATCGGCCAGCGGCAGGCGCAAAATCTGCAGGCCCTCGATCCACATCTTCGCCGGGGAAAACGTGTGCATCCAGGCGATGATGCCGATGCAGTTAGGGGCGGAGTTGGCGGCGATGGCGAAGGCGGTGATTTCCGCCGACGACTTCAGGACCGGTTTGAAAACGACCTGGTGCGGCAGGGCGCCGGAAGCATTCAGGAAGGCGACGACTGCCTTGGCATGCTCGTCCACCTGGGCGAGGGCGGCAGGGCCATAGAGATGCTGGGAACCGGTGACCAACCAGATTTCGAGAGACTCGAAGGTGTTGATGTTAGACATGGGGTGGGGGTGACTTGGTTAGCGGGATTGGGTGGCCTTGAGCGCGAGCAGGTCCTTCATGACGTGGCCGAGATCGGCGCTCGTACAAACCCCGCCGAAGGCATCGTGCAGCTCACGGTAGAGCGCGTAGAGTTGGTGGTAGATGACTTGGTTTTCCGGGATCGGAGTGTAGGTGGTGTCCTTCAGGCCGGTCATCGCTGCCTGGGCGGTCTTGAAATCCGGATGCGCCCCGGCGACCACGGCGGCCCCGATGGCGGACCCGAGCGCGCAGGCTTGCGACGAGCGGGACAGGCGCATCTCGCAGCCGGTCACATCGGCGTAAACCTGCATCAGCAGCGGGTTCTTCTCGGCGATCCCGCCGGAACACACGATGCGCTCGACGGGCACTCCGTATTCGCGGATGCGCTCCACGATGGCACGGGCACCGAAGGCGGTGGCTTCGATCAGGGCACGATAGATTTCCGCCGGGCTCGTGTAGAGCGTCTGACCTAACAACAGGCCGGTGAGCCGCTGATCGACGAGGATGGTGCGGTTGCCGTTGTTCCAGTCGAGCGCGAGCAGTCCCGACTGGCCGGGTTTGAAGGCGGCGGCCGCGGCGGTGAGTTTGCCATGCGCCGAAGCGTCCTCCAGCACGCCTTCGACGAACCACTTGAAGATGTCGCCCACTGCGGATTGGCCGGCTTCCACGCCGAAGTAGCCCGGCAGAATCGCGCCTTTGACGATACCGCAGATACCGGGAATGTCGGCCACGGTCTGGTCGGCGGAAACCACCGCACAATCGCAGGTGGAAGTGCCGATGACCTTGACGAGCGTGCCGGCAGCGACGCCGCAGCCGATCGCGCCGTAATGGACGTCCATTTCGCCGATGGCGATCGGAATGCCCACCGGCAGGCCGAGTTTGGCGGCCCACTCCGGGCACAGCCTGCCGGCGCTCACCGAGGCATCGTGAGCCTGGTCGTAAAGACGGTCGCGCAGGTCGGCAAGCTTGGGGTCAAGGGCGCTGAGGAATTCCTTGTCCGGCAGGCCGCCCCAGTCGTCGGCGTAGAGAGCCTTGTGGCCGGCCATGCACACGCCGCGCTGGATTTGCCGCGGGTCGGTCACTCCGGCGAGCACGGCGGGAATGAAATCCGCCAGTTCAACCCACGAAAACGCCGCGTCAAACACTGCGGAATCCACCTTGAGGCAGTGCCAGACCTTCGCCCAAAACCACTCCGACGAATAGGTGCCACCGATTTTCGCGAGGTACTGCGGGCGGAGCTTGCGAGCGGTCTCGGTAATGGCCGCGGCCTCGGGAATGCCGGTGTGGTCTTTCCACAGCCAGCATTGCGCGTTCGGGTTGTTGGCAAAGCGCGGATCGGTCATCAGGGGAATGTTGTTCGACGTCACCGGCAGCGGGCTGGAGCCCGTACCGTCCATCCCGATCCCGATCACCTGCACGCTTGAAAATTTTGCCGCCGCCGCCTGGGCCGCCGCCAAGGCACCCCGCGTCGCCTCTTCCAGCACCCGCAGGTAATCCGCCGGATTCTGCCGCGCCAAATGATGGTCCGTCGCATCCAACATCACCCCCTGGTGTCCTGATGGATAGTCCACCACCGCACTGCCAAGCTCCCGCCCGTCCGCACAATCCACCACCAATGCCCGCGCCGAGTTGGTGCCGTAATCAAGTCCTATCGCGTAGCGCATGCCCATCCGCTACCAGATGCGGACCGCCCTTGCAAAGGGCCTTTTTGTAGGACAGTAATCCTTGGCAGGGTTTCAAGATCCAACAAGGAATCGCCCATGCTGAAGAGCAAGGATTGCTAACCACGGATTCGCTGTCGAGACACCTCAGCCGTTGCTGCAACTCGCCGTCGGACCATCCGCCGGCCGGCAACGGCGGCACCGCCACGAGCAGATTGGGACAGGATGTCAATGGGTGGGGACCGGACAGGATTGGGCTGGCTGCGGGGAGGAACCGGGAATCGGCTTCCGGGCCTAACGGAAAATGGCGTAGAGGGCGATGAACGTGAGCAACACCATGACGGTGAGGACGCGGTAGTTGCCCATGCCGTGCCCGAGGGCAGTTCCGCGCAGCGGTTCGCGCCAGTTTTCCCACACCAGCAGCCGCGCCTCCTCCTTCAGGGCTTCGGGCATCCGCAGGGAGGCGACAATCTGGATCACCACGCAGATGCAGAACATGCCGAACGAGGTGAGCATGAAGTCGCTGAGCACGCCGCGGGCAAACCAATCGAAGGCTGAGGTCAGCGCCGAGTCGGGTGGCAGGAAGCCGGTCTTCCCGGAGATGAGGTCCTTGAAGAAATCCGCCACGAAACAGATGACGCCCATCGCCGCGCCGGAAATCATGGTCACAAACGCGGCCCGCCCACCCGCACGCTGCCAAAACACGCCGATCAGGAACACGCAGGTGATCGGCGGCGCGACATAGCAAATCAGCGTGTTCAAGCCCTGAATAATCGTGCCGTAGTGGCCGAAGATCGGCGACAGGACGATGGCCAGCAGCGTCGCGATCCCGGTGGTCCAGCGGCCGATTTTAACCAACTGCTGGTCGGAGGTTGCCGGCCGCCAGCGTTTCCAGATGTCATAGGAAAACAAGGTGGCCGAGGAATTGAGCGCGGCGGAGCAGGTCTGCATGGCCGCCGCGAGCATCGCCGCCACCACCAGTCCCTTGAGTCCCATGGGTAGCAAGTGGGTGATCATGAACGGATAGGTGTCCACCGAAGCCAGCGGCCCCACGCCATTGCCGAAATACCCCTGTTGGACCAGCGCCACGCAGATGACGCCGGGCAGCACGAAGAAGAACACCGGCAGGATCTTGATGAACGCGCAGAACAGCGGGCCAAGGCGGGCGTGCCTTTCATCCTTCGCCGCGAGCACCCGCTGCACGATGGTTTGGTCGCAGCACCAGTACCAGATGCCGATGATGGGATAGCCTAGCAGAATCGAATACCAGGGCACGTTGCCCATGACCGTCTTATCGCCGCCGGGGTGAAACATGTGCAGGAAGGACGCGGAGGATAACTCCACTTTGGCCTTGAGCGCCTCCTCGCTGCCGGCCAGCGGATGCGGGTGGTTGGCCAAGGTTTGTGACAAGGCGGCCCACCCGCCGACGGCATGGTAGCCAACCACCGTGATGCTGATGGCACCGACCAACAGCAGGACCGTCTGCACGCTTTCCGTCCACACCACCGCCAGCAAACCGCCGATCACGGTGTAGATGCCGGTCAGCACGCCCAGCGCGACTATGAAGAACATCATCGGCGAGAGCCCCAGGATCGTCACGTCGCCGTGGATGTCGAAGATAAAACACAACACCGTGGCCGCCGTGAAGAGCGCCACCCCGATGTGAATGACGATGGCCGAGAACAGCGAGACGATCGAGAGCGCGTCGCGGCAGTTCCGGTTGTAGCGGCGCTCCAGATAGTCCGGCAACGTGGGCACCCGCGTCCGCAGGTACAGAGGCGCGAAAAACAGGGACAGCAGGATCAGCGTGAAGCCCGCCATCCACTCGAAGTTGCCATAGAGCAGGCCGGAGGTGTAAGCCGATTGCGCGAGGCTGACGAGATGGACGGTGGAGATGTTGGCCGCAAACATCGCCAGTCCGATGACCGGCCACTTCAACGAATTGTCCGCCAGAAAATAGTGTGCGCCCGCGCCGCCCTTGTTGCGCACCAAGCCCGCCAGCACGCCGATGCCAACCACGGCCAGCATATAGCCGGCGATGATGGCCCAGTCCCAAGCACTCATTCCCGTGTTCATGATAGATGGTTGGTGATTGTCAGAATGTTAGTATAGGCATTCCCGGGCAGCGGCCGCGAATGCCTTGAGGTTGTCCACCGGGGTCTCGAAGAAATGATCGGAGGCCGAGCAGAGATAGCCGCCGTGCATCCCGAAGCCGGCAAAGAGGCGCTGCGTTTCCGCGCGGATTTGCTCCTTGGTGCCGTTGGTCAGGATGTTGAACTGGTCCATGCCGCCGATCATCGCGACCTTGCCGCCGAAGACGGCGCGAACCTGTTCCGGAGCCGTGATGTTGCCGCCCACTCCGGGCGGGGCCAGCGTCTCGGAGGCGTCGGTGTGATTCGCGACGACGAGGTCCAGAATGTGCATCATGCCGCCGCAGGTGTGATAGGTGGCACGGTGTCCCAAGGCATGCAGCGCGTCGTGAATCCGCCGGTCATAGGGGAGGCAGAACTCGCGATGCAGCGTCGGCGAAATCACCGTGTCGCTGCCCGCGCCGCCGCCGGTTTCGATGAGGTCAAACTTGGCGCCGGTGAGTGACTCCCCGATGAACCGCAACTTGCGCTCCAGCAGCGCGTGCAGCAGGCGATGCACCCAGTCGGGATGGTCGATGCACTCCAGGATCAACTCCTCTTCGGACATGAGACAACAGGCATGCTGCCAGCAACCGGCCTGATCGCCCCACACGAACCCGCGCAGGATGCCATCGTCGCCGATGCGGTCATACTCTTTGGCGATGGCGGGTTTGCTCAACTTCGCCACCGGCATGTATCGCTCGATCAGCTCGACGTCCTCATGCCGCTTGATGAGATATTCGGTGATCCAGGTGGTGGTGCGATTGCCGCCGGTCTTGTAGGTGAGCCGGCCGCCGGGGGTGGTGATGGTGTGGTTGAGGAGCTTGTCGTCCGGATGGTCCTTGACGATCTCGATCTCCTCGCGCCACTCGGGGGTGGAGACGAGGAACTTTTCCGCGTTGGGAATCCAGAACTGTCCCATGGCCTCGAAGTATTGGATCGAGGCGTCCAGCCCGCAGGTCTGGCAGGCGGCGAGGGCATCGATGCCGCCAAGGTAGGTATCGAGATGATACGGTTGCCACTGGTGAACCGTGACGGGCAGACGGTCGGGTTTCTCGCGGGCCAGCGCCCGCAGCATGCGTTCTTTGGATGTCATCTTGTTGATAGCTGAACTCTAGTGCCGGAAAACCGGAATTCCAGACGAAGGCGCATCAGAATGCCAAGCCGCGGCGTCAGTCAAGAAGAACATGAGCACGGCGAGATGATGAGATGATGAAGCCCGCCGACATTTTCCCGATTTCCAGCTTGCCACGGGTCCGCCGCTGGGTCAGCATCCACTCGTTCCCGAGAGTTTGGATGAACCAAAAATCCGCCTTGCCGCCCGTATCCGGCCCTAACCAACAAGCGATTTCCAATGCGCACAGATCTCTGGACATAGGCCCCGCGGCCGGAGGCCGCTGAATTCGGAATCCGTTGATTTTCCAACGATTCTGCCGGTTCGAAATATATTTCATGTGCGCAATAAATAATTCTTGACTCGCACGCGCGCACGCGCATGTTT
>JAPLUI010000432.1 GCA_026397725.1 Verrucomicrobiota bacterium | reverse complement strand
TGATCAAATGGTGATCGGCATCCGCAACTGGGATGGCCGCGTGTGCGTGCGGCGCAAAGGCAGCCTTGATGTCTCAGGTGCATCCATTCCCAGCGGTCAGATCACCGTCTTGAGTCTGGTGGTGCAGCCCAATGGGAACTACAAAGTTTGGGCCAACGGCACCGAGATCATGAACAACACCGGTACTGCGGACATGAGTGTTCTGAATCAAGGCAATCTCAACGCATCCGCCGTCGGCTGCAATGCCTACGACGGCTGGCCGGTCTTCAACGGCAATATCGGCGATGTGTATGTCTATAAAGTCGCGCTTGGTGACACCAAGCGAACCGCGTTGGAGTCCAGCCTGACTGCCAAATTCGGCACTGCGGCGATGTACACGGTCAACGCGAGCGCCGGAACGGGCGGCTCCATCAGTCCAGCCGGCCCGGTGGCCGTGCCGCAAAATGCCAACCAGGCTTTCACCATCACCCCGGCCCCGTATTTTGACGTGGCCAGCGTGCTGGCTAACGCAACCGAGGTGGTCGCGGGTCCCAATGCGCAGACCTACACGATGACCAATGTCACCGCCGATGGCTCGATCGCGGCCAGCTTCACCGAGTGGGCTCTAACGGAAGTCGCCGGGAAAGTCACGTCGGATGGCACGACGGGTGTTGAGGGTGTTCTCATCACCGCGACCGGCACCAGAGGGCCGTTCACGACCACCACGCTCTTTGACGGCACGTTTGTCCTCCGGGTCAAGCCGGATGAAACCTACACGCTGACGGCCTACCAGGCCGGCTTCATCGCAAGCCCTGCAAGCCTGACGGCTGGTTCTGGTGACCTCACCGGCAAGGACTTCACGCTGGAGGTGAATCCACCTCACACTCAACCGATGTTCGTGAACCGGGGCACCGGCGGTTGGCGGAATGACACCTGGACCATCGGCTCCCGGATCCATACAGGCGCCTCCAGCGTCTATGTGACCAAACTGGGATATGTGGACCGCGACCACAATGGTTTCAATGTCACCCACCAAGTCGGCATTTGGGATGCGGCGGGCGCATTGCTCGGGTCGGTCACGGTTCCGGCGGGCACCGATGGTGAACTCATCGGCGATTTCCGTTATGCGCCGCTCGGCTCGGTCATCGTGCTCGCACCGCATACCTCTTACGCTCTTGGCGGCTATACCCAGGGCGATGATTGGGGGGATCAGTCCGCATCTCCGGGCTTTAACGAACCGGACTTCGTAGGCTTCACCAGTGAGTCGGCGATCGCACATGACGGAGGCGCCGGATTCAGTAATCCGAACCCAAATGGCGGGGGCTTTGACTGGGGCGCTTGCTGCGCCGCCGTCAACGTGTTCGGCAGCACCTCGTTGGCGGCCGTGTTGCCTCCCGAATATGCGGCTTGGATCGCGACTTACCCGACTCTGACCGGCGCGAACGCCCTGCCCGGAGCCGATCCCGACCGTGACGGAATGACCAACCAGGAGGAATTCGCCTTCGGTCTCGATCCGAGCCTCGGCACCTCGGTCAACCCGATCACCGCGCCGCTCGACAGGGCCACCGGCAAGTTCAGCTA
>JAPLUI010000360.1:2402-4234 GCA_026397725.1 Verrucomicrobiota bacterium | reverse complement strand
TTCCGACATCACCGATGCCAACGGGCAGGCGACGTTTACCGTGGCTTCGTCCACCGCCGGCACCGTTGCGTTTGCCGCCACCGATGTCACCGATGCCAACCTTGCCATCACTCAAACCGCCACCGTGACCTTCCTGGCGGGGGCGGTGGCGGATGCGGCGACTTCAACGGTTGTCGCCTCGCCCGCCGATGTCGTGGCCGACGGCACCGCCACCTCCACGATCACCGTGACCTTGCAGGACGCCAACCACAATGCGGTCGCGGGCAAGATGGTCACCCTGACCCAGACCTCGGGGCCGGGTTTGCCGGTCATCACGACGGTTTCCGGCACCTCTGATGTGAACGGGCAGGCAACATTCACCGTGGCCTCGACCACCGCCGCCACCGATGTGTTCGCCGCCACCGATGTCACCGATGCCAACCTTGCCATCACCCAAACGGCCGCCGTGAACTTTACGGCAGGGCCGGTGGATGCCGTATCCTCAACCCTTGCAGCCTCACCGGTTGCTGTTATGGCGGATGGTTCCACCACCTCCACCATCACCGCGACCTTGAACGACTCCAACAACAATCCGGTTTCAGGCAAGACGGTCACCCTGGCCCAAACCTCGGGACCGGGCAGCCCGACCATTACCACCGTTACGGGAATCTCCAGCGGCACGGGAACCGCGACATTCACGGTCAAATCCGCCACGGCGGGCACGGATGTGTTCACGGCCACCGATGTCACCGATGCCAACCTCGCCATCACCCAGACGGCCACCGTGACCTTCGTGCCGCCGGTCGCTTGGGGGCCGGCCACCACCGTCACGAGTGACACCGACGTGGCGACCAACGGGGTACTGCAATATGCGGAACACTGGGGCGGCTCTGACGGAACAATCAACGGCGTGGCCTTCACCGCGGCCGGAGTGAATGTCACCAAGAGTGACGGTGCCGGTGCCACCCAGACGGTGAGCTGGAGCCAGGGATCTCTGTCCGCAACTTATTACAATCTGCTGCGTGGCAACTGGTATGGTGCCGGAAACGCCTCTGTTTTCCTGAACAACCTGACATCCGGTCATCTCTATCAGGTGCAAATGTGGTCGGTGGACAAGCGCTACGAAACCAGCCAGACCGAGACCTATGCCGGCAGTCCGGCCGTTTCCCCGAGCATCGGCACCGGCCAATATGCCATCGGCACGTTCACCGCGAGCGACACAACCCAAGTGATCGGGGTGAGCGGCCAGGGTGTCATCAATGCCGTCGTGGTGCGCGAACTCACTCTCGGCGGCTTCGCCTCGTGGCAAACGGCCAACAGCACCGCCCAAGGGCTCGACGGCGACCACGACAACGATGGCGTCCCCAACGGCATCGAATACTTCCTCGGCGGCAACACCAACACCACCGGCTTCACATCCCTGCCCGGCGTGACCAACACCGGCGGCACCCTCAGCGTCACCTGGACCAAGGCTGCCGATTACACCGGCGCCTACGGCACCGACTTCGTCGTCGAAACCTCCGTCGATCTAACAGGCGACTGGGCGCCCGAAGCGCTCGGTGGCAACGTCACCATCACCGGCAACGACGTGACCTACACCTTCCCCTCACCGCTCGGCGCGAAGAAATTCGCCCGCCTCAAGGTAACCGGCCCGTGAGCGGAAAAACCGTTAGGGACCAGCGGCCGGTAGGGACCAGCGGCCGGTAGGGACCAGCGGCCTCGCTGGTCCCACTTTACCCTTGAGGGCGAGGTGTCATTGACGGTCCATGCGCCGCGCCATGCCCCGCCCATGCGGGCGGACAAGTGGGCGCGGCGAGGCCGCCGCGCCCTACCTTCCCCCCTTGAGGGCGAGG
>JAPLUI010000360.1:0-2389 GCA_026397725.1 Verrucomicrobiota bacterium | reverse complement strand
GAGGGCGAGGTGTCAT
This sequence comes from Verrucomicrobiota bacterium, assembly GCA_026397725.1. Taxonomy (GTDB): domain Bacteria; phylum Verrucomicrobiota; class Verrucomicrobiia; order Verrucomicrobiales; family Akkermansiaceae; genus Luteolibacter. Next base: position 2,373 of record JAPLUI010000360.1, on the reverse strand, counting down.
TGCCGGTCCATGCGCCGCGCCATGCCCCCGCCCATGCGGGCGGACAAGTGGGCGCGGCGAGGCCGCCGCGCCCTACCTTCCCCCCTTGAGGGCGAGGTGTCATTGCCGGTCCATGCGCCGCGCCATGCCCCCGCCCATGCGGGCGGACGAACGGGCACGGGATTCCGTCATCATGCGAGAAGGCGGCAGCGCGCGCTTGCCCGCAGCCGCGGTGCAGCCACTTATTTTGAAACTCATTTCCCTAACCCCTTCACCGGCCCGACCGTCCCGCCTTCGACGAACTCCGCCTTGGTGAGCGTCTGCCGCAGGTCGTCCCTGCCGTGGCTCACATTGGCCGCCCAGCGCACGACGCGCTGGACCACCGGCCGGCCGTCCCAGCGGATGTGGGCGATCATCGGCTCGCACCACGCGAAGGCCGGGTCGGCATCAGTGCAGAGCAGCGAAACATCCTCCGGCACCCGCAGGCCCCGCCTGCCGAGAAACTGCAGGGCCGCGACCAGGAACGGCGCCTCGTCGATGATCAGCGCGGTGGGCGGGGTGACCCGGAACAGCTCCGCCAGGCACCCGTGAAAGCCCTTGCCCGTCTCTTCCCAGTCCGGCAGGTTGTAGTGGCCCGTTTCAATGCCGTGGGCCGCCATTTCGTCAAGGATGGCACGCTCGGTCGCCCCCGGAACCGGCAGCCGCCGGTTCCGGCGCACCAACTGCACGATGCGCCGATGGCCGAGTTCGATCAAGCGGCGCGTGGCCGCGGTCTCGGCTGCAACATGGTCCGGCCCTACCCCGGCGATCGGCAGCCCGCCCCGCCGCCCGAACAGGGCGAAGGTCGGCACCGGCTGGGCCGCGAACCACTCGAGCACCTCGCGCGAGCCGGAGAAAACGACCCATGCGTCCGCCTCGGTCCGTCGCACCAGCCGCGCGACACGCCCCACCTCCATGCCCAGTTCCTGCAGGCATTTTTCGGCGAAAAAGGCCGTGTGCCCCGCCTCGTCCAGCCGGTGCAGCAGATCCGCGTTGTAACCCACGGCCAGCTCCACCGCCGGTGGATCGAAGGCCAGGATCGCCAACCGCAGCGGGCGCGCCACTTTGCCATCGGCCACCGCGATCCGCCTCCGCCGTCCCGGCCCCTGCGCCACCAGCACCCCTTCCTGCTCGAGCAGTCGCAACGCCTTCTCCACCGTGTTGTGGTTGGCACCCAGCTCGGTCGTCAGCGCATGCACCCCGGGCAGCGGATCGCAGAGGGCCCCGCGCAAAAGTTCCTCCCGCAGGTGGGCCGCCACCCGCTCGGTCGCCGAGATTCTACGCAATGGTCGCATCGGGGAAAACCATCCCAAAAATGGTCACGGCTGCAAGAAAAAAATTCCTTTCGGATTCGCGGGCCGGTGGCAGATTGTCTCCGTTCCAGCCAACGCACCACCTTTCAAGCACACCAAACCAAATTCCTAGATAGAGAACCCCAGAATAGAAATGGACATTACTATGAAGCAGCAAGTAAGTATGAATCAACTAAACGCCCCACTGACCGCGGGCACAAACCAGGAGCCGATGCAACCCGCATTACCGAGGGAAAGAACCCTCATGAAGAGCAAGCGACTGTTAAGCGCGCTGGCGGCGTTGCTGATCGTGGAGACCGGGACGGCGCAGACCACCTTTACGTGGACCAATACCGTGGGCGGCACCTATAATTGGACCGACGCCAGCAATTGGAACCCGGCTGCCGTTCCCGATCCGGTCGCTGGCGACGAGATTTACTTCAATATCCCCAACGGCAGCAGCGGCATCGGGATTACACTGAATCTGGAGGCGGATCGCACCGCGGAAAAATGGCGCTACGTAGCCACTGGTGGTTTCGACCCGAAAGAGCTCAAAGTAACCAACACCGGCGGCTATAAGGTCATCTTGGCAGGAACCACGCCCACCCTCCACAGTAGTGAGCCGGCCCCCGATCCTCGGCCATAGTGTAGCTAAACTAAGCTATGGTGGCTGGGACGGGGAAGATGTAGGGGCGCATGGGGGGGGGAGTCAATGACTATTTTTGATCATTTTATGGACGGCGGCAAAAGGTTCCGAAAAGCGGCGGACCCGTCAACCAGGGCCAACCGGTGACCTACACCGTGACCTTCAGCGAGGCCATGGACAGCGGCACGGTTGACGCGACCGACTTCGGCAACGCGGGCACCGCCCCCATCACGATCGGCACGGTCAGCGAGACCGTGCTGAACTCCGGGGTCTTCACCGTGCCGGTCACGCCGACCGGTGCCGGAAGTCTGCAACTGCAAGTCAATGCCGGTGCCGTCCTGATGGATGTCCCGGGCAATTCGCTCGACACCAGTTCCGCGATTCTTGACGACACCACGATTTCCGTCAACCCAGTCG
>JAPLUI010000165.1 GCA_026397725.1 Verrucomicrobiota bacterium | reverse complement strand
GAAGATGTTTGGGCCGCAGCGAGCGCCGGGACTTGGCCACACCGCTGTGGCTCAACCGGGAGAGCTGCAGGCACACCATTCCTTATTCCGAGGATTTCAACATTCAACTTCCAACATTCAATGATCAAGTAAGAGAGCAAGACATGACACCGCATCGGCACTGCTGCCACCCGCAAACCCATGCGCGGATGATTCACGAATTCGTCTGAAACGCCAAAAAAGTGCCAACTCATTTTCCGCCGGGATCGGGAACTGTGAAGTTTGGGGAAATGTGATCCCTGTTACCGACAGGGACCCGCAACAGCAGTCCCTAACTGGACATCCTGCGGTCCGGTCGGACCGCAGGATGTCCAGTTAGGGTGGAGATTGTAACGGGGTTGATACAGAAATTCGCGAGGAACTTACCAGTACAAGGCGTCAGGTCCTTAACTTGATGGGCAGGCCTCGCGGGGCTGCACGCACCTATTCCAGGAATTCCCGTCCGCCCCGTCCGATCCGTTCGATCCGTCCGCCCCGTCCGCCCCGTCCGCCCCGTCCGCCCCGTCTGCCGCGACGAATGCAAAGAGAAATTTCCGCGCTTCGTGCTGGTGGAGCGCGGAATTGATGGGTAGGCTGCGGCGGAGCGATGGAAAAACCGGTGTTGCAGACAAGGCGCAGAGTGGAGCCTCTCTTGGGAGGGGTGGCGTTGTTATTGCTGTTGGTGGGCTGCGTGGTGGTGCTGCGGCCGTTTCTATCGGCATTGATGTGGGCCACGGTGCTGGCGTTTTCGCTCTATCCGATGCAGCGGCGTTTCACGCTGTGGTTCCGCGGCTCGCGGACCTTGGCGGCCTGTTTGGTGACGCTGACGCTGACGGTCTTGCTGGCGGGACCGGTGGTGTGGATTGGTTTCGGCCTGGCAGAGAACGGGAAGGAACTGACTGCGGCGACGCGGAAGTGGTTCCTTTCAATGCCGGACGAAGCGCCACCCTGGATGAGTCGAATCCCGGTGTTTGGCGGTGAGATGGCTGACTATTGGACGGAATTCGCGGTGGGGCGCAAGCACTGGATGGACCAATTGGAGAAGGCCTCGCAGGATCCGCCGCCACGGGCCAAGATCGTCGTCGAGAATGCCAATGGCGTGGTCGTGGATGCCACCCCGGCACCGCTGCCTGCGGTCGCAGCCACCGCCAACGGGCCGGTCAGGCCGGAGTCTCCGGAGTTGGTGTTGTTGTTGGGTCGCTCGATTGCCTGGGCCCGCTCGTGGCTGATTTCGGTGGGCCTGGCGGTGGGCGACAGTGTGGTCAAGGTGCTGGTGAGTGCGTTCCTGGCGTTCTTCATGCTGCGGGATGCGCAGGTGCTGTCGGAGCGGCTGGGGGTGGCGGTGGACCGCCTCACCGGCGGGCGCGGACTGCATTTGATGAATGTCGCGGGGGCCACGGTCAAGGGGGTGATTTACGGGATTCTGGGCACGGCCTTGGCGCAGGCGGTGGTGGCCGGCATCGGGTTTGGCATCGCCGGGGTGCCGGGGGCGGTATTGTTAGGGTGTTTGACGTTTTTCTTCGCGGTGATTCCGTTCGGGCCGCCGATCATTTGGATTCCGGCCGGGTTGTGGTTGTTCAGTCAGGGTTCTCCGGGGTGGGGGGTGTTCATGTTGTTGTGGGGGTTCCTGGGGATCAGTGGCGTGGACAACTTCCTGCGGCCCTATCTGATCAGTCAGGGCAGCAAACTGCCCTTTGTGCTGATCTTCTGCGGAGTGATCGGCGGGGCGATCGCGTTCGGCTTGGTGGGAGTCTTCATCGGACCGACCTTGTTAGCGGTGGCGTTCCGCTTGATCGAGGAGTGGGCGGCGACACCGGTGGTGACCAGAACGGAGGTCGTGGACGCCAGTGGCACGTCGTGATGGCTATTTGATGGACGGGGGGGCCGGGATTCCGGCGTCCCCGCTTGCAGAGGCGTGACCACCTGCGAGACGGACGGTGCCTCCTGGCTCCAGGCTCCTGGGCTTCTTATTGGGGCAGGCGGGCGGCTTGCAGGTGGCGGACGAGGAACTCCGCACGGCGGTAGCTGCCGTAGGGGGATTCGGCGGCACCGTGATCGGAGTTCATGATCGGCAGGAAATCGAAGTCCTTGCCGGCACGCTGCAGGGCCGCGACGACCTGGGCCGTTGAGGCCGGGTCCACGTTGTGGTCGAGTTCACCGACGACCAACATCAGCTTGCCCGTGAGTTTGGCGACGTGGGTGGTGTTGGAGTTTTCCGCGTAGCTGGCATCGACGGGCCAGCCCATCCAGGCCTCGTTCCACCACATCTTGTCCATCCGGTTGTCGTGGCAGCCGCAGTCCGCGACGCCGACCTGGTAAAAATCCCCGTGATGAAGGAGCCCGGCCAGAGTGCTCTGCCCGCCGGCGCTGCCGCCATAGATGCCGACCCGCGAGAGATCCATCCACGGGCGGGTCGCGGCGGCGGACTTGATCCAGGGGATGCGGTCGGGAAAGCCGGAATCCGCCAGGTTTTTCCAACAGACGTCGTGAAACGCCTTGCTGCGCCAGGCGGTGCCCATGCCATCGATGCTCACGATGATGAAGCCGAGTTCGGCCATGGCATTTTTGTTAGACCAGGTGAAATAACTTTTGGGCACGAAGTGGTCCTGCGGGCCGGCATAGATGTCCTCGACGACGGGATACTTCTTCGCCGGATCGAAACGGGTGGGGCGGATGATGATGCCGTAAATGTCGGTGGTGCCATCGCGGCCCTTGGCAGTGAAGCGCTCGGGGCGGCTCCAGCCGGTCTGTTGCAGCGCCGAGTCATCGGCCCGTTCGAGTTCGGCGACCAATGCGCCGGTGTCCGCCCGCCGGAGTTCCACGACCGGGGGTTGGTCCACCCGCGACCAGGTGTCGAGGAGCCAGTTGCGGTCCGGGGAGAACTCGATTCGGTGGTTGCCGTCGCTGGCAGTGAGGCGGGTGAAGCCGCTGCCGTCGAAGTTCACGCGGGCGTAGTGGACATGATAGGGGTCCTGGCCGGGCAGGCCGACCACCTTGAGCAGGAGTTGGCGTTTCTCCACATCCGTCACCATCACCTCGCGGACGTTCCAAGGGCCGGAGGTGACTTGGGTTTTGACCTGGCCGGAGCCCTCATCGATCAGGTAGAGATGATTGTATCCGTCGCGTTCGGAGGCCCACAGGAGTTCACGGGTGGCGGGGAGGCGATGCAGATAGAACTTGCCCGAGTAATCGATGAAGGTTTTGCTGCGCTCTTCCAGGATGGTCCGGACGGAGCCGGAATCCGCGCGGACGCCGAGGATTCGCAGCACCTGATGGCCGCGCTGGTTGTACACGCAGGAAAACTCGGCGGCATCCGCACTCCAGGCGAATTCGGAAATTTCCCATGGATTGTCGAAGAGGGTGTCGTCGATGGGGATTTGCCGGGTGCTGTCGATATCGAACAGGCGAGGCTTGGGTTGGCGGATCGGGTCGCCGGGTTTCGCGTAATCGAAGGTCTGGAGTTTCGGTTGGACCTGGTCCGGAGGCGAGGACTGGACGAGGTGAATCTGCCGGACCTGGACATCCTTGGCCCGCCAGGCAACGAGTTTTTTCGAATCCGGCGACCACTGGAGCGGTCCGTTGTAGCCGTCCTCCGGCGTTCCGTCGGAACTCAGCGGAATGGCCTCGCCGCCGGCCACCGGTTCGATTGTCAGATTGTGGTTTTTGATGGATGCGTGCCATTTGCCGTCGGGTGATTGGCCGTCGGGTGATGGGTTGCCACGCCGGTTGGGTCGTGGCGCAGGTGCGATTTTTCCGGTCACGTGTGCGAGCGACGGGGCATCCTTCGCCACCACACCCGCGAGCGGCGTGCCTGCGGCATCGGTCATGAGCCAGGCGTGGCCGGCGTAGGTTCCCAGAGTGTTGCTGGCACCGGCGGCGATCCTGCCATAGGAGACGCGGCGCTCGCGGTCCTCCAGCCAGAACAATTCGATTTCGCCGGTGGTCGCGTTCTCGATTGTTAGGGATGTGGCTCCACCGTTGCGGCGCGGGCCGCGGATCACTTCTTCCGGGGCCATGAGCTTGGACGTCTCGGGTGGCACCTCGGCGGGGGAGACCTGTGATTTGGCGGCATCGAAGCGCCAGCCTTTGCCGAACGCGCGGAACCGGACGTTGCCGGGTTCTGGTGTTAGTTTCAATTCCTCCAGCGGCAGCGCACCGGCGCGGACGTCTTGCGCCGCGGCGGTGGCGAGTGCTCGCGCCAGCGCGTCATGGTCGAAGGCCGGAGACTTGGCCCCGGTTGTTAGGTTCACCTGAAAGAACCGGTGGCCGTCGCGTTCGGTGTTGATCCGATAGGCAAACGGGGCCCCGTCTGTCGGCCAGAAGGGCCGGAGTTCATTGCACCGCAACAGGGATGAGGCATCCCGCCCGAATTGTTTGGCCCGCTCCATTTCCGCCCGGACGTCTTGCGAAAACGCGGCGGAAACCTGCAGGCTGGTTAGAAGGATGAGTGCGGCGGGGAAGTTCATTGGAAGCCCTGTAAACCGCCCGCGTCCCGCATTTCTTTCAGTGGCAAACGAGGTGGGTCGTGAGCGGGCTGTCGTCGGCACTCGCCCATGCTGAGGCCCGTGGGCTCAGTCGCCGGGAGGGAGCCCGAGCAGTTCGAGGAGCCGCTGCAAGTCGTCGTTGCCGTAGTATTCGATTTCGATCCGGCCCTTTTTGGGCGAGTGCTGGATGGCCACATGGGTGGCGAGATGGGCCTGCAGCCGACTGGTGATGGCCCGGACCTGCACGTCGGTTTCGCGGAGTGCGGCGGACTTTTTGGGTTCGTCGGGGGTGGTGTCAGCGGTGGAGAGGAGGGTCTGGACGAGTTTTTCGGTAGCGCGGACGGTGAGTTGGCGGCGAAGAATCTGCTCCGAGGCGAGGAGCTGGGCCTCATGATCCTTGAGGGAAAGGACCACCTTGGCGTGGCCGACGGAGAGACTTTTCCTGGCCACGAGAACCTGGATGTCAGGGTGGAGGTCAAGCAAGCGCATCGAGTTGGCGACGCTGGCACGGTTCTTGCCGACCCGGGCGGCGATTTCCTCCTGCTTGAGGAAGTATTCCTTGGCCAGGCGGACGTAGCTGGCGGCTTCTTCCATCGGGTTGAGGTCCTCGCGTTGGATGTTCTCGATGAGGGCCATTTCGAGCACGTCGCGGTCGGAGGCCTCGCGTTCGATGATGGGGACGGTGGCCAGGCCGAGTTTGAGTGAGGCCCGCCAGCGGCGCTCGCCGGCGATGAGTTCGAACTTGCCGTTGACGGGGCGGACGATGAGAGGCTGGATGATGCCGTGTTGCCGGATCGATTCGACCAGCTCGTCGAGCGGGGCTTCGAAGAATTGGGTGCGGGGTTGCAGCGGGCTTGGAACGACCTGATGGTGCGGCACATCGCGGACCCGTTTCAAATCAGCGGCGGAAACCACGCCGTCCGCCGGGGGGGCGGTCGGGTGTCTCTTGATGAGAGCCGCGAGTCCTTTGCCGAGTGCCTGTGCCTGTTTAGCCATGGAGGGGAGGAGGTGTATCAAGATGCGCAGAGAAATCAACTCGTATTTGCCGAGGGCTTGACGAAATGGGTTTGGCAGGGCATGTATCGGGCGTGAAAACGAAACAGATGGTGATGGCATTGGCGCTCGGGGCCTTGCTGGGTGGCCCGGGCCTGGCGCAGAAAGACAGTGCCCCGCCGGCAGCAGAGGGGTCGGGGGCGCCGGAAGGGCCGAGCGGCACGGCCCCGGCGACGGTGGTGGCCTCGGCGTGGGCGGCGGTGGCGAAGCTCGGCAGCGAGGTCTCACGGGGCAACTATGCGATGGCCATCGAGCGGATGAATCCGGTTTGGAAGGAGCGCCTGGCCAAGCAGACGAAGGGCGGCATGGCGGAGATTGAGAAGCAGATCGAGGGGGCCGCGAAACTCATGACGCAGAAGGGGGTGAGCATCATTTCCTCGATTCCGCAAGGGACTGCACGCTCGTTTGAAGTTGGCCCGGGCAAGCGGGTGGAAAAGGCGAATGGCGAGGATGTCGAGATCCTGATTTTCACCAAGTGGCTGGTCTTCGTGCCCACGCTCACCAAATACCGCTTGTTGCTCGAGGGAGATCCGAAGCCGGTGTACATCGAGAAGGTCGGTTATCAAGTGGCGGTCTCTGACAAGGGCAAGCTCGAGTGGACCTTCATCGATGGTTCCGGCCTGACCTTGAATGCGTTGAGGCGGCTATACGTGACCTTGCCGCAGGACTTGGAGTTGCCTCGGATCGAAGAGCGGAAGGCTGCTGAAACCCGTTGACCCGGTCATTATGTCAGCAAGAAAACGCCCCGTTACAGACGAGCAAATCCTGTATCGCAAGATGCTCCGGCTGTGGCAACGCGGACAAAGCGACTATTGTGAAGTCCGCGGTTCCGGGATTCACGGACGCGGGGTTTATGCCACTTGCTTCATCGCCAGGGAGGCCCCGATCATCGAGTATCTTGGCGAGAGGATCGACAAGGTCGAGAGCGAGCGGCGCTCACTCATCCAACAAGCGAAAGCCCGCAAGACGGGCGATGCGGCGGTGTATGTTTTCACGCTTTCAAAGCGTTATGACATCGATGGCAATTTCCCCTGGAACACGGCCCGCCTGATCAATCACTCGTGCAATCCGAATTGCGAGGCATGGATTGTGGGCCGCAAGATCATCATTCACGCGTTGCGCGATATTCAAGCCGGCGAGGAACTGACGTTTGACTACGGGTTTGACGTGGATTGTTACCCGGATCATCCGTGCCGCTGTGGTTCCGCCAACTGCAAGGGCTACATCGTGAGCCGCCAGCAGTGGACGGAGTTGGCGCGAAGGCTGCAGAAAACGCCAGGGCAGGAGGGTTAGCAGCGGGCCTGGCCCCGGCCGCATGGGCGGGCGCGTCAAGTCACGGGGTATCGACTGGAAAAGCGGGCGAAAAAAATCCACTGCTGGCGCTCAAATCCACTGCCAAGATTCTTCAGTGGCTTCAGTGGTAAGCATGGTCACCCCCAATCACCAGAACTCCGGTACCCTGACGCGCATGCCGCAGGGGACGCCTGCGTGGCGGTCGTGATTTCGAGATTTCTTCGAGGATTGTTTTTTTGGGATTGCCGGATGTGGCGTGGTGATCTATATCGCGGCGTGCCGGTTGCTGTTTCAGTCGGCAGGTATCATCTCCATTTCCCATGCCAGCACGTTCCAACCATTCTTCCCGGCGTTCCTCCAATCGTTCCCGCGCGGCTTACGGTCCGCCTTCCCGTTCTTCCATCAGGGATGATGAAGAGAAGGCGGTGGAGGTGGAGGGCACCATTTCCTCAGTGCTGGCGGGAACGATGTTCCGGGTGAAGCTGGCCAGCGGCCATGAGGTGCTGGCGCACATTTCCGGCAAGATGCGCAAGCGCTTCATCCGCTTGGTGGTTGGCGACAAGGTGAAAATGGAAATGTCACCCTATGACCTGACCAAGGCGCGGATTGTGTTCCGGCTGAACTGATTGAGACTTCAAGCACAGAGCAGGGAGGGGGCGGCGGTGACTGCCGTGGCAGTTTGGATTTCCGGGTTGGCGCTGTGGGTCCTGCGCTCGATGGCGATGGTGCCGAGCAGGTTGCTTTGGCGGACGATGAATTGATTGAGCTTCATCAGCTCGAGGAGGGCGAGGAAGGTAACGATGACCTCCGCCTTGGTGGTGGCGGATTGGAAGAGGGCGTCAAAGCTCCGGGTTGCCCCTGGCGCAAAGTGCGCGAGCAGGAAGTCGATCTTGTCCGAGACGGTGAAGCGGTCATCAATGATATCGCCGAAGTCATGGGATTTCTCGAAGCGTTTGAGGACGTTCTGGAAGGCCCGGATGAGATCGAAGATGGAGACTTCGGCGAGCGGTGCCGGTTCGTCCGGGGGGTTCTCCGGCGCGTCGGGCTGGTGCTCAAAGCGGCCTTCCTGTTCGATGGCACGCAGGCTGAGAAAGCCGGCGGCATCCTTGAATTTCTTGTATTCGATGAGCTGCCGGATGAGATCCCAGCGGGGGTCCTCGTCTGCCGCGTCGTCTTCCGGCGGTTGCTCGACGCGCGGCAGGAGCGTGCGGCTTTTCAGATACATGAGATTGGCCGCCATGACGATGAACTCGGAGGCCAGATCGATGTTGAGAAGTTTGAAGGTGTTGATGTAATCGAGGTATTGGCGGGTGATGCGCACAATGGAAATGGCTTGGATGTCCACCTCGTCCTTCTTGATGAGGTAGAGGAGGAGGTCGAGCGGGCCCTCGAAGATTTCAAGGCGCACTTTGTAGTCGTTGGCGTCCACGGGCGGGGTGATAGGGGAATGCGAGCGACTATACGAGGGGAATTTGGTCCGGGAAAGTTTTTACTGGCATCGGGGGGGGAACTGGGCCTTACTTCCGGCGCAGCAGGCAAGCCCCCGTATGGATCCTAAACAGTCAAACAACTTTAACGAACGCTTGAGCCAGTGGGTGGCGAGTCAGGGTTTTTGGTTTCAGATTCGCTACTCGATGTCCAGTGGGGGTTCAAAGTCGGTGCTGGCGTTTCATTTGCTACGCATGGCGACCCGGTTGTTGGTATTGCTGGTGGTGGCGGTGATCGGGTTGTGGGTGTATCTGCTGAGGTTGCCGGGCACGGTGGGATTCCAGGAGAAACTCAAGCAGGCGGTCGGTGGCAGGCTTGGAGCCACGGAGTTGGAGATGAGGGGTTTCAGGCGCTTGCAGGGGGAGTTGCTGATGTCGCGATTTGCGAGCGAAGGCGGGCGCGGGACGTTTTTTTCCACCCTGGAGGCGCGTAACATCAAGTGCCAGATGAGCTTTCTCAACAGTTTGCCCGGGGAGTGGAACCCCGGAGTCCTGTTGATCAGTCAACTCGAAGTCACCCTCAATGCGGGAGCCGACGACGAGAAATCCGCAGGTTTGATCGGGGATTCTTTGTTCAACGATTTCGGCAGGCTGAAATTGGAGACGCTGGAGGTGAAAAGCGCGACCTTGCGCTGGGGCTATTCGGAGCGGAGCAGTGGCGTGATTGCCGGAACTCACATGAAGGTCCAGCGGGTGGGGGACGGGTGGCGGGTGCATCTTTCCGGAGGGCGGTTTTCGCAGTCGTGGTTGCGGCGCTTGGAGATTGTGGAGTTGGTGGCCAGTTGCACGCGTGACGGGGTGGTGTTCGAGAAGGCGGAGTTTCGGAAGGGACCGGGCAGCATTAGCATGGATGGCCTTAAAGTGGTGGGTGGCCAGCGGCCGGAGGTGAAAGGAACGGTCAAAGTCCGGAAGTTGCCCCTGGAGGATACGATTCCGCCCACCGCCATGGACTTCATTGAAGGATCGATTTCCGGCGATTTCCGGGTCTTCGGATCGACCAATACCACGGAAGGAATCGGCTTTGAAGGAAAGGTCGTGCTGAACGGGACGGATGTCATCAAACTGCGAGATCGCTTGTATTTGCTGCGGGCACTGACCGAATTCGACGTTTTCAACAACTACAAGGTGGTGGCATTCAAGGAGGGCTCCCTGCAACTCAAGATCCAGGGTGGGGGCATGGAGCTGAGCGAGGTGCAATTGAAGGCCGGGGACCTGATGACCCTCGCGGGGCAGATGCGGGTGAGGTTCCCGACGCCCGAGGAGGCCGCCGCAGCCGTGAGGCGGAATCGGGCCGGGGAGCTGGTGCCGGCCACCAAGCTGGCCAATGATGAGGCGAATCCGGCCAAGGGGCGTGGTGAGGATCCGGATTTCACGTTACAGAAGGCTGCGCATGAAGTGAACAAGAACAAGGATGCCCCCGGGGCCACCGATGAAGATTCATCGCTGTTCAATCGCATCAGCCAGAGCTTCGAGGCGAGCCTGCTGGCGGAGCAGGCAGCCGAACGGGGCTCCCGCAGTCTGATCTATGAGGGACAGTTCCAGATCACGCTGCTGCCGGATACCTTTGAAAACGTGCAAGCCCTGCGGGAGTTGCTGCCAGTGGACCCGGTGACGGGGAGAATCCCGCTGGAGGTGCCGATCAAGGGCGACATTTACAGCATCACCTTCGATCAGACGGAGGACTTGTACTCGCGCGGCCAGCGGTACTAAGCGGTGGGACCAGGCGGTTTGATTGATGTTAGACCGAGGCTGGCATGGATTTCCCGCGTGGCGTGGCTCTGGTTGAGCGTATAGAAGTGAATGCCCTTGACGCCGTGATCCAGCAGTCCGGCGCATTGCTCGGCGGCGTAATGGATGCCGACGCGTTCGACGGCCGCCGGAATGGCATTGGCGCGTTCGAGCGCACGCAGCAACCTGGCGGGAAACCTGGCACCGGCGGCGAGTTCCGCCATCCGCCGCATGCCTTGAAGGGAGGTGACGGGCATGATGCCGGCCATGACCGGGACCCGGATGCCGACGATTTCGCAACGGTCTCGAAAATCGAGAAAGTCGTGGTTATCGAAGAACAACTGGGTGCAGACATAGTCCGCGCCGGCGTCGATCTTCGCCTTGAGGAAATCCAGTTCGGCCATGCGATTGGGAGTGGCCGGATGACCTTCCGGGAAACCGGCCACGCCGATGCCGAAGCCGCGTGGGTCCGGGTGGCAGCCGGAGGCATTGAACTCGCCAATGAAGCGGACGAGGTCAGCGGCATGGCGGAAGTCCCCTTGTGACCAGTCGTAATCCGGCAGGTCGCGCGGCGGATCGCCGCGGAGGGCGAGGATGTTGGAGACCCCGGCGGCGGCATAGCGTTCGAGGATCGACCAGACTTCCGGTCTTGAGTGGCCGACACAGGTGAGATGCGGAGTGGGTGGAATCGACGTGCTTTGTTTGATGCGGACGACGAGGTCGTGGGTGAGTTGGCGGGTGCTGCCGCCGGCCCCGTAGGTAACGGAAACAAATGCGGGGTCCAGTTGCTCCAGGTCGCGGATGGTCTGATAGAGACCCTCCCAGGCACTGGCAGCGTGCGGCGGGAAGAATTCAAACGAGAGGGAGGTCGGGCGTGAGGCAAGAATGTCGCTGATGTGCATGGTGGCGGTGAAACGCTGGATATTGAGGCCGGCTTGCGAAACTTTCCGGGGCTTCAGGAGTTTCAACTGGCAGTTCCGGCGTGTCGGGGCTAGACAAGCGCTGAAATCCCATGAAGACAATCACAGTTTCACTCGTTGTGGCGGGTTTATGGTGCCCTGCCGGATGCGTGGCAGGCCCGGAGCTGCGGCAAGGTGAGGCTGCGCCGGAGGCCGAGGGAGCAGGGAATTGGCAGCAGCAGCAATTCCTGGAGGCGTGGACCAAGGCCGATACGGATGCGGACGGGGTGATTTCCCGGCAGGAGTTTGCGGCGATGAAGCGGATTGAGATGCTGCCGGAGGACAAGCGGCAGGAACTGTTCAAGCGCTTGGACAAGGATGGCAATGGCAGCCTGAGCCGCGAAGAGCTTGGCAAATTTGTCAAACCCCAGGATGGCAAGCACCAGATGATGCCCCGCTTGCGGGAATTGGATACGGACAAGAACGGCAGCATCAGCTTTGAGGAATTCAAGGCCGGGGAGCTTTTCAAGAAACTGTCGCCGGAGCGGCAGGAGGCGATGTTCCGCAGGTTGGACAAAAATGGCGATGGAGTCATTTCACCGAAGGATCAGCCCGTTGGGGATCGGCCGGGCCAGGCCGGGCCGCCACGCGAGCCGCGCCACTTGTTCCAGATGCTGGACAAGAATGGGGATGGCTTCCTAACTCTCGAGGAGTTCCGGCAGGCCTTGTTTGTGAGAGGCCTCAGCGAGGCCGAGCAGAAGGAGCGCTTTGAGAAGATGGACCTGAACCGGGATTCGAAGGTGGATGCCGCAGAGTTTCCCCATCCCGAGCGCAAGGGCGAGAGCAAGCCCCGGCCCGAGGTTCCCCGCACGGGTGAGGGGCCAAAGTGAGAACTGCCATGGACCCGCCGCAGGATTCTCAGGCGTGGCGGGTCGTGAAGTGGCGGTGACGGTGGTGAGGTCGCCGGTGGCGAGATGCTCCAGGTGCTCCATGAGCCGGCGCTGGCGATACGGGAAGGCGGGTGGCGGCGGGAAGTGTCAAACCCATGCGGTTTGAACCCGGTTTTTTTTTGGCACGGGCATTTTTCCGGATGCCTGGGCTTGCAGGGCGGGGGGAATCCGGCACAAGATCGCGCGTGTCCGAGACGAACGAAAGTGCAAGACGGTGGAGCGGGTATGTTTGCCCGGATTGCCGCTTTGTGTTCCGCGTGCCGCGGGATCACGATGGCAAGGGCTTGGTGTGTCAGAGTTGCCGCCGCTTACTGAGGATTCCAGCCGCCGGCGAACTCACCCCGCCCTTGCTCAAGGAATCATCACCGCTGCACGAAGCGGCAACCCGCACGTCGGAGCCTGCGGGGACACCCATGACGGAGGCCCTCCACACGGTCGCAGCGCCCGCCACCACTGCCGGGGACCCGGTGCTGCGGCGCAGCAAGCACCGGTCGCGGAAACGGCGGAGTGCTTCCTCGGCATCGGGCGAGTCAGATCGTCCGTCATGGGAACATGCTACCCATGGCTCGTCTCGCTCCAGTCGGCATGACCGGCGAATGATGCGATGGATGCTGGGTGGGGGCGTGGTGCTCTTTGCCTTGATCGTATGGGTGGTCGTCTTGACACTTCGTCGCGGTGGTGAGGCGCTTTCGAAAGCGCCGCCGCAGGTGCCGCCGGTCATGAAACTGCCGGTGGCGGTGGCGACCCCCGGAGAGGCGGAATTGCCGACGCTCATGCAGCGGGGTGGAGCCTCGCTTCTGGCTGCGGCTGAGCCGCTTGCCAGGAGATTTCTTGAGGCCAAAACCCTGGATGAGCTGCTGCCCTTGGTGCGCGAACCGCAACGGGCGAAGCCGCGCATGCAGCGAGAATACCCGCAAGCACTCATCGAAGCGCCGGGACTCGTCGAATTCAATGTCAGCGGGAATGTGGTCTTTGACCGCTCGACCGCTGTGGTGGAAGTCCGCACCCGCAAGTTCGAGGTCCGCCAACTCGCCTTGGTCGATACCGCGGAGGGTCTCAAGATTGATTGGGAAAGCTGGGTCGGCTGGTCGGACATGACTTGGCCGGCCTTGCTGGCTGCCACCCCAACGGCTGCACAGGTTTTCCGCGTCATTGTCAAACGCGTCGATTACTATAACTTCGGGTTTGCGGATGACAAGAAATGGAAATCCTATCGTCTGGAGTCGATGGATGGCGAACACATGATCTTCGGCTTTGTGGAACGCGGGTCAGCGGTGGACCGGAAAATCCAACTCAGCTCGGATCTGGAGCAGGCCCCGATGATTTTGAAAATCAGGTTTCCCGCTGCCGCCGGCGCTTCTAACAACCAGGTGTTCATTGATGACAAGCTCGCGGACGGCTGGGTGGAAATGGCTGAATGACCGACGATGACCCCGACGACTTATGACAAGGCGCTTGAACTCAATCTCGACCCGGAGGTGTACGGGACGTTTGCCGAGATCGGCGCCGGTCAGGAAACGGCCAACTGGTTTTTCCGGGCGTCCGGAACCGCCGGGCTGGTGGCCAAGTCCATCTCGGCCTATGACATGACCATGAGCGACGCCATCTATGGCCGGGCCTCCCGCTATGTCTCAGCGGAACGGCTCGCGGCGATGCTCGATCATGAGTATGCCATTCTGCTTGAACGGCTCGGCCCCAAGCGCGGCAAGGACACCACGTTTTTTGCGTTCTGCAACACCGTGCGGGCACGCGGCTGGCGGGACGCCGGCGAGTGCCACGGCTGGCTCGGCCTGCGCTTCCAGATCCGCCCCGGCGATCCGCCTGCCGACATCATCCTCCATGTCAGATTGTTGGATGGTCCGGCCACCGACCAGATGGACGCGCTGGGAATGATCGGGGTGAACCTGATCTACGCCGCCTTTCGTCACCGCCGCGAGTTGCAAGGATTCGTCGAGGCGCTGGTGGAGAACATCGCGCCCGGACGCGTGGAGATCGATCTCGTGAAATTGACCGGCTACGGGTATGAGTCGTTTGACAACCGGCGGTGCGCCCTGCAACTGGTGGAAAGCGGCTTGACGGAGGCCACGATGTTCTTGCCAAGTGGCGAGGTGGTGCAGCCGGCGGAAGCGCTTTACCGCCGCCCGGTGTTGTTGTTGCGAGGCAGCTTCGATCCGGTGATGAACGTCCACCTAACCATGCTCGGGGAGGCTCGCCGCGGGTTTGCGGCGGCCTTGGAGGAGCAGGACCGGGGCCGCGAGGTGCTCCTGTGCGAAATCTCGATGGACAATCTCCTCCGCGGACACAGCCTCGATCCGCAGGGGTTTCTGGATCGTGCCAACGCCCTGCAGGCATTGGGCGAAACCGTCTTGCTCTCGCGGTGTGCGGAGTTCCACCGCCTCGCCGGGTTTCTCAACCGATGCACCTCCAAGCCCTTGGGGATTATCCTGAGCATTGGCTTGCTCAATGAGCTGTTCAAAGCAAAGTGGTCGGCCAAGCTGGCTGGCGGGCTGCTGGAATCATTCGGGCGCCTGTTCATGAATCAGGTGGTGCTGCATGTCTTCCCGTGGAAAAACCGCCGTTCCGGGGAGTTGGTCACCGTGGAGAATTTCCGCGCCCCGGAAGACTGTGTGCATCTCTATCAATACTTTCTGGACAACCGGCGGATCCTCGGCATCGGCTGCGAGGATGATGAACTGCTGCGACACACCGGCAGGGACGTCTGCCGGATGATCGTCGAGGGCGACGCGCGATGGCGGCGCTTGGTGCCGCCAGTGGCATGGGCCATGGCCGAGCGCCATGCTCAGGTCAGCTTGGCTCCCGGCTTGGGGTCGGAATAGCTCTCGAAAGCCTCCTTGCGGTACTGACACCGGAGATGACCGGGGGCTTTGCGAAGATCAAAATTGGAGCCGCAATACATGCAGCGGAACTGCTGGGTGGAGATGATCGAGAGCACGGCAGTGACGCCGTGATTGAAGGGCCGGATGTGAAACGCCTTGGCGTGGGTGCGTGCGCCGGAGTTCAGCAAGGGCGTGCCTTTGCAGAGCGGACAGATGGCGGAGCGCCGCATCATGAACGACACCAGCCAGGTCAGCCCGCAAGCAAGCAGAGACAACAACAGCACATGGGACACTCCCGGATGCGGCCTGATGAAAAAAACCACCGCACAGGTGAGCAAGGCAACCAGGCTCAGGTAGTGCAGTGCCGCGCAATACACCGCCGACACATATGCGCCCGGATGCCGCAGCGAGCGGGCGCGGCATGCCGCCTTTCTGTTAGTCCGAACCGGGGTGCTCATGGCGAGATCGATTGATTTGCGCTGGAGCCGGAATATCGGACAATTCTGATCTTTTGGAAAGCTTAATTTTTGAAAATCCGCGTTTTTTTTGCCATTTGGCGGGAAGCGGGCGGGTCAGGGTGCCGGAATTCCCGGATTCACGCCTCTTTGCCGCAGCATTGTTTGAATTTTTTACCCGAGCCACAGGGGCAGGTGGCGTTGCGGCCGGTGGTTTCGATGGAGAAACTGGGCTTGCGTTTGGGCAGATTGAGCTTGAGCGTGCTGCCTTCGGGTGAGGGCATGGCGGAGGGATCGAGATGAGCGGAGCTAACCGAGGTGGCGACGTGGTGTTGACTCAGTCCGTCCGTGCCGCCCTGGAGTTGTTGGGGTCGGCTGTGGAGCTGGCGGAGGAAGGCTTCCAGATTGGAGGCGGAACGGAAGAGGTTCTGCAGGGCTTCCTGCTTGATGCCATCCATGAGCGTGACGAAGAGTTCATAGGCTTCGTTCTTGTACTCGATGAGCGGGTCCTTCTGGCCCTGGGCTCGCAGTCCCACCCCTTCGCGGAGGGCATCCATGTTGTAAAGGTGGGCCTGCCATTGTTTGTCGATGGCGACGAGGACCATCCGGCGTTCCTCCTGGTCGAGCACTTCGAGGGGGAGCTTGGCGACGCGGCGCTCGTAGGTGTCCTTGACCTTGGCGACGAGGATGGGTGCGATTTGGTCCGGGCCATGGGCTTCCCGGTTGAGTTCCTCCGGGGTGATGCGAATGGGCAGGGTGGCATTGACCCAGTGAATCAGGTCGTGGTAAGCGACCAGGGTTTCATCGTGATCCGCCAGATAGCCTTCGACCTTGGCCGGGATGGTTTCCTCAATGATCTCAATGACCAGATCGCGCGGGGTCTCGGTGGTTAGAACCTCGTTGCGGTAGCCGTAAACCACCTCCCGCTGGCGGTTCATCACATCGTCGAAATCCAGCACCCGCTTGCGCCAGATGTAGTTGCGCTGTTCGACGCGCTTCTGGGCGGTTTCCACCGATTTGTTGAGCCACGAGTGCTCGAGGGCTTCGCCTTCCTTCATGCCGAAGCGCTCCATCATGGCAGTCATGCGGTCCGCCGCAGCGAAATTGCGCATCAGGTCATCCTCGAAGGAAATGAAGAACTGCGAGCGGCCGGGGTCGCCTTGGCGGGCGCAGCGGCCGCGGAGCTGGCGGTCGGTACGGCGCGATTCGTGGCGCTCGGTGCCGATGACAAACAGACCGCCGACTTCGGGGATGCCCTCGCCGAGTTTGATGTCGGTACCGCGGCCGGCCATGTTGGTGGAGACGGTTACGGAACCGGGTTGGCCGGCGCGGGCGACGATTTCGGCCTCTTGTTGGTGAAACTTCGCGTTCAGCACCGAGTGCGGAATCTTCGCCCGTTTGAGCATGCGTGACAGCGTCTCGGAGGACTCGACGGATGCCGTGCCGCAGAGGACCGGCTGGCCTTTGGCATGGGATTCCTCGATTTTCTGGACGACGGCGTTGAATTTCTCGCGCCGGGTTTTGAAGACCTGATCGTTTTCATCCTTCCGCTGGTTGGGTTGGTTGGACGGGATGGGCAACACGTCAAGGTTATAGATGTCGTGAAACTCGGCGGCTTCGGTTTCAGCCGTGCCGGTCATGCCCGCGAGCTTTTCGTAAAGGCGGAAGTAGTTCTGAATGGTGATGGTGGCGAAGGTCTGGGTCTCCTTCTCAATCTCGACCCCTTCCTTGGCCTCGACGGCCTGGTGCAGGCCGTCTGACCAGCGCCGTCCCGGCATTTCACGGCCGGTGTTTTCATCGACGATGATGACCTTGCCTTCCTTGACGACGTATTGCACGTCCTTTTCGTAAACGCAGTAGGCTTTGAGCAGTTGGGAGATGTTGTGGATCTTCTCCGCCTGCGCGTCCATGCGGACCTGCTGGGCGTCCTTGGCGGCGAGCCGCTGCTCGTCGGTTAGATCGTGGTTGGTGTCGATGTCCGCGAAGAGGGTGCCGAGGTCGGGGAGGGTGAACGATTCCGGATCGCCCGGGGAGAGAAACTCGCGGCCCATTTCCATCAGGTCGGAGTCATGGCCCTTTTCGTCGATGACGAAATAGAGTTCTTCCTTGAGGGCGAAGAGTTCCTTTTTCTGAGCGTCCTGATGGAAGGAGAGTTCGGCCTTTTCGATGAGGCGGCGGACTTCCGGTTCCTCCATCATGCGCATGAGCTGGCGGTTGCGGGGCTGGCCGAGCTTGAGCTTGAACAGCAGGCGCCCGGCTTCGACGCTGTCGCCTTTCTCGAGCAGATTCTTCGCTTCCGCGGCGATATCGTTGCAGAGTTGGGTCTGGCGTTTGACGAGTTGCTCGACGAGCGGCTTGTATTTGTCAAACTGGTGGGAGGATTGGGCCGAGGGCCCTGAAATGATGAGCGGAGTGCGGGCTTCATCAATGAGGATCGAGTCCACCTCGTCGATGATGGCGAGGTAGTGGCCACGCTGGACTTGTTCGTCCTTGGTGGAAGCCATGCCGTTGTCGCGGAGATAGTCAAAGCCGAATTCGGCGTTGGTGCCGTAGGTGACGTCGCAGGCATACTCGGCGCGGCGCTCCCACGGCGGCATTTGGTTTTGAATGCAACCCACGGTGAGCCCCAGAAAGCGGAACAGCGCACCCATCCATTCGGAGTCGCGGCGGGCGAGGTAGTCGTTGACGGTGACGACGTGGACACCCAGTCCGGTAAGGGCGTTGAGATAAACCGGCAGGGTCGCGACCAGGGTCTTGCCCTCACCGGTTTGCATTTCGGCGATCATGCCGCGGTGCAGGGCGATGCCGCCGACGAGTTGGACATCGAAGTGAACCATTTCCCACAGCAGCGGCTGATCACTGACGCTGATGGTGGTGCCACAGAGGCGACGGGCCGCGTTCTTGACCACGGCGTAGGCTTCCGGGAGGATCTTCTCGAGGAACCTGATGCGGGAAAGGCGGAACTCCGGCTCGATTTCGTGGAAGGCGGCCTTGGCGGCTTCGATGGATTCAGGGCTGGGCTCGACCCTGGCCGGGAGTGCTGGAAACTCGCTGCGCAGCACCGCGAGGCGTTGCTCGAGCATGGCAGCGGTGGCGCGGAGTTCATCTTCGTTCATGCGCTCGATCATCGGCTTGGCCGCAACTTCAAGGGCATGGTAGCGGGCCAGATGAGCCTGCCATTTGAGGGTGCGCTCACGCAGGTCTTCCTCCGTCTCGCGTTGAATGGGCCCCTCGATTTCATTGATGCGAGCCATCGTCGGCCGGATGCGGCGCAGTTCGCGCTGGTTCTTGCTGCCGACGATTTTTTGGAGAATCCACTTGATCATGTGAGAGGGGGGTTCGGCGGAGGTGCCCGCCGGGGCGCAGCCAATACACCGACAATGACGCGGATGCAAGCGTTAGCGGCGCAATTGGCGAAAAATGCCGGGGCTGCCGGGTTGCGGGGCGGGAGGTCCCCAAACCCGAATGGAGCCGAACCTCACCAAGGTGCGATCTTCGCCACAGTCCCAGCGAGACGGACTGCGCCCCATGGGAACGCCGCCGCTCACCCGGTTGCGCCCAAGCGGTGTGGCGGGCCGCCCTTCCCACCGCACTCGATGCCGGCACTCCTCATGAACTCTTCCATCAGTTTGCATCTATCATTTTCGGGGTGTTGCCTGCGTTGATTTGCAGCTAACGGTATTCATGTTGGCCGAGGTGCCGCATGCGCGCCGGCAGCAGGGCAGGGACCGGAAACATGGTTGGCTCGGGGGGGGATTTTCACGGATTTTTCATCCAATGCGCATGACAGTTTCATTTGCGGCAGGTGGTATTCGAGGCATGACGTTTCGCCAACTGATCCATCCCGCCGCCGATTGGCTTGATGCGCCTACGCCGCGGCGGGTGACGGAGGTGGCGCTCATCACCTGTGCGGGGCTGGCGGCCTACGGCTTCACGGTCGGCTACTGGCGCTCACCGCTGATGGGGGTTTATGTGGCGGTGAAGATGCCGCTGCTGATTGCGCTCACGCTCGGGTGCAACGGCCTGCTCAATGGTCTGCTGGGCATCCTGCTAGGCACCGGGCTGGGGTTTCGGCAGTCGCTGTTCGCGCTGCTCACGTCCTTCGCGCTGGCCGCGTTGATCCTCGGGTCGCTGGCCCCGGTCACCTGGCTGCTCGCCTGGAATGCCCCGCCGCCGGACTCTCCCGGGGCGGGCCAGGCCCATGCCGCGTATCTGGTCAGCCACACGTTTCTGATCGGTTTTGCCGGGATCTCGGCCAATCTCCACCTGCACCGGTTGCTCACCGCCACGGCCCCCAACCGCACGGCGGCCACCGCCACCCTGCTGGCATGGCTGGGCGGCAACGGGTTTCTCGGTGCCCAGTTCTCGTGGATTTTGCGGCCGTTTTTCGGCAGTCCGACGCTGGAGGTCGCCTTTCTGCGTGCCGATCCGATGCGCGGCAATTTCTATCAGGCCGTCTGGCACGCACTCCAGCACCTCACCGGCGGCAACGGGGTTCCCGCGCTTGCCGCGATCCTTCTCATGCTACTGCTCCCCATCGCCCGCGCGATTCAATCCAACCACCAAACCACCACCCCCCAGACCCCACGACCATGAACCCGCAAGACAGCCCCCCATCCGCCCAAGCGCCGCCGCCCCAACAACAGGTGCCGCTCCAACAACAGGTGCCGCTCCAACAGCCACCGCCGCTCCAACCCGCACTGCCGGAAAACCTCGACATGAAGAGTTTGTTCGAGGCCTTGCTGCGCCGGCCGGAGGCCCTCATTCCCCGCCTAACCGATCCCAAGCACGGGGCGACCCGGCTGTTTGCCGCGATGGCCGCCGCTTCTTTTCTGTTGTTCGGCCTCGTCCTCGGCTGTTTCGCCAAGCATGCGCAACTGTGGGCCGCACCGGTCAAAATCACCGGCGGCCTGGTCTTTGCCAGCGTGATTTGTTTCCCCAGTCTCTACATCTTCGCCACCCTCGCCGGTGCCCGCGTCACCCTCACCCAACTCGCCGCCAGCCTGGCCGGCGCGCTCGCCCTGGCCGGACTGCTGCTGCTTGGCTTTGCCCCGGCCATCTGGATCTTCGCGGAATCCACCGACTCATTCGGCTTCATGGGTCTGCTGTCGATCGGGTCCTGGCTGGTCGCCTTGTTTTTCGCGCTGCGCTTCCTCAGGTCGGTGGTGTCTGCCACTGGCGGCACGCAGCACGGCCCGATCTTCGTGTGGTGCTTCGTGTTTCTGCTCGTCACACTGCAAATGACCACCTCGCTCCGGCCCATCCTCGGCCGGTCCGACGCGTTCCTCACCCAGGAAAAAAAGTTTTTCCTCCAGCATTGGGGCCAAATGATTGATCGCTCGCTGGAACCGGAAACCCCGGCCAAAACCGAGGCCGACAGCGCCCTGCGGCGGGGCACCACCCCGGCCAACGGTAGCGAGTTGCCCCGGAAGTTGCCTGCCGAGAGGTGAATTTCCCCGCAAACTCGGGGAAGTTCGCGTCGTGAGTCACCCTGGCCTTTACAAGTCGGCCAATCCCTGCCAAATCCGCTGCAATTTAGCCGACTTGCCGCCACCCCAACCCGACTCACGACCATGCCCAAAGACACCTCAATCCACAAAATCCTCGTTATCGGTTCCGGCCCCATCGTCATCGGGCAGGGGTGCGAGTTCGATTATTCCGGCGTCCAGGCCTGCAAAGCCCTCAAGGAAGAAGGCTATCGGGTCATCCTCGTGAACTCGAATCCGGCCACCATCATGACCGACCCGGAGTTTGCGGATCGCACTTACATCGAGCCGATCACGCCCGAGGTCGTCGAGAAAATCATCATCCGCGAGCAACCCGACGCGCTGTTGCCCACCCTCGGCGGCCAGACCGCCCTCAACACCTCGATGGCGCTCTTCAAGTCCGGGGTCCTCGACCAGCACGGCGTCAGGATGATCGGCGCCAATGCCGATGCCATCGACAAGGGCGAGGACCGCCAGCGCTTCAAGGACGCCATGCTCAGGATCGGCCTCGACCTCCCGCGCTCCGGCACCGCCCACACCCTGCAGGAAGCCAGGATCGTGGCCGAGCACATCGCCACCATGCCGCTCATCATCCGGCCCGCCTTCACCCTCGGCGGCCAGGGCGGCGGCATCGCCTACAACCGCGAGGAATTCGAGGAAATCATCAGCCGCGGCCTCGACCTCTCGCCGGTTTCGGAAGTCCTCATCGAGGAATCCCTGCTCGGCTGGAAGGAATTCGAAATGGAGGTCATGCGCGATCGCAACGACAACTGCGTCGTCGTCTGCTCGATCGAAAACCTCGATCCGATGGGCGTTCACACCGGTGACTCCATCACCGTCGCGCCGATCCAAACCCTAACCGACCGCGAATACCAGATCATGCGGGACGCCTCTTTCGCCTGCATCCGCGAGATCGGCGTGGAAACCGGTGGCTCTAACATCCAGTTCGCCACCGATCCGAAGACCGGCCGCATGATCATCATCGAGATGAACCCCCGCGTGTCACGGTCGTCCGCGCTCGCCTCCAAGGCCACCGGTTTCCCCATCGCCAAGATCGCCGCCAAACTCGCCGTCGGCTACACGCTCGACGAACTCCCTAACGACATCACCCGCGAAACCCCAGCCTCCTTCGAGCCGACCATCGATTACGTCGTCACCAAAGTCCCGCGCTTCACCTTCGAGAAATTCCCGACCGCCAATCCGGTCCTGACCACCTCGATGAAGTCGGTGGGCGAGGCGATGGCCATCGGTCGCACGTTCAAGGAAAGCCTGCAGAAATGCCTGCGCTCGCTGGAAACCGGCCGCTGGGGCTTCGGCTTCGACAGGAAAGATCCGCTGAACCCCACCCGCGACGAAATCACCCGCAAGCTCCAGATCCCCAACGCCGAACGCATCTTCTGGCTGCAAACCGCCTTCACCAACGGCTGGACCCTCGACGAAGTCCACGCCGCCACCCAGATCGACCCCTGGTTCCTCGGCCACCTCCAACAAATCGCCGAGGAGGGGGGTAGGATGGGCTTCCAGCCCGTCAAGGAAGACGGGCTTCCAGCCTGTCCTTCTTCCAAGCATCCCTCCAATCTTTCACCCGCCACCTTCCTCCCGTTCTGCCCCGGTATTCCCATCGACAAATCCCGCCGCCATCTCCCGCACTGGGAACAAGACGGTTGCACGTATTTCGTCACCTTCCGACTCCGCGATTCCCTGCCGGAGGCCCAGCTCGTCCAATGGCGGGACGAACTCGTCGTCTGGCACCAACACCACCCCCTGCCATGGGACTATCAAACATTCCGTGAATACGAACTCCACTTCCGTGAAGGCCCGGAAAAGTGGCTCGACCAAGGCCACGGCGAATGCCTCCTTGCCGCGCCTGCCAATCGTGCCACCGTCGCCAATGCCCTCCGTCATTTCGATGGGCAACGCTACGTGTTGGACTCGTTCGTGGTGATGCCCAATCATGTCCATGTGCTCGTCAAGCCGCTAGCCGGCAATCTCCTCAGTGAGATTCTGCATTCGTGGAAATCCTTCACCGCCCATGCGCTTAACAAAGCGCTCGGACGCGACGGCCACCTCTGGATGGAGGAGAGCTATGACCGCATCGTGCGCGATTGGGAAAATCTAGTCGATTGCCGGGATTATATCGAGCACAACCCTGCCAAGCTGCCGCAAGGATCCTTCGAACTGGGCATGCTCAAGGCCCTCGAGATGCCGGTGTGGAGGACAGGCGTCCCGCCTGTCAGGGCAGACAGCCGTCCCGGCTGTCGTGACAGCGCCGGACAGGCGGGACGCCTGTCTTCCCTAACATCCGGGACGGATGTTCTCCGCCACTGGAAGAAGCTCGGCTTCTCGGACCGCCAGATCGCCCTGGCGCAGGGCGTTCACGAAGACGACGTCCGCGCCGCCCGCAAGGCCGCCGGCATCATCCCCACCTACCGCCTGGTGGATACCTGCGCCGCCGAGTTCGAGGCCGCCACGCCGTATTTCTACTCGACCTACGGCGACGAAAACGAAGCCCGTCAGTCCGCCAAGAAGAAAATCATCATCCTCGGCGGCGGCCCTAACCGAATCGGCCAGGGCATCGAGTTCGACTACTGCTGCGTCCACGCCGCCTTTGCCCTCAGGGAACTCGGCTACGAGACCATCATGGTCAACTCCAATCCCGAGACCGTGTCCACCGACTACGACACCTCCGACAAGCTCTTCTTCGAGCCGCTCACGCTGGAGGACGTCCTCAACATCTGCGATCAGGAACAACCGCATGGGGTCATCGTCCAGTTCGGCGGCCAAACCCCGCTCAACCTTGCCGCCGATCTCGAACGCCACGGGGTCCCGATCATCGGCACTTCTCCCAAGTCCATCGAACAGGCCGAAGACCGCAAGTTCTTCTCGGCCCTGTTAGACAAACTCCACCTCAAGCAGGCCGAGGCCGGCACCGCCACCAACGAGGCCGAGGCGCTGGTGGTGGCCAACCGCATCGGCTATCCGGTGCTGGTCAGGCCGTCCTTCGTCCTTGGCGGGCGGGCCATGATGATTGTTTACAGCGATGCCGAACTGTCCCGCTACATGCGCGCAGCCGTCACCGCCTCGCCGGAGCGCCCGGTCCTGGTCGATCGTTTCCTCGACAACGCCACCGAAGTCGATGTCGATTGCATCAGCGATGGCGAAACCTCCGTCATTGGCGCCATCATGGAGCACATCGAGCAGGCCGGCATTCACTCCGGCGACTCCGCCTGCGTGATCCCCAGCTTTTCCCTAACAGATTCGATCAAGGCCGAGATCACCCGGGCTGCCATCGACCTCGCCCGCGAACTCAAGGTCAAGGGGCTGATGAACATCCAGTTTGCGGTCAAGGACGAGCAACTTTACGTCATCGAGGTCAACCCGCGGGCCTCGCGCACCGTGCCCTTTGTCGCCAAGGCCACCGGCGTGTCCCTCGCCAAGCTCGCCGCCAAGGTCATGGTCGGCGCCAAGCTCAAGGACCTCGGCTTCACCGAGACTATCATCCCGGCGCATTTCTCGGTCAAGGAAGCCGTCTTTCCATGGAACCGCTTCCCCGGCATCGATATCGTGTTAGGCCCGGAAATGAAGTCCACCGGCGAGGTCATGGGCATCGATCCGGATTGGGGCATGGCCTATGCCAAGTCCCAGATGTCCGCCTTCAACCCCTTGCCCACCTCCGGCAATGTGTTTCTATCAGTGGCCGAGCTCGACAAGCCACGTATCGTCGCCGTCGCCCGCGATCTGGTGGCACTCGGCTTCAAGATCTTTGCCACCGCCGGCACCCATGCCCGTCTGGTGGCCGAGGGGATCCCCTGCCATTGCCTCTTCAAACTCCACGAGCAAGCCCGCCCCAACGTCATCGACATGATGAAAAACCGCGAGATCCACTTTGTCGTCAACACCCCCAGCGGTCACGAGGCCCGCGAGGACGAGGTGAAAATCCGCGCCACCGCCATCGCCCGGAAAATCTCCCACACCACCAACCTCGCCGCCGCCGTGGCCTCCGTCAAAGCCATCCGCTCGCTCAAGGAACGCGAACTCACGGTGAGGAGCATCCAGGAGTATCATGCGTAGCCTGTGAGGTTGCCCCAACGAATTCCCGCAACGAACACTTGCCGCCCGGGCACAAACCAATTAGCTTATCACCAAGCGCCCCGCCCATGTCTGACACCGCAACACCGGACCCCTTCAAGCTCCCGCACCCGCCCATCGTGGAGGCCGTGCTCGACATCGATTGCGACCTGCCTCTGGATCTCAGGCCGGCGGAGCTTGAACGCGGTGGAACAGGAGGTATTGGCACGTCCCATCGCCCCCAAAGCCACCATTTGCCAATTTCAGGCTTGACGATGTTCAAAAAGACACTATTTTGTGACGGGTTACCCTGTTGACCTATCCCTATGAAGCTCTTTTCCAGTCTCGCCGAAATCTCCGATGAGCCAAGCTTGCTTGGCTATATGCGGGTGCTGCAGCGAGCCTGGGAATCAAAGGAAGGGTTCGGCCTGTCTGGCGTCCTTTGCGTCGAGGGTGTGCCCACCCTTTACAGGAAAAATTCCGACACGGCGCTGACGCCAGGGGAAGTCCATGAGCTGCACCGCCGCTTCTGGAACCAAAGCGTGGCCAGTGTCCTGCTCGTCATCGATCCCAAAACAGTTTATTTGATTTCAGGACTCCAGCCTCCTCTGAGGGATCAGACTCCATTCGAATCGATTCTTTCACCGGTTGTGAAGTGCTGGGAAAAGAACCATTTTGGGGAGGCACAGGCGGAGCAACTCTTCGAATCCATCCAAAATGGCGAGTTCTACCGTCGCTACAACACTAAATTCAAGAGCACGGGAGCGGTTGACCAATACCTCACCCGCAATCTGCTCGGACTCCGCGATTGTCTCACTCCGGTTTTGCACGGGAAGGCCCACGATTTCATCTGCCGCTTGCTCTTTGCCTGCTATCTCGTGGACCGCAAGATTGTTCCTCTGCGAGACACCAAGTGCGAGCGCCTCCACGAGGCTTTGAATGAACGTGGCGACGAGGATGCGTTGGTCTATCTTTACAAGCTTTTTGACGCCCAGAGGCGGACCTTTAATGGCAGCATGTTTGATCAGGATCTCGACGCCGAGCGCGTGCTCCTGACCTCCCAGCATATGCAGGAAATCAAAGGGTTTCTTCGCGGCGACCCGGTGCGCGGGCAGGACCGGACCCTGGGGTTTTGGGCATACGATTTCAAACTGATTCCGATCGAGACGATCAGTTCGATCTACGAGCAGTTCCTCGGTCGGGAAGACCGCGCCCAACGAGGGGCTCACTATACGCCGCGCTTCCTGGCCGAGTTGGCCTTGGATGTCACCTGTGAAACCCTTGATAGCTGGGAGAAACTCCGTTATCTCGATCCCAGTTGCGGTTCTGGTATTTTCCTGGTCACCCTGTTCAACCGATTGGTGACCAGGTGGGAACTCAATCACAAGGATCTTGTTGGGAAGCCCGCTTACTATGAGCGCAAGGAACAGGCGCTACGACAAATCCTGAACCACCAGATCCGCGGGATGGACATCAAAGAGGCGGCCTGCGTGCTGGCCTGTTTCAGTCTTTACGTCGCGTTTCTGGATGCCTTCGACCCCTGTGACATCAAGACCTATATCGAGAAGACCGGCTACAACCGCTTACCACGACTGTTGCTCAAATCCAACGGTCGCGACACGGGGGAAAATACCATCCCGGTCGTGATGCATGGCGATTCGCTGGAATCCGAACGCTTGAGAAAACAGAAGTATGATGTTCTTATAGGCAATCCCCCATGGGGAGGAGTTGGCCGGGGAAGCAAGGAAATCGCCTTGAAATTCATCGCTCTAGCCGATGACCTGCTCGAAACCAACGGCCTCGCCTGTCTTCTTCTGCCATCGAAAATCTATTTGAACATCCGGACAAACCCGTATCAGGCGAAATGGCTTGATCTGCACACGGTGGAGCGAGTCCTCCAATTGGCGGACTTCCGGCGCATCCTTTTTCCCAATGCGAAGTGCGCCACGATGGTTTTGCGCTTCAGACCGGGAAAGCCGCAGGACGGGCGTCATCAGATCTTGTATGACACGCCGAAGTTCGAGCCTTCCGCGCGCCGCCAAGGCTTGGTGCTGATCACGGCTGCGGACAGGAAAGCTATTCCGCAGGCACGGCTTGTAGATGCCGCAAGAAATGGGTTCGCCCATGTGCTTTGGAAGCGCTTGCTCTGGGGCACTGGTCGTGATGAACGCATGCTGTCATATCTGGATAGCTTCGCTAAAATTGAGGACCGTGAGTCACCTCCGGCGAATCAACACAGATGGAGCATGGGCCAAGGATTTATTCCTGCCACCACGGCAAGAATTCAGAAGCCCAGCAGACCTTGGTGGTCTGGCACGTGCCTTTTCCTAGAAGCCAATGCGAAATGTCTTAACTGCTCCAATTTCATCTTTGAAGATGATGTCAGGCCTATAGGAAATAGATTTGAGCGAATTGAGCGCGGCAGGGAAGGGAATCAGTCGATTTTCAAATCACCCATGGTCCTGATCAGCCAAGGCTTCGGGAAAGTCGTCTTCTGCGATTTTCCCGTGCTCTTCCAAGATTCCCTGCAATCCATCCACGGTCCGCCGGAAGATGAGGATCTTCTGCTGTTCCTGAGTGCGTATCTGCGCTCCGACCTGGCGAAGTATTATCTGTTTCACACCTCCTCCAAGCTCGGGATCGAGCGCGACGTGGTGCGCTGGGAGGAAGCGCTCAAGCTCCCGTTCCCGATGCCAGAAGACGCGCCTTCCAAGAAGGCTTCCGCAATCGTAAGAATAGTAGCGGGTCTTCTCCGAGCCAGTCGTGACCGAGTGCTGGCGAAGCGTGACGCTTTGGACAATGACGATTGGCTGACGCTGCGTGCCAAGGAAGCCAACGGACTGCTTCCAAAAACGAACGCGATGGTGAATGAATACTTCGGTCTATTGGATAATGAGCGGTGGTTGGTGGACGACACCGTGAATGTTTATTGGGACAGTGCAACGCCGGCCTCTGCCGATGAGATCTCCATTCCAACCCTTCTTCCCGTGGATCAAGCCGGGAACGTAAGGGGCTACGAAACGGGTCTCCGGGCATATGCGGATGCTCTCACCTCCACTTTGAATTCCTGGGCCTCGGCACAAAACTCGTCATGGCGCGTCACTGCCGATGGCGGTGTCGATGCTGAAAGCGGTCTTGCCATGGTCACCCTGACCTTGGGCAAAAGCGAGAGGGATTTCGTGACTTCGCCGTTGATTCACAAGGTATGGCGCAAGATCCTCCGGCAATCCGGGACCCGTCAGGTCACGCTATCACTTCAACGGCAGATCTTCGCGTTCGAGGGCGATTCATTCCGAATCCTCCGTCCGGCATCCCTGATGCATTGGACGCGCACCGCCGCCTTGAACGATGCGGATGACATCTTCTCCCAAATCAAACTCATGGGAGGGCGTAGAAAATGAACGGTGCTAGCCAAGGGATCTGGCCGGCTCTTTTTCCGGAGGACGACATCCCACGGGTGCTTCAGGATGTGCTCGACGCATGCAAGGATCTCAAACGCCCGGGGAAAAGTGAGCAGCGCCCGGAAGAGGCCATCACCAAGCAGGTTTATGAGAAGCTGCGGCAAATGCCAGACTACCGGCGCGGCCCTTTGGAGCCGCACTTCGAGTCCTGGTTGCCGGATCTCGATAGTCGGGCTGATATCCGATTCAGTTGTGGCAAGGGCATCGACACCTATTTCCTGGTTGAAGCAAAGAGGCTGTTTGTGACCTTTCCCGAAGGAACGCGCAATTCGCTTGTCAAAGCCTATGTCAACCAAGGCATGATGCGTTTCATAGAAGGCCGCTATGCCCCATTTCAGGAAGCCAGCGCCATGCTTGGCTACGTTCACGACGAATCTATCGCCACGGCACGGGAAGCCTTGGCGAAAGAAATCGCCATTCAGGCTGAATCGCTGCGCCTGCAATTCGGCCTCCGACCGAGCATGCTGCGCGTATCACCGCCGGTGGAGGAGACTTGCCACGCGCTGAATCCCCCTCGGAGTTTCACACTCTACCATCTGTGGGTCGGGATTCCCAGGGCTCAGAACTGACGGATGAAGGTAAATGGGTCCAGTTTCTGCGATGCTTATGGATTCGACACTTGCGGAATTGTTGGCTTCCCATGGCGAGCGGGGCTGGGACGGAGCAGTCGCGCCTGCTCTGACTTCCGCGACCCCTGGCAAATGTCCGGGCGTTCGTCGTGGCATTGCCTGCCTGGGTGCCTGATCCGGAACTCGCAGTCGAACCCGACGACGGAGCCATCTCCCTCGAATGCTATGGCGGCCCCTCAAGGATATTTTCAGTCAGTGTTGGGACCGCCTCTGATGAGTGCCATGGCGGCTGCCTGCGGTTTTTGGCCGCCTGCTGGATGATTCGCGGCAAGATTCGCTGCAAGATTTGCGGGCCGGTTGCCGTTGAGGTGATGAACTCATTGATGATCTTATGCAACTCGACTTCCGCGCCGCCAGTCTCGCCCTGCTGTTGATTGCCAGCACACCGGTGCTGGCAGTGGACAAGGTGCTCGTGTACACCCGCAATTTCACCAAGGATGGCAAGGGCTTTGTGCATGACAACATCGCCGCCTGCGTCAAGGCGATCAGGGAGCTGGGGGCGGCGAACCAATTCGAGGCGGACGTGGCGGAGGATCCGGCGGTGTTCGGCGCGGCGAACCTGAAGCAATACCGGGCCCTGGTGTTCGCCAACTCCAACAACGAGGCCTTTGCGAGCGAGGAACAGCGTGCGGCATTCAAGGAGTACATCCAAGGGGGGGGGGGCTTTGTCGGGATCCATTCGTCCACCGGCACGGAACGCGATTGGCCGTATTTCCAACAGGTGCAGGGGGCCAAGTTCCTCCGTCATCCGCCGTTGCAGAAGTTCACCATCAAGGTGTTGGATGCCACCCATCCCGCCACCGCCCATCTTGGCAAAACCTGGGAGTGGAGCGATGAATGTTATTTTTTCACCAACCTGAACCCCGGCATCAAGGTGCTGCTGGCGCTGGATACGACGGTGCCCCTGAAAGATCCGGCAGCCCAAACCCAACCCGGCGGCCGGCTCAATGGCGAGTTCCCCCTGGCCTGGTGCCAGCAAGTGGATGGCGGGCGCGCCTTCTACACCGCGCTCGGCCACAAGATCGAATACTACGCGGACCCAACCCTCAGACAACACCTCCTCGGTGGCATCCGGTGGGCAATGGGCACCACCACGCAACCCTGAGCAATCCTAACAAGTCAATCCCATGCACACGGACCTCACCACCGGCCGCCGCAACTTCATCAAACTCGCCGGCGGCGCGGCGGCAGCCATCGGCTTTCCCACCATCATTCCGTCACGTGTGCTGGGCGCGGCGGCCCCCGGCAAGCTGATCCAGATCGCCCAGCTCGGCTGCGGCCGCATCGGCTTCGAGATGGACATGCCGGGCGTCCTCAGGCAACCGGGGTTGGCCCGCATCATCGCGGTCGCCGATTTTGATTCGAAGCGTGCGGCCCTGGCAAAGCAGCATGTCGAGGAAAGTTATGCCAAGTCTCTCAAACAATCGGTGGCCGTCAAAGCCCATCAGGACTATCGGGAGATTCTGGCCAACCGGGAGGTGGACGCGGTGATGATCAGCACGCCGGACCACTGGCACGCGCAGTTGGTGGTGGAGGCGGCACTGGCGGGCAAGGACGTCTATGTCCAAAAACCCCTGAGCCTAACCATCGGTGAGGGCCGCCTCGTCAGCGATGTGCTCAAGGCGAAGCAAGCCGTGTTTCAAATCGGCTCGCAGCAACGCTCGACCGCGCAGTTCGTGCGGGCCTGCCAACTCGTCCGCAACGGCGCCATCGGCACCGTCCGTACTATCAAGATCGGTCTGCCGATCGATCCGGCCGGCGGCAAGCCCGCGGAGATGCCGGTGCCGGCGACCTTCGATTACAACTCGTGGCTGGGCGCCACCCCGCAGGTCTATTACACCGAGGACCGCTGCCATCCGCAGCAGGGCTTCGGGCGTCCCGGGTGGCTGCGCTTGGAGCAATTCGGCGCCGGCATGATCACCGGTTGGGGCTCGCATCACATCGACATCGCCCATTGGGCCATGGGCACCGAAGACACCGGCCCCATCGCCGTGGATGCCAAGGCCAGCTTCCCGGACAAGTCCAGCTTCTGGGATGTGCATGGGAAGTATCAGGTCGTGCTGCACTATGCCAATGGCGTGACGATGACCATTTCCGACGAACTCCCTAACGGCATACTCTTCGAAGGCGACAACGGCTGGATCTGGGTCAGCCGCGGCGGCGCGGCCGCCACCGCCAGCGACCCGACGGCTAACCAAAAGGCCAGCAAGGCGTTCAACAGCAGCGATCCGGCGCTGGAAAGGGCGGATCTATCCGGACACCAGATCCAACTGCACAAGAGCCCGCAGTGGAACCATCACCTCGATTGGCTGGTGGCCATGCGCGAGCGCAAGGAGGCGGTGACCACCGCCGAAGCCGCCCATCGCACCTGCAGTGTCTGCCTGATGTCATCCATCGGCATGAAGTTGGGCCGCCCCTTGAAGTGGGACCCGCAAACGGAGCACTTCGACGATGCCGCCGCGAACCAACTGCTCAACCGTCCCGAACGCACGCCCTTCGGTGCCTTCAATGCCGCCAAAACGGCGGGCTTCACCCACTTCAAAACCATCTAACCCGGAACTCACCATGCCCCGTCTCCCAGGATTGTTAGGAATTGCTGCGGCACTGACGCTGCAAGCCGCGCTCGCCGCGCCGACCGTCAAACTCATCACCCTCGACCCCGGCCATTTCCATGCGGCGTTGGTGCAGGCGGCCGACTACCCGCAGGTGGACCCGAGCGTCCATGTCTATGCGCCGGGCGGCGCGGATCTGGACCAACACCTCAAGCGCATCGACGGCTACAACACCCGCGCCGACCAACCCACCCACTGGCAGGAGGAAGTTCACACCGGCCCGGATTTCTTTCAACGGATGCTGGATGAAAAGAAAGGCAGTCTGGTGGTCATTTCCGGTAACAACTCGCGCAAGGCGGATTACATTCTGCGCTCGGTGCAGGCCGGCTATCACGTCCTGAGCGACAAGCCGATGGCGATCACCCCGGCCGATTTTGAAAAGTTGAAGCAGGCGTTTGCCGAGGCGGAGAAGCGCGGCGTGTTGCTCTATGACATCATGACCGAGCGCCACGAGACATGTACCATTCTCCAGCGCGAACTTTCCCGCATGCCGGAGATTTTCGGCACCTTGGAAATGGGCACACCCGGGCAACCGGCGATCACCAAGGAGAGCGTTCACCATTACTTCAAAACCGTTTCCGGCAAGCCGCTGCAGCGTCCGCCGTGGTTCTTCGATGTCACCCAACAGGGTGAGGGCATCGTCGATGTGACCACCCATCTGGTCGATCTGGTGCAGTGGGAAGCCTTCCCGGAACAGAGCCTGAAACCGGACGACGTCAGCATGCTCACCGCCCGCCGCTGGACCACCAAGGTGAGTGCCGCCCAGTTTGAGCAAGCCACGATGCTCAAGGAGTTTCCTGCGTCCCTCAAGGCGAACGTCAATGCCGCCGGTGAATTGGAGGTCTATGCCAATGGCGAGTTCACCTACACGCTGCGCGGGGTGCATGCCAAGGTGTCCGTTAGCTGGAACTTCGAGGCCCCGCCAGGTGCGGCCGACACCCACTATTCCATCATGCGCGGCAGCGCCGCCAATCTCCTCATCCGCCAGGGCAAGGAGCAAAACTATAAGCCCACCCTCTATGTCGAGAACAAGAGTGCCGCCACTCCGGCCGACTTCGAGAAGGCCCTGCAAGCCGGCCTCGCCAAACTGCAGGATGTCTATCCGGGGCTCGCCCTCAAGGCGGCGGACCGGGCCTGGGAGGTCGTCATCCCCGAGCCGTTCAAGATCGGCCACGAAGCCCACTTCGCACAGGTGACGGCGAAGTTTCTCAAGTATCTGGAAGTGGGCAAACTGCCCGCCTGGGAGGTGCCCAACATGCTCACCAAGTGCCACACCATCATGGAGGCCTACCGCTTGAGCCGGTGACTTGATCTAATTGATCTAACACCCGGGCGCCACCCGCTCCCGTCATCCATCCAATCCCCCGCTACAACTCAATCCGTGCAATCCGCGTAATCCGCGGTTGCACAACCCCAACCCTAACAGCCAAAATTCCCGATGCGCCCGGACCAATGGCAACACTTCAAGGCGGCGGCCAAGCGCCAACCCGGCGCCGGCATCCCGCTGTCGCTCATCGTGGACAGCCCGTGGCTGCCCGCCCACCTCGGCATCACCCACCACGACTACTACTTTGATTCCGAGGTCTGGTTCAACGCCCACCGCAGGGTCATCGAGGAGTTTCCGGAAGTGATCTTCTTTCCCTCATGGTGGGCGGAGGTCGGCATGGCGGCGGAACCTTCCGCGCTGGGCGTGCGCGTCCGCTTCTGGCCGCACCAGACGCCCAGCGAGGAACGCGTGCCCTGCCGTCTCGAAGACCTCGACCAACTCGCCCCGCCCGATCCCACCAGCGACGGCTTCTGCCCCCTGATCCTGCATCGCTATGCGACGATGAAGCAACGCATCTTCGACGCCGGATATACGATCCCCGTAGTAGCCGCCCGCGGCCCGCTCTGCACCGCCTCGTTTTTCCGCGGCGTCACCCAGTTGATGATGGACCTGATGGATGAACCGCAGCGCGTGCTCCAACTCATCGACCTCTGCACCACCCTCACCATCGACTGGCTCAAGGCGCAGGCCGCCGCCATCGGCCCGTGCGTCGAGGGCATCCTCGTGCTCGACGACATCGTCGGCATGATCGGTCCCGATGATTACGAGCGCTTCGCCCATCCGTTCCTCAAGCGCATCTGCGCCGCCTTCCCTAACGATTGGGTCAAGGTCTATCACAATGATGCCGGCATCGATGCCTGCCTCGAGCGCCTGCCGGACACCGGCTTTGACGTGCTCAACTGGGGCCCGCAGACCGCCATCGCCGACGCCTGCACGCGCCTCGGCGGACGCATGACCCTGATGGGCAATGTCCCGCCGCTGGAACTCGGCGTGCGCGGCACTCCTGAGCAGGTCGAGCAGGCCACGCTCGACGTTCTGCGCAAGGCGGCCGGACACCCGTTGATTCTATCCGTGGGCGGCGGCGTGAGCCCCGGCATGCCCGCCCCCAACATCCGTGCCATGGCAAACGCCCTGGCGGCTTTCCAGCAGTCATCCGGCGGGTGATAGAGCCTGGCAAAATCGTGATGAGGTGAAATCATGGAAGGGTGCATGGGGAGGTGCTGGTATGGAGTGCGGTGGGAAGCGCAGCGCCACAGCGCTTTGGCAAACCGGCACACGTCCCGGTGTTCTCAATCACCGCAGTCCATCCCGCGGCCGAGTGTGAGATCGGCAAAATGATGATGAGTTAGAATCATGAAGAGTGCATGGGAAAAGTATTGGCTGCCATGGCCTGTCGTCACCGTCCTTGCACCCGCCGCTTGCGCCCGTTCCAATCTTTGTAGCTAGAAGATTTTTCAGAACTCGGCTTGTTTGTGCTTGCGTTGGACGGCTGTGGTCGCCTACCCTGCAGTTCAGGGCTGCTCCATGGTGGGGCTCCCTGAGTCTCATTCAACCCCAATTCAATCACACTCATGAAAACCAGTCCGTGTTTTTCCAATGCTCGATTTGTTGTGGCCGCCTTGTTTGCGGCTGGCTGCGGTGTCGCTCACGCGCAACCGCCCATTACGCCCGGCGAGTTGGTGGCGCCTGAAGTCGGGGTCGTCGGCGGCAACGTGACGCTCACGGTGCGGCCGTCGGTGGCCGGGCGCAGTTACAATCTGGAGTATTCCGGCACTCTGGAGGGCGGCACCTGGCAGGACCCGGGCGTGGTGCGGGTCGGGGACGGGAACGCCCTGGTCATCACCAGTCCCTATGAAACGGGAATGCCCCGGCGCATCTACCGGTTGGTGCTCGACGGGCCGGCCGCGGCAGCCCCGACCCCTGCAGGCTTCGAGCAGATCCCGGCGGGAAGCTTTTCGATGGGGGACTCGTTGGATGGAAGTTCCAATGCACTGCCGCTCCACCTCGTGAACGTGAGTGCGTTCTACATGGCGAAAGATGAGGTGAGCAAGGCTTTGTGGGATGAGGTGAGAACATGGGGGCTGACTCACGGCTACTCGGATTTGAGCGCTGGCGAAGGCAAGGCTAGTACTCACCCGGTTCACACCATCACCTGGTATGACACGGTGAAGTGGTGCAATGCCCGGAGTGAGAAGGAAGGGCTGACGCCATGTTACACGCTCTCCGGCGGGGCGGTGTATCGGACGACCAACAGCGATGCGGTGGCGTGCAACTGGGCGGCCAACGGCTACCGCTTGCCGACGGAGGCGGAGTGGGAGAAGGCGGCGCGTGGCGGCCTGAGCGGCAAGCGCTTCCCGTGGGGGAACACCATCACCCACAGCCAGGCGAACTACCAAAGCAGCAGTTCCTACAAGTACGACGTGAGTCCGACGCGCGGCTACCATCCGACATACGCCACGGGAGCTTATCCATACACGTCGCCGGTTGGCAGGTTCGCGGCGAACGGCTATGGGCTGTATGACATGGCGGGGAACGTGTGGGGGTGGTGCTGGGATTGGTACGGGACTTACACCTCGGCGACGCAGACAGATCCTCGTGGTGCAACCTCGGGTTCGCTCCGGGTGGACCGGGGCGGCAGTTGGGTCAGCGTCGCGGGCAACTGCCGCGTCGCATCCCGCGACAGATACGGCCCGGCCGGCACCGCTGGCAACCTGGGGTTCCGCCTTGCCCGCAGTTCAGTCCCCTAGCAACGGCATGTAACGGCGCGACAGAACCGAATGGCCAGCGAGCGGGAACGAGCGCCGCAATGAAGTGACGGGAGCGCAGCGGTCTTGAAATGCCGCATGCCTAACACCACACCGGGGTTCGGGGGGCACGCCTCTAACCGAAGTTTTTTTCAGGAAAGGCGCTGCCATTTGAACTCACTTCTTTCAATTCCACTTCACATTCTCTGTCTGCAGGTCTTGCAGGCTTGCATCCTCTTCGCCTGCAGCCGCAGAGCCCATATCCGATCCCAAACCGTCCCGACACAGACCAACGCCCCCGGTTGGACACATCTTGCTTGCCACGGCCGCGTCAGGACCCCATCGTCACGCCAGTGAAAGGTTATGGTTCAGGGCTGCCACCATGGTGGGGTTGACCCTGGGTGGTAGCCACCCCCCAATTCAATCACACTCATGAAAACCAGTCCGTGTTTTTCCAATGCCCGACTTGCCGTGGTAGTTTTGTTTGCGGCGGGCTGC
Source organism: Verrucomicrobiota bacterium (assembly GCA_026397725.1). Classification (GTDB taxonomy): domain Bacteria; phylum Verrucomicrobiota; class Verrucomicrobiia; order Verrucomicrobiales; family Akkermansiaceae; genus Luteolibacter. The sequence goes on along the minus strand of JAPLUI010000165.1, from coordinate 30,192 downwards.
GGTGTTGCTCACGCGCAGCCGCCCATTGCGCCCGGCGAGTTGGTGGCACCCGAGGTCGGGGTCGTCGGCGGCAACGTCACGCTCACGGTGCGGCCGTCGGTGGCCGGGCGCAGCTACAAGCTGGAGTATTCCGGCACCCTGGAGGGCAACACCTGGCAGGATCCCGGCGTGGTGCGGGTCGGGGACGGGAACGCCCTGGTCATCACCAGTCCCTATGAACCGGGAATGCCCCGGCGCATCTATCGGCTGGTGCTCGACGGGCCGACTGCGGCAGCCCCGACCCCTGCGGGTTTTGAACAGATCCCGGCGGGGAGTTTTTCGATGGGGGATTCGTTGGATGGGGATTCCCATGCAATGCCGGTTCACTCCGTGAACGTGAGTGCGTTCTACATGGCGAAACATGAGGTGAGCAAGGCCTTGTGGGATGATGTTAGAACGTGGGGTCTGGCCCATGGCTACCCGGATTTGAGCGCTGGCGAAGGCAAGGCTAGTACTCACCCGGTTCACACCATCACCTGGTATGACACGGTGAAGTGGTGCAATGCCAGGAGTGAGAAGGAAGGGCTGCCGCCATGTTACACGCTCTCCAGCGGGGCGGTGTATCGGACGACCAATATCTGGGCGGTAACGTGCAACTGGGCGGCCAACGGCTACCGCTTGCCGACGGAGGCGGAGTGGGAGAAGGCGGCGCGTGGCGGCCTGAGCGGCAAGCGCTTCCCGTGGGGGAACACCATCACCCACAGCCAGGCGAACTACCTCAGCAGCAGTTCCTACAAGTACGACGTGAGTCCGACGCGCGGCTACCATCCGACTTACGCCACTGGGGCGCTGCCTTACACGTCTCCGGTGGAGAGTTTCGCGGCGAACGGCTATGGGCTGTATGACATGGCTGGGAACGTGTGGGGGTGGTGCTGGGATTGGTACGGGACTTACCCCTCGGCGACGCAGACAGATCCTCGTGGTGCAACCTCGGGCGCGGACCGGGTGTACCGGGGCGGCAGTTGGTACTACTTCGCGTACTACTGCCGCGTCGCGGGCCGCTACTACACCTACCCGGCCGTCTCCGACTACGGCTTGGGCTTCCGCCCTGCCCGCAGTTCAGTCCCCTAGCAGCGGCAAGTAGCGGCGCGAGAGGGACTGAATGGCAAACGTGCGGCAGCGAGCGCCGCAATGAAGTGCCGGGAGCGCAGCGGCCCGGTCATTCGCTACCCGTTTTCCCGGACGCCCCGGAGATGCTCCCAGCCGGACAACCGGCAGGGACCGCTTTCCAAGCGGTCCGGCGGGGGCAGGGCGAGGGCGGGTCGGCCTGGTCTAACCACTGGAGGACCGGTGGGAATGGCGGTGATGGAGTTGCCATCGGCAGCGGGGTGGCACCCGCCGGACGCCCCGGAGATGCGTCCCTGCCAGAGAGCGTCCCGACCTTGCCCGTCACTCGGGGTGTTAGGTTCCAGGCAGACATTATTTGGCATGCGGCCCGCCGCCGCTTCCGGACAACGCAGCCTGGCAAGCCCTATCCGAAAAATAGTGGCTGCCATGGCCTGTCGTCACCGTCCTTGCACCCGCCGCTTGCGCCCGTTCCAATCTTTGTAGCCAGAAGATTTTTCAGAACTCGGCTTGTTTGTGCTTGCGTTGGACGGCTGTGGTCGCCTACCCTGCAGTTCAGGGCTGCTCCATGGTGGGGCTCCCTGAGTCTCATTCAACCCCAATTCAATCACACTCATGAAGACCAGTCCGTGTTTTTCCAATGCTCGACTTGTCGTGGCTGCCTTGTTTGCGGCTGGCTGTGGTGTTGCTCACGCGCAGCCGCCCATTGCGCCCGGCGAGTTGGTGGCACCCGAGGTCGGGGTCGTCGGCGGCAACGTGACGCTCACGGTGCGGCCGTCGGTGGCCGGGCGCAGCTACAAGCTGGAGTATTCCGGCACCCTGGAGGGCGACACCTGGCAGGATCCCGGCGTGGTGCGGGTCGGGGACGGGAACGACCTGGTCATCACCACCCCCTATGAACCGGGAATGCCCCGGCGCATCTATCGGCTGGTGCTCGACGGGCCCGCAGCGGCAGCCCCGACCCCTGCGGGTTTCGAGCAGATCCCGGCGGGGAGTTTTTCGATGGGGGACTCGTTGGATGGAAAATCCTCCGCACTGCCGCTCCACTCAGTGAACGTGAGTGCGTTCTACATGGCGAAACACGAGGTGACCAAGGCGCTGTGGGATGATGTTGGAACGTGGGGCCTGGCTCATGGCTACACGGATTTGAGTGTTGGCGGCGGCAAGGCAGCCACCCATCCGGTGCAAACCATCACTTGGTATGGCACGGTGAAGTGGTGCAACGCCCGCAGCGAAAAGGAGGGCCTGACGCCATGTTACACGCTCTCCGGCGGGGCGGTGTATCGGACGACCAATGTCAGTGCGGTAACGTGCAACTGGGCGGCCAACGGCTACCGCTTGCCGACGGAGGCGGAGTGGGAGAAGGCGGCGCGTGGCGGCCTGAGCGGCAAGCGCTTCCCGTGGGGAAACACCATCACCCACAGCCAGGCGAACTACCGAAGCAGCAGTTCCTACAAGTACGACGTGAGTCCGACGCGCGGCTACCATCCGACTTACGCCACTGGAGCGCTGCCTTACACGTCTCCGGTGGGGAGTTTTGCGGCGAATGGTTATGGGCTGTATGACATGGCGGGGAACGTGTGGGAGTGGTGCTGGGATTGGGAAGGTTCATATACCGCTGCTTCCCAGACCGACCCGCATGGTGCAACCTCGGACTCGAACAAGGCGGCTCGGGGTAACCCTTGCTACGGCTACGCGGACTACTGCAGCGTCTCGGGCCGCGCCGGCGCCGCCCCGGGCTACTCCAGCGAAGGCAGCGGGTTCCGCCTGGTGCGCAGTTCAGTTCCCTAGCAACGGCCCCCGGTTGGGCACATCTTGCTTGCCACGGCCGCGTCAGGGCCCCATTGTCACGTCCGTGCAAGGTCATGACAGAGAAGGTTCCTGCCGGGTCGCTATTACACCGGAACAGCGCCGTGCGCCCCCCAGGTCCGACCGGTCGCTCAATAAAGCTGTCTAGCTGAAAGCCACATAATCATGTCAACTCTCGTAGTCGTCCGCAAAGGTAACCAGGCCGTCATCGGGTCTGACAGCCAGTTCATGCAAGGTAGTATCATTGTGTCCGCGCGGAATCGGACGAATCACCACAAGATCCATCATTTCAAGGATGCCTATGTCGGGTTCACCGGATGGTCGCTGATGCACAACATTTTCGCGGATATAATCGAAAAGTATCCGGGGGACTTGGATTTCAGCTCGGTCAAGCACATCTTCAAGACGTTTCTTTTCCTGCATGAAAAAATCAAATCGGATTACTTCGTCCAGTCGCGGGAAAAGGACGATCAGCCCGTGGAGTCCAGCCAGTGGGACTGCCTGATTGCCTCGCCGCATGGGATTTTCGCGGTTGATAGCTACCGGACGGTGGTGGAATACGAACGCTTTTGGGCCGATGGCTCTGGCACTCGCTTTGCCCTTGGGGCCATGCATTCGGTATATGACACGCGACAGGATGCGGAGGAAATAGCGAAAGCCGGGCTCGAAGCGGCTTGCGCTTTTGATGACGGTTCAGGACTTCCGATTGCAGTGCAATCCGTCCCTCTGGGAAAAAGAAAGAGTGGCTAAATTCGCCTGATTATCAGCATCATTGTATCAGGCCATCTCCGCCCCGGTTGCGGTGAAAAATCTTCCTGATGGGAGCGGCCGGTTGGTGCTTGCGCTAGCAACGGCAAGAAGCGGAGCGAGAGGAACTGAATGGCAAGCGAGCGGTAGCGAACGCCGCAATGAAGTGCCGGGAGCGCAGCGGGTTAGAAATGAATAAAGGGACAGAGGAATGATAGAAGTTTATAGAACAATGCGGGTTTTCCGGCCACCACCAACCGAATGGGCCGTCCGCATGTTCCACGGCATCAGCCCTTCCGTCCTCCGCAAGGACCGAGGCGAGGGACGTCGGCCCCGGCCCAGACCCTGTGCGCCTGCCACCGCAGGCGTCCAGCACACCTGCGCCCTCGCCGCAGCTCCCGCCATGCGTTGTCCATTTTGCGAAACGGATTGATCTTGTTGCGAAACCGCGAAAATTGGGATTGCCAAGATGGGGGAATTGCGGCCAATCATAGCGCGAACGTCCAACCGACCGCAACAGTCCCTCGGATCGCCCGCGTCTGACCAACAGCGACGGACGGCGTGCTACTGTTCCGGCCAACAAACGAAGTTCGCGCCATCATTTTCTCTCGCCACCATGCCTACTCTCCCATCCAGATCATCCCTGAGGTCGGATCACGAATCGTTCACCGAGCCCTCCGTGAATGGGATCTTGTATGCCCCGGATTTCCCGCAACGCCGCCGCCGCGCCTTCGAGGCGGCCCGCCGTGGCCACCACCGCGTGGACGCCGTGATTCTCTGCGATCCGCGCGACATCCATTACCTAACCGGCACGAGCCACGGCATCTCGTGGCTGGTGCTGCAAGCAGAGGGGACCTTCGCCGTCTCGCGGCACATGTTGGTGAGCGAAGTACGGGCCGCGGCGGTCGATTGCGAAATCCTGCTCGCGTCAACCCGCTCGACGGATTTTCCCGATCTCGAGTGCTTCGTCATCGGCGAATTGACAAGACGCGGTCTCGCCACCGTGGTGCTCGATCCCGCCAAACTCTCAGCCCAGTCCTATCTCCGGTTCACCAGTCACGCGGCGGGTGCCAACCTCGCCGTCGGCTGCGTTCCCGAGTTGCTGGCCGGCGTACGGGCGGTGAAGGATGCCGCCGAGATTGCCCTCACCCGGCGCTGCGTCTGGATTGCCGAGCAAGCCTTCGTCGACCTGCTCCATGGGGGGGCCGCCGCGCTGATCGGCCGGACCGAGCGGGAACTCGCGAACGAATTGAAAGGCCGCATGTGGGCTCTCGGTGCCGACCGCCAAGGCTTTCCCGAAACCGGCATCATCGTCGCCAGCGGCCCTAACAGTGCCAGCGCGCACCATGCCCCGGGTCACCGCCGCATCGTGGCCGGGGAAGCCCTGCTCTTCGACTGGGGCGCCGAACTCGCGGGCTACCGCAGCGACATCACCCGCACCGTCTTCCCCGGCGGCGTGCCCGAGTTCGCGCTGCAAGCCTATCCGATCGTCGAACAAGCCTTGCACCACGCCAGCCAGCGCCTTCGCGCCGGCGCCCCCATGGGCGAAATCGACCGCGTCGCCCGCGACACCATCACCGATGCCGGCTATCCCGAGTTTCATTACGGCGTCGGCCACGGCGTCGGCCTCGCCATCCACGAAGCCCCATGGCTGCGGGCCCATTCCACCGAGTTGTGCGAAACCGACATGCTGACCACCATCGAGCCGGGCATCTATCTGCCCGACGTCGGCGGCATCCGGATCGAAAACGTCTATCGGGTGACCGCAGACGGCAACGAGCGATTCGGCAACCTGCCGACCCACCTCGGGGCGATGCTCATCGACTAACCGACGTGTTTCGTGGCTGCAACCTTGCCCCGGCAATACCACGATCTAACAATACGAGAACTCCCACATCCCTCTGCCGTCCGACAACGTGGAGGGCCTGCGTGCCGACACCCTCGCCTGGCTCAAGGAACTTCAGGCACCTATCTGCCGCTGGCCGGGCGGCAACTTCGTCAGCGGCTATGATTGGCGCGATGGCCTTGGCGCGATGGCCTTGGCGAGTGCGACCGCCAAGGCAGCCCCGTAGCGGTCGGTGAGCCCACTCCGCCTCACTGCAAGGAAAAAGCGGCCCGACTGATCACCCCAAGGAAAACCCATTAACCTTAGTGGCGTCTCAGTCGGACCGCCTAAGTCGTCGCGACGCGGGCAAAGTATCGCTTATCCCAGCCATGTCAAACAGAAATCGTAAAAAAGTGAAAATATTTTTCGGGGACCCGAGAACCCTCGATTTTCCGGGGTGGTCTCACGCGGAGGGCGGAATTTTGGAGTGGTGCGGAGCACCCGCCGGCGCTGGCGTTTGCCCGTGGGCCCGCTCACCAGCGCCATGACGGTGAGCAGGAGCGGGTTGGGTGCCAGCCGTCACAGGTCGGGCCGCCGAATGGCCGTCTGCAACCCGCGTGCCAGCGGCCCCGCCCGTCCGGCTTCGCCACGCCCAGCCGGTTGAGGTCGCCGAACCACGCCACGATGGAGCGGTCGCTCTTGGGCTCGTCAAACGGTGCCTGCTTTCGCCACTCGAGGAGATTTCCCATGCCTGCAATCCGTGGTGAAAAATCTTGCAGCAGGAGCGACCTCCGGGGCGCATGGGTTTGCGGGTGGCAGCAGTGACGCGGTGGGGACATGTCTTGCTCTTGCCTTTGAGCGGACGGCCAGTGGCCATGGCAAACGCCTGCCGCCCGCGCGGGAAGAACCCAGGCCTCGAATTGGCAATCCGGGCTGAAATTCGAGGTGAAATCGTGAATCGGGGCTTGCGCTGATGCAGGGATTGCAGGACACTGTGCCGTGGCACGTCAACACAGCGGCAATTCAGGTCCCGTCGGGACGGAAGCGGTCGTCCCCCGGATGGGGATCGGCTGGGGCCAGCCGGGCACATTTTTTATAATTCATCCGCCTTGCAGCCGGAAATTCACAAATCAAAATGGTGCCGGGACCTGGCGGCAAGAGCCCATGAAACCACCGGAGATCACTCAACGAGAGGGACTTGGCCATGAATCACACTTTGAACCCGAACCGACAAAACTCATAAGACGTTGGAAATTAACGAAATTGAACGAATAGAAAAAAATTTGCGGGCGAGACGGATTTTATTTGCACTTTAGTGCCTCTTTGGGTACATTCGTGCACGTGGCAATGCCTCGGCACCGCAAGTGAGTACCACCGTTCAACGATATTTGGGTTTCAAGCCGTATTCAGTCGATCAGAAGTATCGATTTGCGATACCGCCGGCATGGCGTCCGGCACCCGATGAGACGATCTATTTGCTGTACTCGCGGACGAATGAGATGCCGATGCTCAAGGTGCTGACGCAGCAGGCGTACGAGGAGCGGGTGGCGATTGTGGGAGCCAGCAAGCTGGATGAGGCAGAGAAACGAGAGGCACTCGGGAATCTTGCGATGCGATGCCGCGAAGTGACGCTCAACGACCAAGGCAAGCTGCTGATTCCCAAGGATCTGAGCGAAAAGACCGATATTAAGCCGGAGAGCAGCATCATGCTGGTCGGCCGGCATGGGCATTTCGAAGTGTGGAGCAAGGCGCACTTTGACAAATACCAAGAAGTAGCAATGAACCAGAAGGATACCCTGGGCATACTCTAACCAATTTCCCCACATCCCACCCATCGGCTGACATGCTGAACCCCTCATCAACCCTGGCACTTGACGCGAGCCGCAGTATGGCGGCAATGCGTGCCATCGCTGATGCGGCCGGGTGGGGCAGGCAATTACACGGACGCGCGGCAAGCCTCGGGACAGGCGGCTGCGGGTTCCCTCAAACGGACGCTCGCACCGCTCCTGGCTGGTTGTCGGTGCGGCGTCCTGAAATTTTCATGGCTGGGCGGAAGCGGTTTCCCGGGACAGGGCCGCTTGCGCATTTTGAAACGATGGTCCGCACCGCTGCTGGCTGGCTGCCGGTGCGGCCATCGGAAATTTTCATGGCTGGGCGGCGGCAAACACTCGGGACAGTGCATGCCACCGCAATTCATCGCCCGACCGCACGCACCGCCCATGGCTGGTTGCCGGTGCGGCGGTCGGCAACTTTCATGACGGTGGCCACCCCCGGCAAGGCCGGCGACTATCACCTGCCGGTGATGCCTGCGGAGGTGGCGGAGTGGATGGCCGCAGGCCCGGACTCGTTCATCATTGATGCCACCCTCGGCGGCGGCGGACATAGCGAGATATTTCTCCAGTCCGGAGCGCGGGTGCTTGGCACCGACCGCGATCCGGATGCCCTCGCCCACACCCGCGAGCGGCTGGCTGGATTCGGCGGGCGCCTTGACACCTGGGAGGGAAACTTCTCCCGGCTGGCGGACCTCCCGGCCATCCGGAGCGGCGAACGGGCCACCGGTTTGTTGTTAGACCTGGGGGTTTCCTCACGCCAGCTTGACTCCGCCGCCCGCGGTTTCTCCTTCCAGCGGGAAGGTCCCCTCGATATGCGGATGGATCCATCCAACCCATCCACTGCGGCAGCCATCGTCAACGGTTGGTCGGCCGCCGATCTAACCCGCTTGTTGTTTGAAGTGGGCGAGGAGTCCAAGGCCCGCCGCATCACCGCCGCCATCGTCAAGCGCCGCGCGGAGCGCCCGTTTGAAACCACCACCGAGCTGGCGGCATGCATTGAACGGGCCATCGGGCGCCACGGGCGCATTCATCCGGCCACCCGGAGTTTCCAGGCCCTGCGCATGACGGTGAACCGGGAACTCGAATCCCTGGCCGCCGTGCTCGCCGCCACTCCCGCCGTGCTCAAGCCAGGTGGTCGGCTGCTGATCCTAACCTACCACAGCCTGGAAGACCGGATTGTGAAACGCTTTCTCAGACAACACACCGCACCTTTCATTGATGACCCCGGTTGGCCCGAGGCTCGCCCCAACCCGGAGCGCCAGTTCCGGTTGTTAGCCCGCAAGGCCATCGCACCCACTCCCGCAGAATCCGCCAGCAACCCCCGCTCCCGCAGTGCCAAACTGCGGGTTGCACAGTTATTAGACTAATGCCATGAACCGCCTGAAATCCGCCTCCCGCACCCCGCTTTCGACTTTTGTCATCGTCATTGCCGCAGCCATCATCGTTGCCGGTGGTGGCAGCCTGCACGCCTATTACAAAAACCGGCAGGTCCAGGTGAATCGGGACATCGACACGATTGAACACCGCGTCGAAAAATGGCAGCTCGACATCAGCACCACCAAGATGCGCAGCGAAGATCTGCTCAACCGCTTTGCCATCCGCAAGCAACTCGAAGACTCGGGCTCCAAGTTGCGGCGGATTCCCGTCGGACTGCCCGAAGAAGTCAATCCTTCCCCACCAAGCGCCGTGGCCTCCGCGATGCCCTAACCCGTGAACCGCAAATTCCAATATCGCTGCATCCTGCTGTGCGCGGTCCTGGTGACCGGGCTCAGCTTGCTGTCAGTGAAACTGATTCACATCCAACTGGTCAGGCGCCAGCTCTATGCGGCCAGCTCGTACAAGGCGGTGCCTCGGATCGAACGCCTGCCGGCGCTTCGCGGCATGATCGTTGACCGCCACGAGGAACCGCTGGCCAAGAGCATCCCCGTCGCCACCTTGTTTGTGGACAAGAACCATCTGCTGGATCCGAAGCTGGCGAGTTTCTGCCTCGCCTATCAAGAGGCGAGCCGCCGACCCGGCTGGAAGGACCTGGATGCCACCAAACGAATGCGCCGCATCAACGGCCTGCGGGCTGAAATCCTCGACAGTGAGGCTGCCGAGGTCATCGTCGAGCGGCACCTGGCCCATGCGATCATGGTGCTGGCCCGTCCGCTTGGGATGAGCCGCGATGAACTCCGGGCCAGAATCGAAGACAGCCCGGGCAAATGGGTCCCGATTGCCAAGGACATCCCCGAAGACGTCGCCGACCAACTCCGCGACACCGTGGACAAGAACTGGCTCCAGGGCTTTGACTTTGAGAACTCGATCAAGCGCCGGTATTGCTCACCCAATCTTGCCACCCACCTCACCGGCTTCACCGGGGAATCCAAGGAATCCAAGGAATCCAAGGAATCCAAGGAACCCGACCAGAACGGCAAGCCGCCGATGCGGGTGGTGGGCCAGTTTGGCGTCGAGTGTGCCATGGAGGAATATCTGGTCGGTAGCGATGGTTGGCGCGAGCACCGGCGGGACGCCAGGGGTTTGGGGGTGCCCGGCGATGCCGGCAGCCTGCAGCCGCCGCGAGCCGGGCTCAACGTGCAACTCACCATTGACATGGGCTTGCAAGCCATCGTGGAGGAGGAGCTTGACGCCGCGCTCGCGGAGTTCAAGTCGGAACAGGCGGCGGTGGTGCTGATGAACCCGCGAAACGGCGAGGTCCTGGCGCTGGCCAGCCGCCCCAATTTCGATTTGAACCGCAGGGACGACATCGTGAAGAACGGTTTCAACTTCGCGATCCAGGCGATTTACGAACCCGGCTCCACCTATAAGATCATCGCCACCTCGGGGGTGCTCAACGAAGGTCTGGCCACTCCGTTCACCTCGGTCTTTTGCCACAACGGGAAGTATGTGTCGGGGAAGATCGAGGTTCCCGACCATTTTCCACACGGCATGCTCACGCTGGAGGGGGTGCTGGTGAAGTCCAGCAACATCGGCGCCTACAAGTTCGCCCTGCAACTCGGCCCCAGACGGTTTTACGACTACGTCAAGCGCTTTGGCTTCGGCAAAAAGACCGGCATCCTGCTTAATGGCGAAAGCGCCGGCCTCGCCCGCAACACCGGCAACGCGGTCGATTTCTCGCGGGCCGCCTATGGCTATTCGCTCAACGTCACCCCCCTCCAAATGGCCTGTGCCTACTCCGTGCTCGCCAATGGCGGAAAACTCCTCAAACCGCAGATCGTCAAGGCGCTCATTGCCAATGACGGCACCCTCGTGCAGGACTATCCGCCCGAGATCGTCGCGGACGTGATCCGACCGAGAGTGGCCACCCAAATGCTGTCCGCCCTGGAAAAGGTGACCGAGAAAGGCGGCACCGCCACCCTCGCGGCCGTGCCCGGCTTCCGGGTCGCCGGCAAGACCGGCACCGCCAAGCGGCACATCCCGCATGGTCGCGGCTACCTCCCTAACAGTTACACCGTTTCCTTCGTGGGCATGATGCCGGCGCAGGAGCCGGCCTTTGTATGCGTGGTGGTGATCGATGATCCGAAAACCACCAAGGTCCCCCGTTATGGCGGAACCATCGCGGCACCCACCTTTGCAAAAATCGCCTCACGGGTGGCCGCGCACCTGAACCTGGAGCCCACCGAACCGATTTCAGCACGCCTTGCCAAGACCACCACCCAATGACCCTCCGCGATCTAACCACCAGGCTGGCCCGGGTCACGATCGCCGGATCGTTGGAGCTGGAGATTGCCGCGCTCACGGCCTCGTCGCGCGAGGTTGGGCCGGGGATGATGTTTGCCGCCATCCGCGGCACGAGCACGGATGGCCACCGCTTCATACCGGACGTGATCGCCGCCGGCGTGGCCGCCATTCTGGCAGAGACCGCACCGCCCGCCGACCTGCCACCCGCGATCACCTGGCTGCAGGTTCCCGACACTCGCGCGGCGCTCGCGGCGCTGGCTTCCGCGATGACCGGGCAGCCTTGGCGCGACCTGGTTTTGGTGGGCGTGACCGGGACCAACGGCAAGACCACCACGGCGTTCCTGCTCCATCATCTGATGAAGGCCGTCTGGCACCGCGCCGGACTGCTCGGCACCATCCTCGTCGATGATGGGGAAACCCTGGAACCCGCACGCCACACCACTCCCGGCCCGCTCGAAGTCTGCGCCCTGCTCGCCCGCATGCGCGAGCACGGCTGCCGCGGCGTGGCGATGGAGGTTTCCTCACATGGCATTCATCAGCAACGGGTTGCGGCCCTCGGCTTCGATGCCTGCGTGTTCACCAATCTAACTCAGGACCACCTCGATTACCACGGCACCCTGGAGGCATATTTCCAGGCGAAGGCGGAGTGGTTCCACGCGCTGGCTGCCGAGCCCCGCGGAAAAAGGCCGGTGGCGGTGATCAACACCGACGATGCCTGCGGCGCGGCCTTGGCCCGGGCCTTGCACAACAAGCTGCCAGTGCTCCGCTACGGGTTCGCCGTGCCTTGCAACTTCCGCGCCAACAATCTCCGGCAGAACGCCCGCGGCATGGAGTTTGAACTGTCGGCCAAAGGCAAATCCTATCTGGTCCGCGCTCCGCTCATCGGGCGCTTCAACGTGTACAATCTGCTTGCCGCACTGGCCGCCGCGAGTGCCTGCGGCATCCGCCTGCGGGATGCGGTGGCCGCGCTGGCCACGGTTCCGCAAGTCCCCGGGCGCATGGAAATCGTTGGCCATGCCGGGGGAGCCACGGTGTTCGTGGACTACGCCCACACCCCGGACGCCTTGGAAAACGCCTGCCGCACGCTGCGCGAACTCAATCCTCGCCGCCTCATCACCGTCTTTGGCTGCGGGGGCGACCGCGACCGTGGCAAGCGCCCGCTGATGGCCGCCGCCGCCGCCCGCCACAGCGATGCCTGCATCATCACCTCGGACAACCCCCGCTCCGAAGACCCGCTCGCCATCATCCGCGAAATCGAGACGGGCATCGGTGGCACCCACTTCCTCAGCATTCCGGATCGCGCCGCAGCGATCGAATCCGCCGTGCAGGCGTCCCTCTCGGGTGACCTCATCCTCATCGCCGGAAAAGGCCATGAAACCACCCAGCAATTCGCGCATCACAGCATTGACTTTGATGATCGCAAACACGCCGGCAAGGCGCTCCGCGCCCGTGCCCAGGCCATCACCGACCAACGATGCAACCTCTAACCGCACAGCAACTCGCGGACCTGCTCAGCGTCCCCATCGCTGCGGGCAATCCCGCCGTGCGGATTTCCGGCGGGGTTTCCACCGACACCCGCAAGCCGGCAGCGGGCGCGGCGTTTTTCGCCCTGCGCGGCGAGACCTTTGATGGCGACCGCTTTGCCGCCGATGCGCTGGCCGACGGCGCGAGTGCGGTGATCGTCCACCACTGGCGCGGCACGCCGCCCGCACATGCTGCGGTCATCGTGGTTCCGAACACGCTGCTGGCGCTGCAGCGGCTGGCAGGGTGGTGGCGGCAGCAGCTTGACCTGCCGGTGGTGGCCATCACCGGGTCGAACGGCAAGACCAGCACCAAGGATTTCACGGCTGCGGTGTTGTCACAACAATTCGAGGTCTCCGCCACCCAGGGCAATCTGAACAACCATCTCGGCGTGCCGCTCACGGTCCTGGCCACCACCCCGGCCCACCGCGCCGCAGTCTGGGAAATGGGCATGAGTCATCGCGACGAGATCGCCCCCTTGTGTGCGATTGCCAGGCCGGGATATGGCGTCATCACCAACATCGGCACCGCGCACCTTGAGTTCATGGGCACGCGGGAAGCCATCGCCGAGGAAAAGGGCATGTTGGCGCGTGCCCTGCCAGCCACCGGTGCCCTGTTCGTGCCGGCCGCCTGCGACTTCTGCGATTACCTGCGCCAGCACACCCGTGCCACCCTCGTCACCGTCGGCAACGGTCGCAGCCCCGTGCGGGCCGAAAACCTCCGCCACGGCGTCGGCGGCACCCGTTTCACGCTCGTTATCGAGGGGCAGGTGCCAGCCGAAGTTGAGCTAACGGTTTCCGGCCGTCACATGGTGACCAATGCCCTGCTCGCCGCCGCCGTTGGCTGGCAGCTCGGTCTCCGCAGCGCGACCATCGCGGCGGGCCTCAACGCTGCGGTCCTCACCGGCGGCAGACTGCGGGCCTTCGAGCACCACGGCATCACCGTCATCGACGACACCTACAACGCCAACCCCGAATCGATGGCCGCCGCCATCGAGACGCTGGCCGACACCCCGGTACACTGCGGCGCGCGGCGCATCATCGTGCTCGGCCGCATGGGCGAACTCGGCACGCACGCCCCCGCCGCCCATCGTCACACCGGCGAACTCGCCGCAGCCCGGGGCCTCACCGTCATCGCCGTGGGAGCAGGCGCGGAAGGCCTCGCCGCAGGTGCCGGCCAGGCCCCACATTTTCCGGACTTTGCCCAAGCCGCCGCCTGGCTGACCCGCGAAGTGAAACCCGGCGACGCGGTGCTCTTCAAGGGCAGCCGCGCCGCCACGATTGAATGCGTGATGCACCGTGCCTTTCCCCAACCCTGATGTTTCCCTCGCTCTACGATTTCTGGCTGCATGCGTTTGAAGCGGAAAAAGCCGCCGGCTCGACCGACGGCTGGGCCTACACGTTTTCATTTTTCAATTTGTTTCAATACCCCACCTTCCGGGCCGCCAGCGCGGGGCTCACCGCCTTCATGCTGACCCTGCTGGCAGGCCCGCGGGTGATCCGCAAGCTGATCTCGCTCAAACTGGGACAACCGATCCGCTCGGCGGCGGAAGTCCACAAACTGGCCGAACTCCACGGCGGGAAGATCGGCACCCCGACCATGGGCGGCGTGCTCATTCTCGGCGCGGTGCTGGTGTCCACCCTGCTCTGGGCCCGCCCCCTCAATCCCTTCGTCGCCCTCTGCGCCTGCACCATGAGCGCCTGTGGATTGTTAGGACTGTGCGACGACTACAAGAAGGTGAAGGAACGGACCACCGACGGCATCAGCAGCCGCCGGAAGCTGCTCTGGCAATTCGTCATTGCCATGATCGCGGCATGTTTCATCTACTTCAAGCCGGAGGTTTCCGGCATCGGTGCCACGCCACGCCAACTTGCCGATGGCGCGGGATTCTGTCTTGGTGAGCATCCGCTGAGCATCAGCGCCATCTGTTTTCCGTTGTTCAAATTCCCGCTGCTGGACCTGCATGCGTTCGTCATTCCGTTTTTCGCGTTCATCATCGTCGGCTGTTCCAACGCGGTGAATCTAACCGACGGGCTTGACGGGCTGGCCACCGGCTGTGCCATCAGCACGGCACTTTCGTACGCGGTGCTGGCCTATCTGGCGCATCGCTTTTACATCGCCACGGAGTATCTGGTCATTCCGCACAACCCGTATCTTGGTGAACTTTCCGTGTTTCTTTTCGCGCTGGCAGGGGCGGGATTCGGGTTCCTGTGGTTCAACTGCCATCCAGCCAAGGTCTTCATGGGAGACACCGGATCGCTCGCGATCGGCGGGGCGCTGGGCACCGCCGCCATCTGCACCAAGCAGGAACTCATGCTCATCATCATTGGCGGCGTGTTCGTGATGGAGGCGATGTCGGTCATCCTGCAAGTCGGCAGTTTCAAGCTCCGCAGGAAACGCATCTTCCACATGTCCCCGATCCATCATCATTTCGAGCTGTTGGGCTGGCATGAAAATCAGGTCATCATCCGGTTTTGGATTCTCTCCATCATGCTCGCCCTGTTCGGCCTCGCACTTTTCAAAATTGCATGACCCAGCCAATGACACTATCAGGAATCCAGGTGGCCATTCTCGGGGCCGGTCGCAGCGGCCGGGCCGCGGCGGCGCTGGCCTTGCGCGAAGGGGCGAGCGTGTCGGTCTGGGATAGCGCGGGTCCCGGTGCCTTCGAGGGCATGCCGGAGGCCGTGGCCAGGCATCCGAATGCCGCGGCGGAAGATGGCTGCGGAGTGTCTTGCGAGCTGCTGGTGGTCAGTCCCGGCATTGACACCTATGGCCCGTATGTCGCGGCCTTCGCCAGCCATGCGGCGGAAGTCATCGGCGAGGTGGAACTGGCGGCGCGCTACTATCGCGGTAGTATCATCGGCATCACCGGCACCAATGGCAAGACGACCACCACGGAACTGGTGGCACGGATTCTCTGCCATGCCGGGCTGGGTGGCGCCGCCTGCGGCAACTATGGCATCCCCTTTGCCGAGATCGTGCTCCAGGCCGCGCCGCCTGCCGCCGTTGCGCTCGAACTCAGCTCGTTTCAACTCGAGACCATTCGCAGCCTGCACCCGGCGGTTGCCATCTGGCTGAACTTCGCGCCGGACCACCTGGACCGCTACCCGACGCTGGAGGCATACCGCGCGGCCAAGCTCCGCATTTTCGAGAACCAAGGCCCGGCCGACACGGCCGTGATCCGCACCGGTGAAGACCTGCCGCCCCTGGCCGCACGCCGCGTGGGCTTTTCCACCCTGGATGCCGCGGCCGAGTGGTTTTCCGACGGTCGCACGATCTGCCAGCGCGGGGACCCGATGCTCGATCTGGAGCAAGACACCAAACTGCGCGGACTTCACAACGCGGAAAACGCCATGGCAGCACTGGCGGCGTGCCAGACCTTCGGCCTGCCAATGTCCATCATGCGCGAGGCGCTCGAGGGCTATGCGCCGCCGCCCCACCGCTGTGAGATGATCCGCACGCTGGACGGCGTGGAGTATCTCAACGATTCCAAGGCGACCAACCTGCACGCCTTGGAGAATGCCTTGCGTGCGCAGACCCGGCCGGTGGTGTTGATCGCCGGCGGCAAGGACAAAGGGCTCGACTATTCATCCGTGCTGCCACTGCTGCGCGAGAAGGCGCTGGCCTGCGTCACCTTCGGCCAGCTTGCCAAACCGCTGACCGAGCTTTTCTCCGGAGCCGTCTCCAGCCAGGCGGTGGTCACCCTGGCTGAGGCGATCACCACTGCACGCGGGCTTGCGCCGCCGGGCACCACCATTCTAATGTCTCCAGGCACCTCGTCATTCGACCAGTTCTCCGGCTATGAACAACGCGGCAACACCTTCCGCGAGCTTGTCAACCAACTCCACTAAACCACCATGAACCCCCGCACCATTCCCGTCAAACGCACCCCTGTTCAAAAAGGGCTTATCAAACGCATCAACGCCGTCGTCCGCCACTGCAATCAACGCGTGGGCACCGCCGCCGAGGACCTTTCTAACATTGACCTCAACCCGGGGCTGTCCCGCGGCATCGCGATCATTCTGGCAATCCATGTCGTGGCCATCGGGCTTTACTTCGTGCATCTCAAATTCCTCAACGATCATGCGGTGAAACCCAACCCCACGACCAGCGCCCCGGCCGCCAAGGCCCGGCCCGACAAACCGACCGCGCTGGCCCCAGACGACACCCCGTGCATCGTGGTGGCCGGCGACAGCTACGCCCGCATCGCCGCCAGGGAGGGCGTCAATGAAAACGACCTGCGTGCCGCCAATGGCAACCGACCCATCGCGGCCGGCAGCACCTTGAAACTCCCGCTGCAGCGCGTCGTCGCCAAGCCTCCGCCGGAAGTGGAAACCCTCCTCAAGGTGACGCCGACTCCAGCCGGGCGCGGGGTGGTGGAAACGGAACCCGCCGAACCCGACGAGGTGCCGCGAGGGCTGGTGGTGCATCCCAAAAACACCCGGGGACCCACGCCACCCAAGGCCAGCCCGGTGAACGCCACCAAGGCCAGCGCCGGAACTGCCAAACGCTCCTATGTGGTGCGGACTGGCGACAATCTGTGGCGCATCTCCAAGCGTTTCAAGACCGATCAGTCCGCCCTGATGGCCGCCAACGGCATCAGTGATCCCAACAAGCTCAAGACCGGCATGACCTTGGTCATTCCACCCTGACCCACCCCATGCTCCGCCGTTCCTCCATCCTGCTGTGTGTGGCCGTCGCGGCGCTCGTCGCACTCGGTCTAACCATGCTGACGAGCACCGGGGCATGGGTGCATGGGGTGGAAGCGCCGTATTTCTTTCTCTGCAAGCAGGCCAGCATGGCGGCGGTCGGACTGGTCATGGCGGTGCTGGTGGCGCAAGTTTCGCCGGAACTGTTGCGCAAGTATGCCCTGTTGATGCTGTGCATCAGTTGCGTGCTGCTGGGATTGTGTTTCGTCCCCGGCATCGGCGTGGAGGTGCTCGGTGCCAAGCGCTGGATTCACCTGCCCTATCTCGGCCAATTCCAGCCCTCCGAACTCAGCAAGGTCAGCGTGGTGATCGCCCTGGCTGCCTGGTTTGCCCGCTGGCAGACCGAGGTTCATAGCTGCTGGCGGGGTTTTGTCATGCCGGGGGCGATGGTGGCGGTTCCGGTCATGCTCATCGCGGTGGAAACGGATGTGGGCACCGCCCTGTCGCTCTCGGTGGCGGTGGCAGCGGTGCTGTTCTGCGTGGGCAGCCGCCTGCTCTATATCATTCCCACGGCAGTGACCGTGATGGCGGGCGCGGCCTATTACATACGGCACAATGACAACCGCTGGGCTCGCATTCTGGCCTGGTGGGATCTGGAAGACCCGATCCACCATTCCGATCAGGGAATGCAACAGTGGCGTGCCCTGCTGGCGTTGGGCAACGGCGGCCCGTGGGGTGTGGGCCTCGGCAACGGCGTGGAGAAATTCGGCACGCTGACCTTCGCCCACATCGACTTCATTTTCCCGGTCGTTGGCGAGGAACTCGGCTTGCCCTTCACCTTGGGCGTCGTCTTCTGCTATGTGCTCATCACGGTGGCCGGCATCGGCATCGCCATGCAGGCCACCACTGTCTTCAACCGCTGCCTCGCGCTTGGGCTCACCTGCGTCGTCGTCATTCCTGCCATGACCAACATCGCCGTCACCACCGCCGTCATTCCCAACGACGGGCTGCCGCTGCCCTTTGTCAGCTTTGGCGGGACCAGCCTGATTGCCAGCCTCGTCGCCGTCGGTCTGCTGGTGGGCATTCACCGCCGCTCGCAAAGCGACCCTGCGGCGGAGTTTCCGCTGCAACCGAAATTCCGGCTGCCCGTCCGGCTCTAGGGCCTGCGGTGGCGCGGCGCAAGTGACCCCCAATTTGGTGCTCGACTCGCGTTGGGGTGGAGCGTATCAAAGGCCAGATGAAATCCCTGGATCCCATGCCGATGGTTGCCGCCGTGCTGGCCTTCGATTTTGATGGCACGCTGCATGATCCCGCCGAGGAGCCCCCGGTCCCGGCCGAATTTTTCGCGGTGCTGCAACGGCTGCGCCGCGAGCACGCGATCGTGTGGGGGATCAATACCGGGCGCGCGCTGCCACACCTGATCGAGGGCATCCATGAAAGCCGGTTCCCGTTTTTGCCAGACTGGTTGGTGGCACAAGAATGCGAGATCTATTTTCCCAATGCCGCCGGGGGCTGGCAGCCGCATGAAGCATGGAACCGGACCTGCGAGAAGCAACTCCACAGCCTGTTCAAGAGCACGCGGAAATTGCTGAAGACCATCCGCCACCTGGTTGAGGAATCCACCGGAGCACACTGGATTGCGATGGATGGGGAACCGGCGGGCCTCATTGCCCGCACCGAGGAGGAAATGGAGTGGATCGTCGGGAAATTGGCCACGCTGACCCGCGACGAGCCGCAGCTTGCCTGGCAACGCAACTCCGTCTATCTGCGCTTCGGCCACCGCGCGTTGCAGAAGGGCAGCAGCCTGAGTGAAGTGGCGCGGCATTACGCGCTGGGCACGCCCCGCTGTTTTGCGATCGGCGACAGCCACAATGATCTGGAAATGCTCGACCCGGCACACGCGGCGATGACAGCGTGTCCGGGCAACGCGGTGGCGGCGGTCAAGCAACAGGTCGCCGCCAGCGGCGGATATGTGGCGCAGGCCGTCCATGGCGCGGGCGTGATCGAGGCCCTCCGGCACTTTTTTCCGCAGCACCCGAACAGTCCAACCTGAACCTGCCACCAACATCACGCATGTCTGCCCTCCTGCCACGCCCCAGCGTAAGAGGGTGCGGCTGGATGCCGCACCCTGCCGACGGGACGCCGGCGCTCCCCACTTCAATGATCTGACATTTCATGCGCCCCATTCCGCAATCCCAACCCTTCATCTCTCGTTACCGGCTCAAGACCCGGGGCTATCTCAATGCGGTCTCTTCGCGGCGCGAGTTTGAGGGGGTGCTCATCCGCGTGGGCGAGGGCTTCGGCTGCATTCATCCATGGCCGGAGTTGGGGGATCTCCCGCTCGGGAAATGCCTGGCGGATCTGGCGGGTGAGCGGCGCTGGCCGCTCGTGCGCCGGGCGCTGCGCTGTGCGGAATACGATGCCGCCGCCCGCAGTCATGAGGAATCGTTGTTCGAGGAAATGGCGGTGCCGCCAAGCCACGCCACTCTGGCCAATGTTGAGGTCGCCGGGATCATTCGCGCGGTTGAAGCGGGCTTTGGCCTCGTCAAACTCAAGTGTGGCAGGGACCTCGAGCAGGAAGCGGCGTTGCTCGAAGCGATGGCGGCGGAGTTTCCCGCCCTGCGCTGGCGGCTCGATTTCAATGAATCCCTCACGGCGGATGAGGCGACCGCGTTTCTAGCAGGATTGTCGGCGACCGCCCGCGGGGCGCTCGATTTCGTCGAGGATCCCTGCCCGTTTTCCGAGTCCACCTGGGCGGAGTTGCACCGTCGCACGGGGGTGGCACTTGCGGTGGATTTGGAAGCCTCCCCGCTGAGCGCCGCCGCCCAGGTGATGGTCATCAAGCCCGCCATCGACGAGCCGTTCCTGCTGGCGGAAGCCGCCCTCCGCCACCGTCAGCGGGTGGTCCTGACCAGCTATATGGATCATCCGCTGGGCCAGACCTTTGCCGCGTGGGAGGCGGCCCGCCTCGGCTTGCAGTTTCCGGGCTTGTCCGGCGTGTGTGGCTTGCAGACCCACCATTTGTTCGAGCCCGATGCCTTCACCGAGGCGCTCGGTCCGTGGTCGCCGGTGTTCCAGGCACCGGCCGGTACGGGGCTGGGCTTTGACGATTTCCTGGAGGCCCTGCCATGGACGCGGCACTACTAACCGATCCTGGCTTCTGGGCTGACCTGCGGCCATACGCGCCGGGGGATTTTCCTGGGGCCATCCCGGCCCTCGCCGGGTTGGGTGGGCAGGTGCTGTTTGAGACCTCCGGCAGCACCGGCCCGCCGCAATGGCTCGCTCTATCCAAACCGGCGCTGCTGCTCTCCGCCGCTGCGGTCAACCAACATTTGCGGGTGGCGGATGACTCGTGTTGGGGCTTGGCGCTGCCGCTGCATCATGTCGGCGGCTTCGGCGTCGTGGCCCGGGCCTTCGAGGCGGCCTGCCGGCTCCAACACTTTTCCCGGCGCTGGCAGCCGCAGGAGTTCCAGGCCTGGCTCCGGCAGCACGGCGTCACACATACGTCACTGGTGCCCGCGCAGGTGCATGACCTCGTCGCCGCCAGGCTCCCGGCCCCACCGTCGCTGCTGGCCATCGTCGTTGGCGGCGGGCGTCTTGACGGGCTGACCGGGCAGGCCGCCCGCCAGCTCGGTTGGCCGGTGCTGGCCAGCTACGGCATGACCGAGACCGCCTCGCAAATCGCCACCCAGGGGCTTGAACTACTCGCCAACCCGTATCAACCCGCGCCGCTTGAAATCCTGCCACTGTGGGAAACCCGGGCCTCCGGCGAGGGTCGGCTCAGCATTGCCGGTCCCGCCTTGTTTTCCGGCACCCTCCATCACTGCGGCGAGGGCTGGGACTATCATGCCCGCGCCGGAGCATGGCATCTAACATCAGACCGGGTCGTGCTGGCAGACGGCCACCTCACGCCGCTCGGCCGCATGGATGCGGTGGTGAAAGTGCTTGGTGAACTTGTCGATCCGGTGGCCATCGAAAACGAGCTGCTGGCGCTCGCCAGCGGCGTGCTGGCACCCGGCAGTTTCGCCATTGTCGCCGTGCCGGACGAGCGTGCCGGCCACTGCCTGGTGCCGGTGTTCGAGTCATCCGTCGATCCCGCCATCGTTGCCGCCGCGCTCGCCGGCTATCAAAACCAGGCTCCCGGCTTCCGCCGCCTGCAGGCCCCGCTGATGGTCGCGGCGCTGCCCCGTTCTCCGCTCGGCAAGCTCCGTCGGCCGGCCTTGGCGGAGGTCGTGCGGGACGCCCGGAGGAATCACGGCAGGAACCCCCCGTCCGACGCGGCTTGCATCCGGGCGTGACACCGCCCGCAGCTTGAACACACTGGCGGCCCGCATGTTTGCTGCCATCCTGACCACGCTGTTGTTTTCGCTTTCCGCCCTGAGCGGGCAGCGACTGTCGAGGCACCTGCCCGGCTCGATGGCAAATCTGGTGCGGCTGGTGCTGGCGGCGGCGGTGGTGGGTGCCTACGCGCACGGCTTTGGTTTCGGGATCGGCGGGCCGGCCTTCCCACTGTTGTTCGTGAGCGGTTGCATCGGGTTTGGCATTGGCGACCTCGCGCTGTTTCAAGCCTACCCGCGGATTGGCACGCGGCGGACGATGGTGCTGGTGCAATGCCTCGCGGCCCCGATCGCCGCACTCACCGAATGGGCGTGGTTGGGAACGGTGCCGAGCAGCGGGCAGGCGTTCTTCGGGGCGCTCATCCTGGCGGGGGTGGGCGTCGCGTTGATGCCGGGCCGGGAAGAGGCGGGTCCAACCCACGGCTTGCTGGTCGGCTGCTTGTGCGGGCTGCTCGCCGCCTGGTGCCAGGCCTGGGGCGCGGTGCTGAGCCGCAAGGCCTATGCCGTTGCCGCCGCGCAGGACTTTGTAATCGCCGGCGTGAACGGCGGCGTCAACGCCGCCTATCAACGACTGCTCGGCGGGCTGTTAGTCTCCGGCGGGTTCGTGCTCTATCTGAAACTCGCGCACCAACCCGGCCCGGAGGCACGCCCCGCCAACTGGCCGCGGGCCTGGCCGCTGGTCATCGCCAACGGCCTGTGCGGGCCCGCACTGGGCGTGACCTGTTACCAGTGGGCACTGTCGGCCGCGCCGACCAGCGTGGTGCTGCCCATCGTGGCCACCACGCCGCTGGTGGTCATGCCCTTTGCGCACTATCTCGAAGGCGACAAGATCACCCCGCGCACCTTGCTCGGCGGAGCCCTGGCGGTGGGCGGAGTCGTGGCCTTGACGCTGGTGCGCTGAGCATCGCCCCAACCCTCTGGACAGTCAGGCTTTCGGCATCTGCGCCATGCCGAGGATGCCGACGCCATACTTGGTGCTTGCGTGGCGGTGGGTGCATGTGCTCATCTTCCGCGCGACCTCCTCGCCGGAGGCTCCCATCACTTCGTCCACCGCCATGCCCATCCCGCGCTGCCTCATGGTCCTCGCCGCCATTCTTGGCATGCTCGCATGCCGCCGTGAGCCCAAGCCGCCCGCCGCAGCCGTCCCTGCGGTGGCGGCCCCTGCGGCGGCGGCGGTGCCCGTCCCATCCGGGCCGGTCAGCGGGGAAGCGTTTTTCACGGCCGCGCTGGATGGCGATCTGGCCGCGCTGCAACAATCACTGGCGGAACCGGATGCGGCGAACCGCAGCAACCCGGACGGCCGCACCGCCCTGATGTTCGCGGCCTTCAACGGCCACACCGAGGTGGCCGTGCGCTTGCTGGATGCCGGGGCACGGATCGACACCCGTGACCCGACCGGACGCACGGCGTTGATGTATGCGTGCAGCGGTCCGCATGACGTGACGGTGGCCATGTTGCTCAAGCGCGGGGCCGACGTGAACCTCGCCGACAGCGAGGAGCATTGGACCCCCCTGATGTTTGCGGCGGCGGAAGGACACGCCGGAGTGGCACGCATCCTCCTGGCCTCCGGGGCCAACCCGGCGGCAGCCGATGTGGACGGCGAGGATTCCGAATCGTTCGCACGCAACCGGGGGTCCGCCGAACTCGCCGAACTCATCGCCCAGGCCAAGGCCCGCGCCCGGGGCCTCCGTTAGTTTGGCAGGTTCTCACCGGTCCGGCATGGGGCCCCGGCGGCGAATTGTTGCAGCACCCCGCCCGGTTGCCGACCCCAGCATCCCCTCACCCGAAATCAGGTCAGTCAACGCATCTAAAAAAATTTCGATTACGGCTTGCGGTTAGGTGCGGACCTGCCATCCTTCGCCAGCCTTCATTGAGCGGCGAATATGGATTTAACCAGCGAATCATCCCAAAGCGTCATCACGTGCCGGAACAGCCAGGGCACGCAAATGACTGCGAACCTGCTTCGAATCAAACGGTATTCCGTCGTCTTCGAAGTCTATAATCCCTACAGCATCCTTCAGTTGTCCGAGGTCCTGTCGGATTTCCGGATCATGGCCTCGCGGCGGCTGCTCTATCACGGCAAGGCGGTGGTCAGCAACCTGCTCAACACCGGCATCGTGCTGGTCTGCGAGGCGATGCTCGACGAAGGCTGGGTGGAAGTCGATTTTCTCTCGAGCATCGCGGGCCAAAGCGGCGCGGCGGGCCCCGGGGGGGGTGATCTGGCCGACCAGTTTGCCAACTTCATGCACGAGTGGAAATCCGCCAACCAGGTGCAGACTCCCTTCAAGCTGGTGGTTTCCAACATGGCCAGCATGCTGGCCGGCATCCAGCACTGGCTGACTGCGGTGGACGTTGGCATCCGCACCACCGTCACCCGCCGCCGGGATGACCTCGAACAGGAGATTTTTGCAGGCGTGCAATCCAACGTGGTGGCCGAAGTGCTGCCGGCCATGCAACGGTTTGAGGAGGTGGTCGCCGAGGTGGAGGCCGGTGAAGTTGCGGTCCACAAGTCCTACGCTCGCCGTGAACTGCATCCCATCATGCTGTGCTCGCCGTTCCTGTTCCGCAGCTACACCAAGCCGCTTGGCTATGCGGGGGACTATGAAATGGTCAACATGATGTTGCGCAACCCCTACGAGGGCTCCTCCGCCTTTGCCAAACTGCTGAACTTCGCCCTGCTCAATACCGCTCCCGTGCTCGCCCACCGCAACCGGATTGATTACCTGCTGGAAAAACTCCGCACCGAGTGCGCCCACCGCGTCACCATGGGAAAAACCCGCATTTTCAACCTCGCCTGCGGCCCCGCCGTGGAAGTCCAACGCTTCCTGCGCGAATGCGAGGAAAGCGACCTGGCGGAAATCGATCTGCTCGATTTCAACGCGGAGACGCTCGACTACACGCGCGGACGGATCCAGGATGCGCGGATGAGCGGTGGGCGGGAAACCAAGGTCACTTACTTCCAGCGCTCGGTCCATCAACTGCTGCGTGCCGCGACCCAGGGCGGTGAGGACGAGTTCACCGGCTATGACATCGTCTATTGCGCGGGCTTGTTCGATTACCTTTCGCAGCGGGTCTGCAAGCGCCTGGTCGAATTGTTCTGCACCATGGCCAAGCCGGGCGGGTTGGTCATCGTTACCAACGTCTCCGACAGCAATCCCAGCAAGGCCTGGATGGAATATCTGGTGGAGTGGAACCTGATCTATCGCGGGCGGCGGGAAATGGAGGATTTGATTCCGGAAAAAGTGCCCGTCAGAAGCACCCGGATCCTGGCGGACGCAACCGACGTGAACCTGTTCCTTGAAATCGAACTCGAAAATGGCTGAAATCCCGTTCATCGCACGGACTGAAGATCCGGCATTGTTGCAGGCCTTCCGTCATTATGAAGATCATCTGGCGGTGGCCAATGTGAAGCATGCCCTGGCCTTGGGGAGCCTCTTCATGTTGCTCGGCTACTCGTTGGACTGGATCGTCTTCCCCGAGCACGGGTGGCTCTTCCTGCAGATCCGGCTGGTCTGCACGGTGCTGCTGGGCTGCATTTTCCTGTTCCTTGGCGAGGCCCCCGGACCGAGGATCTGCTACTTCGCCTCGGTAAGCGCCGCCCTCCTGCCCATGATCGGGATCTGTGCGATGATTGCACGCACCGGCGGCGGCAATTCCGTGTACTATGCCGGGCTCAATCTGATCCTGGTAGGGATGTCGCTGGTCCTGCGGTGGACGTTTGTAAATTCGCTGGTGGTCATTGCCGCCTGTTTCCTGGCCTACGCCACCAGCGTGATCCTCGCGCCGCGTCCCCTGGATCGCACCGTGCTCTTCAACAACAGTTATTTCCTCGGCGTGACCGCCGTCTTTGTTTTGGTCGGCTGCTACTTCTATGAAAAGCTGCGCTTCCGCGAATTCTGCCTGCACGCCGAGGTCGAGAGTTCTCACCAGTTGCTCGCATCGAAAAACCGGCAACTCAGCGAACTCGACGAGGCCAAGACCCGCTTCTTCGCCAACATCAGCCACGAGCTGCGCACTCCCCTCACCATCATGCTGGGCATCACCGAGCGACTCAGCAGCGTGCTCGGTCACCAAGCCGTCGATTCAAGCATCCATGAGATGACCGCAATGCTCGAGCAAAACGGGCTCCGCCTGCTCAAACTCATCGACGACCTGCTCGATCTCGTCCGTTTCGACACCGGCCATGCCGACGTCAACCGGCAACCCACCCGCATCGCCGCCTTGACCGATGGCTTGCTGCGCTCGCTCGCCCACCTTGCCGAACAGGACCGCGTCGCCCTGCTGTGGGAATGCCAGACCGCTTACGAATCCATCCAACTCGATCGCGACAAGTTCGACAAGATCCTGCTCAATCTGGTCATCAACGCGATCAAGTTCACTCCCTCCGGCGGCTCGATCACGGTGAAAGTCACCGTCGCTGACGAACTCCTGCGGCTCGTCGTCGAAGATACCGGCGTAGGCATCCCGACGGACGTCCTGCCGCACATTTTCGAGCGCTTCTGGCAAGTGGACGACTCCTCCACCCGGAAGTTCCGCGGCGCGGGCATCGGCCTGGCCCTGGTCCGCAGTCTAACCGAGGCGATGGGCGGAGCGGCCAGCGTGAACAGCAAACTCGGCTGCGGCACCGTGTTCACGATCGAATTGCCGACGGCAGCATCTGCTCCCGAAGCAACGCCATCCACCACCGCCAGCGACGAGCCCGACCCGCTGCAGGACGGCGGAAGAAACATCGCCCAACTCCACCGCAAGGCGGCGATATCCATGCCCGGCAAAGTGGCCGCCCGCTCCGCCTTGCCGACCCAGCCGAGCGGCCAGCTTGCCAGCCCGGTCATCGGTCTCCCCGGCAGCACGCGGCCCTTGGTGTTGATCGCCGATGATGAACCCGACATCCGCCGGTTCCTGCGCATGCAGATGGACAACGTCGAGGTGATTGAGGCCTCCGATGGCGCCGAGGCGCTCGAACTCGCACGCCTGCGCCGTCCCCAACTTGCGTTGCTCGACCACATGATGCCCGAAATGGATGGCATCGAGGTTTGCCGGCGCATCCGGGAAAACCACAGCACCCGCAGCGTGGCAGTGATCATCCTCACCGCGCGGGCCGACGAACAAACGAAACTCGCGGCCCTCCAGGCGGGCGCGAGCGATTTCCTGACCAAGCCGTTCTCCTCCGCCGAACTCGCCCTGCGGCTTGAGAACCAGCTCGCCATGGGCCGCATCCGGCGCGAAATGGCCAATCTCAACTCGGAACTCCAAGCCGCGATCGAACAGCTCAAGGAAAACGAAGTGCTGCTGGTGCGCAACGAGAAGCTCTCCTCGCTCGGCCGCATGAGCGCCGGCATCATCCACGAAATCAACAACCCTCTCAACTACGCCAGCGCCGGCATCCACACCCTGGCAACCTTTGCCAAGGCCTTGCCCGCCAGCGAGCAAGCCGATTTCGCCGACATCCTCAAGGACATCCGCGAGGGCGTCGAACGGGTCTCCCAGATCGTCATCGACCTCCGCCAGTTCACCCGCGACGACGATAGCATCTCGGGCGATGCCGACCTCGCGGAAATCGTCACCCGCGCCCACCGCATGGTCAGCCATCAGTTCGGCACGGAGATCGGGTTCCATCTCACCACCCCGGACCGCGCCCTGATCAGCGGCAATCCCAACCAACTCGTCCAGGTCTTCATCAATTTCTTCCAGAACAGCATCGATGCCATCCAACACCGCATCCACAGCGACGGCGGTGAGCCCGGACGCATTGACGTCGCCATCTCTCCCGCCGACGGGGGCTGGCAGGTCATCATCCGCGATAACGGCATTGGCATCCCGCCCGATCACCTGCCGAATATCTTCGATCCCTTCTTCACCTCGAAGGAGGTCGGCAAAGGCATGGGCCTCGGCCTCTCCATCAGCCATCGAATCCTGCTGACCCACCAAGCTCTCATCGAGGTGGACAGCCACCCGGGCGAATTCGCCTGTTTCCGCCTCGTCTTTCCGCCTCGTCTTTCCGCCACCCGGCAGCTCCGAGCCCCCCGCGCCGAATCCGTTCTCGACCAATCCGCCTGAATCCGCCTGAATCCGCTTGCCGCCGCCACGCATTTTCCATCGAAATTCAATCTGCCCCCGTCCCTCTCCCCACCAGTGACCACCATGAGCCATAATGCCGAAGACTACGACTATCAACGCTACGCCATCCTGTTCGTGGATGACGAAGCCATGACCCGCAAGTATTTCCGCCGCCTCTTCAGCGAGAAGTTCCGGATTCTCGAAGCGAAAGATGGA
Source organism: Verrucomicrobiota bacterium (assembly GCA_026397725.1). Lineage (GTDB taxonomy): Bacteria > Verrucomicrobiota > Verrucomicrobiia > Verrucomicrobiales > Akkermansiaceae > Luteolibacter. The sequence continues at coordinate 2,414 of JAPLUI010000165.1, read as the reverse complement.
GTTGAGGCACTAGAGGTGTTCCGCCAGCACGCCCGCGAAATCGGCATCATCGTGACCGACCAGCGCATGCCCAATGAAACGGGCGTCGGCTTCCTCGCCAAAATCGCCGACGACTATCCGGAGATCATCAAAATCCTCTCGACCGCCTTCTCGGATATGGATGCCGCCATCGGCTCGGTCAATCTTGGCGGAATCTTCCGCTACCTCACCAAACCTTGGGACATCCCGCAACTGGAAATCACCTTGCGCCATGCCATGGAATTCTTTACCGTGAAACGGGAACGGGACGCGCTGCTGAGTGCGAAAATGCAGGCCATGGGCAATGTCCTGATTGCCAATCGACTCGCCGCCTTCGCCCTCGCTCCGGTCTGCGCGGGGATCCCCAGCAAGCACGCCGCCGAAGCCATCGCCACCTTTGTGCAAACCGGCGTGGCCGGCCGCCGCACCGGTGCTGACGGCGATGATGACCTGCGGAGCCCCAACTGGACCTGCCTGCATGCCCGCCAACTCGTGCTGGCCACGGCGCTGGAAGCCCGCCTGCCGGAGGCCCTGCAACCCTCCGACTTGCTGGCCCGCACCAACATCCTGGCCGGTGAACTCACCGCCGCAGGCGTTGCCGAACTCACCGCGACCCACGAGGCTGCCGCCTCCCGGCTCGCCGGCACCGCCGATCCCATGCCCAGCCTGCTCGATGCCCTGCTGGGACGTAACGATGATCCCATCCTCACCCAGGCGGCCGTCCGCGTCCTGGCGGCGTTCATGGCGGTTTACGATGCCGGTGGCCTCATCCGGCGGATCCGCGGCGATGGGCTCACCCTCGACGTCTCCCCATCCACGGCTCCTGCCACACCCTCCGCTCCCGGAACCGAGACCGCCAAGTGGCTGATCGACGACGATCTGCTGATTTCCGCAGCGTTGGGCTTGCTCTGATCGGCACCTCAGAACCGCCACTCGCCGTTTGCCTTCAGCCCGTGACAGCGTGACTTGTAGGCGCCGTCCGCCAGACCCTACGGCGAGCCAAAGTCTGGAGTGCGGTGGGAAGGGCGCAGCCCGCCACCCCGCTGTGGCTAAACCGTTAGAGCGGCGGGGGTCCCATGAGGCGCGGTCCGTCTCGCGGCGGGCACACCTCCGGGAACCGGGACGCCTCGTCTCCAACGATCATCGTGCCTGGAGGATTCATCAGACGATGGTTCCGACGGAATCGCGGCGGGGGGCGGGTTCATGGATGCGGCGAAGGGAAAACCAGTTCAACCACGGTGCCGGGACCAGCCCCGATTTCCAAGCTCCCTCCCAGTTGCCGGGCCAGGTCGGAGGCCACTTCCAAGCCCAGCGACGTGAGCTGTGCCAAGGAAAAATCCGGTGGCAGGCCCACGCCGTTGTCGGCCACACACAGGCGTATCATGTGGCCACCATCGACGTGCTGCAGGGCGATGCGCAACTCGCCGCCAGCTCCCTGAGGAAAGGCGTGTCTGAGCGCGTTGGTGATGAGTTCATTGGCGAGCAGGCCGCAGGGGATGGCCTGCTCGACTCCCAGTTGGACCGGGGCCAGATCCAGATGGAGGCGGGGGGTGTTCCGGGTGCTGGCCAACAGATGGCACAACTGCTTGCAGAGGCTCCTGAGGTAAGCGGCCATGTCCACGGTCGCCAGGTGTGGTGAGCGGTAGAGCTGCTCGTGGATCAAGGTCATGGAGAGCATGCGGCTTTGCATGGCCTTCAGCGCGGCTTTGACGAGGGCATGCTCGCTGTTGTGGACTTGCAGGAACAACAGGCTGCTCATGATTTGCAGGTTGTTCTTCACCCGGTGGTGGATCTCCTTGAGTTGCATCTCCCTCTCGCGCAGCGCTGCCCGCAGCGCCGTCTCGATCACCCCGCGTTCCAGGGCGTGGCGAACCGCGCTGCCCAGCAGCCTCTCGTTGAATTGTCCCTTGACGAGAAAGTCCTGTGCGCCATCCCGCACTGCGGTCACGGCCAGCTCCTGGTCATCGCGCTCGGCCAATAGGATGATCGGGATGTCCGGTGTCGCTTGCCGCAGATGGTGGAAAGTGCTCAGGCCGATGCTGGCGGGCAAGCCGAGGTCTAACAATATCAAGGCGACGGGGTGACGTTCCAAGAGGGGAAGCGCCTCGGATAGCCGCGAGACCGCTTCGAGGTGGAAGCTCCCCGGCCCGCTGCTTGGCAGCAAGGCGCGGAGGCCATCGGCGTCAGCCGGGTGGTCGGTGATCAGGAGGAGGCGCGGGGAGGGTTCGGTCATGGGCTCGGTGGTGATGCGTTGCGCCAGATCTCTTGACATAGGGGGATTTTTCATTTCGTAGGGCGGGCGGGGTGAGGTGAGGACGGCGATTTGAAAAAGCGTATGAAACGGGCGGTTTGAAAAGGGCATGGTGTTAGGGGTCGTCTGCTTCAAGAACTTCACT
>JAPLUI010000175.1 GCA_026397725.1 Verrucomicrobiota bacterium | reverse complement strand
TGGCTCCGAGGAGGCCCGTTAGGGAGCGACGACATTCCTGTCGTCGAGCGGAAGGAACGTCCATGAACAGAGCCTTCGGCACGCACTCATGGGCCGCCCTTCCGCTACCACCACAAGAATGTGGTGGCTCCTTATCGCGCTCACGTTACTCCCGGTGCCACACCCGCCCACCGGGTTCTGATGCTGAGAACGGGAACGCCGAATCCTGGTGACGACCCGGAGGATGTTTGGGCCGCAGCGAGTGCCGGGACTTAGCGCCTGCGCAAGAATAACCATCGAATTGTAGCGGCGCGTCTATGACCGCCGATGCGAAAGGACAAGCGCCTTGGCTCTTCTCAGTGGCATCGGCGGTCACAGACCGCCGCTACAGTACACCTCATGCGCATGCGACAGTTATTATTGCGCGGCCACTTAGCCACCGCGGTGTGGCGCTGCGCTTCCCACTGCACTCCATACTCTCACCTGCCCGGGCGCGAGCCAAAGTCTGGAGTGCGGTGGGAAGGGCGCAGCCCGCCACCCCGCTGTGGCTGAACCTGCCCATAATTGGGGCTAGTCACGGATGAAATAATCCTCGCCACGGAAGCGGGTGCGGCACCAGGTTCCTCCCGTTGACAGTCCGGCAGGGAGCGTGCAAAGTGTCCCTCGCCCCTGATCCAAACGGACCCATCCCTTGATTGCTCTTGCAAGCCCGGTAGGACGCCTATCCCAACCGGCATGCGGCGTGTTGCCATATCTAACATACTTTCCGGAAATTGGTTTTGGTGCGGCGATGCGCCAAGCGACCAAGGGCGGCAGCGTCCCCGGCACCCGTCGCTTGCTGAAGATTCTTCAGAACAACCCATGCCCGGACTCCGCATGTCCCCTGGCATGGCTCCGGGCTCAGCGTCAACGCAGGTTACTTGGTAACTATATGAGAGATGAAAGAAACCATTCCCAACGGGCCGTTTGAGACAACGAATCAACGAAACGAAAAGACCCGAAACAACTACAACCAAAGGAGTTAACATGAGCAGGAAAACGCTATTGGGTATCGGCGGCGCATGGGTCGGCATGGCCATCGGCGCGGCAATTGTCTCGGCGGCGGAACCAGCCAAGCCGGGGCCGAACCAGAATCTGCCGAAACCGGACGGCAAGCCGGCGGACATGACCAAGCCGGTCAAGGTCTATATCCTCGCCGGGCAATCCAACATGGTGGGGATGGGTGATATCACCGGCGCCCGGCCGCTCTATCCGAGTGTTTTCCTGTCGGCCGATCCGGCGGTTCTGCCCGGCGCCCTGCCGATTGGCGGCTTTGGCTTGGCCGCGCATGGTGTCTATCAGTCAGCCGCCGCGGACGCGGCGAAAGGCGCGAAGGTCGCTCTCCTCACGGGTGCATACGATCCCAAGGCGGATTACACCAGATTGGCGCCGACCAAGACCGCCACGGTGGCTTTGGGAACAGCATCCGAAAAGCTGCCCGCCATGGATGGCCCGCATACGGTGGTGGTGAGTGCCGCCATTGACGTGCCGGTCACCGGGACCTACACCGTTCACGCGGGATTTGAAGACAGCAGTTGCAATGTCGTCTCTTTGGAAGGCAAGGAGTTGTACCGCAAGGAACCGGGTGGCAAGCCGAAGGTCGCCAAGGTCGTCCTCGAACAGGGCAAGAGGTATCCGCTCACCATCACCTGCTTCAAGGGCGGGTCGGCCGCGTTCTGGTTGGAGCAGGTTGACCTCGAAGGCAAGGGCGACCTCGAGACGGTGACGAAGCAGGACAAGAAGTTCCCGTATCTGCTAGATGAGGCGGGCAAGTGGACCGAGCGCAAAGACGTGTTCTACAAGGAGGCCCGGCTGCGTCCGGAAAGCGCCGGTTCGCCACTTTCCGCGACCTCGAACAATGGGAAATCGATCGGTCCGGAACTGGGATTCGGTTATGTCATGGGAACATTTCATGACGAGCAGGTGTTGCTGATCAAGACGGCGCAAGGAAACCGCTCGCTGGGTTTTGATTTCCGTCCGCCATCGAGTGGCCGCGCGGAACCTGCGGATGAAAACGAAGGGCTGGAGTACCGCCTGATGGTCAAGGGTGTTCGTGAGACCCTCGACAAGATCGACAAGATCGTGCCGGGTTACCAGGGGCAGGGTTACGAGATTGCCGGCTTCGGGTGGTTCCAGGGCCACAAGGATAGCGGCTCGACGAAGGAAGAGTACGAGAAGAACCTGGTCAACCTCATCAACGACCTGCGCAAGGAGTTCAAGGTGCCGAAGATGCCGGTGGTCGTGGCCACGGTGGGATTCCACGGGTACCGCCTGGGTGAGGGGCCATGGAAGGGTGTCTGGGAAGCGCAGATGGCGGTGGGTGACCCCAAGCAGCATCCGGAGTTTGCCGGCACGGTGGCAGCGGTGGACACCCGCGATTTCTGGCGCGAGGTGGGAGAGTCGCCACGCGAACAGGACTATCACTACAACCGCAATGCCGAGACCTACCTGCTGGTGGGCGAAACCATGGGACGGGCGATGGTGCGGCTGCAGGGCGGCAAAGCCGTGGAGATTCCGAAGTCGGATCGGGAAGCGCGGATGGCCGCCCGGGTGGCCGCCGAGGCCGCGAAGCCGGTGCCGACGGAAGAACAGAAAGCCGCCTCGCTGGTGGCGGTCAAACCGATCATTTTGGACGGCGCGTTGGTGGCATTCGTGACCAACCCGCGATATGAACCGTCATTGCTGGCGGCGATCAAAGGGGAAAAGCCCGAAAGGGGGTCGCCGTATCTGGATGACACCCTGGATGAAGCGGCCAACTATTACCGCGTGGCCGACATCCGGGACTACGATTGGAAACCCATCGGCGGAGACCTCAATGGCATGTTGTGGGATTACCACGGCCTCGACCTGCCGGCAACCGAGGACAAAACGAAGGGGATCAGCGACCTCAAGCTGACCTGTCCGGCCGGGATGGAGAACTGGTTTGCGCCGGACTTTGATGCGCAGCGGGCGGGTTGGAAGAGCGGCGGGGCACCATTCGGAGTGCCAGGCGACGAGCCGCCAGTCCCGACCCCGGAATGGTACAAAGGCCCCAAGCGCGATGAGCCCAAAACGGCATTCAAGGGGGATGTGTTGCTGTTGCGCCGCAGCTTCGAGCTGCCGCCGCTGAAAGAAGGTTACCGTTACCGCATCAGGGTCGCAGGCAGCACGCATGCCAATTCGGGCGAGGGCTTTGCAATCTATATCAACGGCAAGCTGCTGGCCGAGTCGAAAGCCGGCGTCGCCGCCTGGCGGAGAGAGGGAAAAAAACCCCGCGGTGCTCATGTCTGGGCCGCTCTCCGCGATGAATTCACAGGCGGCAAGGTGACCATCGCGGTAAGCAACTTCCCGATGAACAACCGCTCGGCCGGTGCTTTCATCCCGGTTGGCACCCCCTTGAGCGTCTGGCTGGAAGAGATGAAGATCCCGCCACTGGGAGAGGAGAAGTAAGCAGTTATCGGCGTGTCGAGTCACGACCATTTGACTCGAAAGGCCTCTGCAAGGAGTTGCTCGATGGTTTGGGGCGGAGTTGTCAACGGTCTTCAGTTGGGGATCTCCCCGCCTGCCGGAACCAACGGAGTTGCGGCTGCGGTGTGCGACGGCAGCACGTTGCAGGTTCGCGTCCACTGGCGAAACACCGGCAACTCCCAGCACGGACCGCTTGATGCCCGGACCTTTCTTGAAGACGGTCGGACGTCGGGTTCGTTATGTTCAAACAAGGTCATGGTGATTGGCAGTGACGGGCAGGTGAAGTGGGAATACCCTGCGCCGAATGAGGACTCCAGGGAGCAAGCCTTATGGTGAATATCATGAAAGACAACCTTGTAATTCCGTTTCGCAGTGTGGCCTTGGCCTTGCTCCTGACCGGCGGGCACGCATTGGCTGCTGAGCCGGATCCGGCAGGCGGGAAGATCGACTGGCCAACCTTCATGCGCCGGCATGATATGACCTTCGACAAGTTGCCGCGCGGCTGGAACGAAGCACCGCATTTCGGCAATGCCATGCTGGGTTCGATGCTCTATCAGGATGGCGGCACCCTCAAGCTCCAGGTCTTCCGCGCGGATGTCCATGACCATCGGGACGACACCTGGGGCTGGACCGCCTACAGCCGGCCGCGACTCCAAGTCGGGTATTTCTCACTCCAACCGGTTGGCAAGCTTGCCGGCTGCAATTGGCGCAAGGATCTGTGGAATGCCGAACTAACCGGCACGATCACGACTGACCGGGGCGAGATCCGGATCCGTCACTTCACCCATGCGGTGGACATGGCGATCATCACTGAATTGACCCCGACCGCCGGCGAGATGGCCTTTCGCTGGACCTGGCATCCGGCCGAGGCCAGAACTTCGCGGCCCGGCTATCCAACGATCGAATCGGAGATCGCCGGGTTTGCGAGGCAATACGGCACGCATTACCAGGGGATGCTCAAACTCTACAAACCCAATCCCGTCGGCCGACTGGAGAATAACGGCGAGACTTCGGTGTGGATCCAGGACCTTCTGGCCGGCGGCCAGTACGCAATCGCCTGGGCCGAGCAGGTTCGCGGCGAAACACGCACCCACATCGTCAGCATCGCCAACAGCTACCCGGAGGCGAGTGCGGTGCAGACGGCGCTGGCCGACGTCAGGCGCTGCTCCGCCCTCGACCAGACCGCATGGGTGCAAGCTCATCGCGATTGGTGGCACAACTACTACACGCGTAGTTTTGTCACCATTCCTGACCCGGGGCTCGAGTCGCTCTACTGGCAGACGATCTATCGCCTCGGCTGCACCTCCCGCGCCGGCCGCTGTTTCGTGGATACGCCGGGCATTTGGTTCCAGGGCAAATCGTGGCCCTACTTCACCACCGACTGGAACATTCAAAGCGCGCATTGGCCGGTTTACGCGGCCAACCGGCTCGAGCAAGGGCAGGCACTGGTGGACCGGCTTTATGACCGGCGGGAAGAATTGGTCAAGGCGGTGCGCCCCGTCGCGTGGCAGGCGGACTCGGCCTACCTGCCGCTCGCCGTCGCGTGGGACCTGAGGGGCAGCCGCGAGGGGGACATGCGCTACCATGATCTCGTTGGCACTCTCACGTGGACCATGAACAACAACTGGAGCCAATACCGCTACTCGATGGACGACGCGATGCTGCGTGAGAAGATCTTCCCGCTGCTGCGCAGCGCCATCAATCTCTACCTTCACATGGTCAAGGAGGGAAATGACGGCAAGCTGCATCTGCCCCCCACCTACTCACCGGAGACAGGGGTGTGCGAGGACTGCAACTTCGACCTCGCCCTCCTCAAGTGGGGTTGCCTCACACTGCTCAAGACCAGCCAGCGCCTCAGCATCGCGGACCCCCTCATTCCGCGCTGGCGGGACGTGGTCGAACGCCTTCCCGAATTCCCCGCGGACGAACACGGCTTTCGGTTGGGCCGCGACAAGTCGTCCCCGGCGGATCACCAGCACTTTTCCCATCTGCTGATGATTTATCCGCTGCACCAGGTGAACATCGAGCAGCCAGGCACCGCAGACGTTTTGAGGCGTTCGTTTGAGCGGGCACGCAGCAATGCCGGACCCGGCCAGCGCCAAGCCATGGTGCAGGCCCACGTCGGTCCAATCGCGGCGGCGCTTGGTTTCGGCAACGAAGCGCTGGAGAGCCTGAGGCGTTTGCAGGGCGATCTCTATCCGAACGGCCTCTGGTACGAGAGTCCTTGCATTGAATCCACTCTGGCCGCCGCCAACATCCTCCAGGACCTGCTCATACAGAGCTGGAGCGATCCGGCGAAGGACGAGTCCGGGCCGATCCGCATCTTCCCCGCCGTCCCCACTGCCTGGCAGGATGTCGAGTTCCATGACCTGCGGGCCGAGGGCGCGTTCCTCGTCTCGGCGCAACGCCGCGGCGGCCAAACCCAATGGGTGCGGATCAAGAGTCTCGCCGGCGAACCCTGCCGGGTGCGGCCGGGCATGTCCGGCGAAATCCGCATCAAGGGTGACCGGCAGTTCACCTTCAAACCGGTTGCCCCCGGGGTCTATCAGATCGACCTGAGGCAAGGCGAAGAAGTCCTGCTTCAAAGCGAACTCAATTCGCCACCCCCACCGGCCGCAGGTCGCGACACGGAAGAAGGTCGAGGCGGAATTCTCCCGACGCAAGAGCGTCATTAACCAAACACCATGCGGGAAAGTTGAACGATATGAAAAAATCACAAATGGCGCTATTCTGATTGCAATGGTTTCTCAGGAAGCTGGCTCGGACCGATCAAGCTGGTGAAGGGTACTACTCTGGACCGTGGCTACCCGACGATTGGCGGGGTGGGTCACAATAGCGGCGGCGGGGCGAACGATTACCGCAACCCTAACGGCAGCCGACGGCATTCCCCCACTCGATATCAACGGCTTTGAGGTCTTTCTCGCGAACGGTTATGGCAACGGCGCCCGGGACGGCACCATCACGCTCACCTATGGTGCCGTTGTCGCCGACCATTAATCTTCCTGGATCACCACCATCAAGGGTCTAACAGGAAGTTATCTCCTGTTGCGCCGCGAACCAACGCAGCACCTCTTGCGAGCCGGATACCACCACCCAGGCACCGGTCACCATCTTGCCGACCATCCCGGCGACCCGCTGCACGTCCATCCGGAGATCGGACAGACTACGCGGGGCGAAAAGGACTTGATGACCCGCCTCAATCAGCAGGTGCTGCAACTCGACGATGTAATGCAGTTGCGTGTTATTGGCCTCGTGAAGCATGAGTGCCACCCGCAGCGGGCGGGGCTTGGTTGTGCCCTCCCCAGCGCGGCCTCCACGATCTTGCCGCTGACCCCAAGCTCCGCCGCCAGCCGCTTCCTCCCCGGCAGCACCCCGCTCCAGCGCCCCTGCAACAGCCCCTCGCGCAGGTGCGCCGCCACCTGCTCGCCACCCGATGAAATGCACAATCCGGACACCGGGGAAATCTGCTCCAATTGTAGGCCAGTTGTCGAGGAACAAAAAAAAAAATCCGTTTGCTCGGCATTGACATGGCTGTAAGTTCTTCACCGTGCCGTCGTGACGACGAAGCGCCCACTCGCAAGTTCTTTACCCTCTTGAAAAACACCATCTTTCATCACTCTTTCCCGCCTCGCGCCACGTCCCGGTGGGCATGCACGTCAAATCAAGGGGCGGATCGGGTCGGGAAACCGCCGCGTTCCGGAGCATGGTGCCTGACAAACCACTGAAACTCTGATTACCACTGAAACCCCAAGATTCCAAATTCGTGAAAAATCGCACGCCAATCAACAGACTCACCGCCGCGCTGCTGGCACTGGCCCTCGGAACCGTGAACGCGGTCGCAACCGACGGTTCGTGGAGCGCTCAGTCCGGCAACTGGAGCACCACAACTAACTGGACGGGCGGGGTCATCGCCGACGGTGTGGGCGCGTCGGCCATGTTCACACTTGGCGTCAGCGGTAACCGGAGCTTCACTATCGACAACACCAGTCGCACGCTGGGCGCCCTGATCTTGGGTGAGAACAGAAGCTGCCACATCAACGCCAGCGGCGGCGCGGTGCTGATCCTCGACAACAACGGCAGCCCGTCCCAGGTCACTCAGACGACCACCGCAGGCAATAACTTTTACATTGACGTGCCGATCCAGTTGAACGGCGACCTGTACGTTACGAACGAGAGGTACACGGATAGTGCCAAGCACCTCAACTTCGGCACCATCACCAACACCTCCGCCGGTGACGTGACGATCACGAACAACTCCGGCGTGCAGCCGGCCGGCGGGACGGTGAATTTCCTGAACGTTATTTCCGACGGCACCAGCGGTACCGTGTCGATCTATCAGGATAACAAAGGGACGGCTGCGATTTATGCCCTCAACCTGGCGGTTGCCAACACCTACAACGGCTCGACCACGCTCAAGTCCGGCTACCTGAATTTGCAGCACGCCAATGCGATCCAGAACAGCACGCTGATCATGAGCGGCGGCAGGTTGCAGATGAATAGCGCCGGCGGCACGGCGTTCAACTTCGGTGGATTGTCGGCGACCACGAATGGGACGGGCTATGACATCGCCCTGCAGAACAGCGCAGCGGCCGCCGTCGCTTTGAACGTCGGCAACAACAACGCCAGCACCACCTATGCCGGCGCCCTCTCGGCAGGCGGCTCCCTGACCAAGGTTGGCAACGGCACGCTGACCCTCTCCAACACCAACACCTACACCGGGAACACGACGGTTTCCAGCGGCACGCTGTTGGTCGATGGCTCCCTGGCGGCTGGCAGCGCGGTGTCGGTCAACAACGCCACGCTGGGTGGCTCGGGCACGATCAACGGGGCGCTGACCGTCAATGCTGGCGGCACCATTCAGCCGTCCACCTCCGGCAACGCCAACACGTTGACCTTCGCCAACTCAGCGGAGCCTACCTATTCCACTGATTACGCCACCCTGAGGATTCGTGCCTCTGACACCGCTCTGGACAGCGTTGCCTTCAGTGCGGCGACAGCGCATAGCGTTGCCAATCTGGACCTGCATCTTGACTGCGCGAACTTGAGCGGCCCGGTTTCAGGTGCCACCATATATAGCGTTGCCAGCGGCGACATGAGCAGCACCGCCTTCCACAGCGTCACCCTCGATAATAACTTGAGTGGATATACGCCGACGGTTCATTACAACACCACGACCATCACGGTGGATTTGAGCGGTGGTGGCAGTTCCACGCACACGATTGCCGTCTCGGCTGGCCCCAACGGCTCGATCAGCCCGAGCGGGCCCGTGACTGTAAACCATGGCGAGAGCCAGAGCTTCACGATCACCGCGAACGCCCACCACCTGGTGGCCGACGTACTGGTGGACGGATCTTCGGTTGGGGCGGTCACGAGCTACACGTTCACCGGCGTGACGGCCAGCCACACGATAGCCGCCACATTCGCGGCGATCACCCACACGGTCACGACCTCGGCCGGTTCCAACGGCTCGATCAGCCCGAGCGGCGCGGTGATCGTCACCGACGGTGCCGACCAGTCCTTCACCATCACGCCCGGCGCCCACTACACCGTGACCGACGTGCTGGTGGACGGCAGTTCGGTCGGAGCAGTTACAGATTACACCTTCACCAACGTGACCGCCGACCACAGCATCGCTGCTTCGTTCGCACCCATCGCTCACCGGATCGCCGCCACTGCGGGGGCCAACGGCTCGATCAGCCCGAATGGCGCAGTGAGCGTCAACGATGGCGCCAACCAGATCTTCACCATGTCACCGGACACCAACTACGAGGTGGCCGACCTGTGGGTGGACGGCGCTTCAGTCGGAGCGGTCGCGAGCTACACGTTCACCAACGTCACTGCGGACCACACCATCTCCGCGTCCTTCGGGCCGGCCATGCCGCCGACCCCTGATCCGGCAACTTTCGCGGTCGCGCCGACGGCCCTCAGCACCACGGCGATCACCATGACCGCCACCACGGGCACTGATCCCTCCGGACCGGTCCAGTACCTCTTCACCGAGGCAACCGGCCACCCGGGCGGCGCCAGCAGCGGCTGGCAGACCAGCCCGACCTACACCAACACCGGCCTGCAGCCCGCAACGCGATACTCCTACACGGTGACGCTGCGCGACAGCTTGGGCAGCACGGGCACACCCTCGGCCGCCGCCAGCGCGACCACGCCCGATCAGATCGACACGTTCACCAACCAGAGTGCGCTGGCATGGGACACGGGCAACACCTCGCCATCGAAGACCGTGCATATGGTCTGCCCTAACAGCGGAGTGGAGTTCGACCTCACGTTGGCCACCGATATGGGCAACCTGCTGATCGGCGACTACCAGCCGGATGGGGTTTCCTATCTGGCGGATTCCGGCGGGATCAACGGCACGGGCTGGTTCGAGGGCACCCTCACCATTACGGCTGACAATTTCACCGGCGCGACGCTCAGTGATATCAGCTTCCAACTGGTGGACGTATCCGGTCGGCGCTTGGTAACGGATACCATCAACTTCACCTCGACCGCGACCCCGACGATGACGCCCATCGGGCTTGGCACCCCGTGGAACACCGATGCGGCGTTCTCGAATGTCGCCTTGGACAGCACCCCGGCAAACATGGCCGGCGGGCAATATGTGGCGACGCTCGCTTGGAAGCACATGGACGCGGAATCCTCGGGGCTCTATCACTCCTTCAGCTTCAAGGTGGACGTGGCGGCCGCGCCGACCGGACAGTCTCCGCAGATCACCTCGATCACGCCGGTCGGCGGCGGGGTCTGGGAACTGACGTTCGCGGGCCAACCTAACACCAGCTACGAATTCCGCTCCTCGACCACTCTGACATTCAGCCCGGGCACGCTGGTCGAGAACCTGACGCAGGGAAATCCGGGTATCGACCCGGGCACCATCGGAGGCACCAACAACAGCGTGTTCACCACCGACGGCAGCGGCAACGCCAAGGTCCGCGTGACCTTGACCGGCAATCCCGCGGACTTCGTCCGAGCGCAGACCGCACCCTGAGGAGTCCTTTGCTCCTTCCTTGGACGCCACGGCGGCTTTCACACCAGAGGCCGCCGTTTTGCTGAACCCACAGCTCCCCCTTGGATGGCACCACCTCATGGTCCCGAACCAAGCTGAGCAGACGCCACTTCGGCGTGGTGGCGGCGGCCACGGGACTGTTCCAAATCCTGCCCCGTCACCGGTGGCGGATTCTTCTCCTGTTCCCTGTGCCTTCTCACCCGCCTTTCACCGGGCCGATCGTCCCGCCCTCGAGGAACTCGGCCTTGGTGAAGCTCGCCCGCCGGTCGTTCTTGCCGCGGGCCACGTTGTGGGCCCAGCGCACAATGCGCCGCACCAACGGGCGGGAGTCCCAACGGATGTGAGTGATCGGCGGCTCGAACCAGTCGAAGGCCGGATCGGAGTCGCAGCAAACGAGCGAGACGTGTTGCGGCGCCAGGATGCCCTGCCGGGCGAGGTGCTGCTGGGTGGCGGTGAAGATGGCTGCCTCGTCGATGAGCAGCGCGGTGGGTGGGGTCAACTGATACAGCGAGTCGAGGCACCGGTACAACCCCTCCCGGGTGCCGTCCCAGTTTGGCAGGTTGTATGGCCCGACGGCGATCCCTTTGGCCGCCATCTCAGCGAGTATGGCCCGCTCCAAGCGCCCGGGATGGGGAATCCTCCGCTCCGGGCGGACCAGCGTCACGATGCGGCGGTGGCCGAGTTCTAGCAGCTTCCGCACTGCGGCAAGCAGGGCCGGCAGGTGTTCGGGCCCGATGCCCGCAATCGATACCGCCCGCCGGCGTCCGAACAGCGCCATGGCGGGTGTCGGTTGCGCCGCGAACCAACGCAGCACCTCTTGCGAGCCGGCCACCACCACCCAGGCATCGGTCTCAATCTTGCCCACCATCCTGGCGACCCGCGACACGTCCATCCGGAGATCAGACAGGGTATGCGGGGCGAAAATGACTTGATGACCCGCCTCAATCAGGAGATGCTGCAACTCCACGATGTAGTGCAGTTGCGTGTTATTGGCCTCGTGAAGCATGAGTGCCACCCGCAGCGGGCGGGGCTTGGTTGTGCCCTCCGGCATCGCGATCCCGCCCAGCGCGGCCTCCACGATCTTGCCGCTGACCCCAAGCTCCGCCGCCAGCCGCTTCCTCCCCGGCAGCACCCCGCTCCAGCGCCCCTGCAACAGCCCCTCGCGCAGGTGCGCCGCCACCTGCTCGCCACCCGATGAAATGTACAATCCGGACACCGGGGAAATCTGCTCCAATTGTAGGCCAGTTGTCGAGGAACAAAAACAAGAAATTTCTTTACCCGACAGCGACATGGAAGATAGATAGCACGACGTCTGTCGTGACGACGACGTGATCCCTCACTGAAACACTGATTCCCACTGAGAACAATAGGAAGAATTCAACATCCTACATCCATGAAACCAATATCCATCGCCCGCCTCTCCTTCCCAATCGCCTCCGCCATCGCCGCGCTGCTCGCCGTCGCCCTGCCGCTGGCGTCCCAGGCCGCGGATATCACCTGGGGCTTGACTGCAACGACTATCGTTAATAGCACCGATATCCAGAGCACCGGTATCACTGACCTCGCCGGTGCCGACTTCGGGAGAGCCAATGGCACCACCACCATCGTCAACAACGGAGTCGGAGAAACCGGTGGCGTTAACGTGGAATTCAAGAGCATGAATGGAAACCAGACCGTCGGGCTCTCGAATGGCGTGACTGTCTCTTCGACTTTTACCAGCTTCAATGTTGCTGCCGGTAATGCCGCGCCGGCCGGCAACTACAAAACTGTCTTGAGTAGGCACATGGGGCAGTTTGGA
>JAPLUI010000205.1 GCA_026397725.1 Verrucomicrobiota bacterium | reverse complement strand
ACCGGGTTCTGATGCCGAGAACGGGAACGCCGAATCCTGGTGACGACCCGGAAGATGTTTGGGCCGCAGCGTGCGCCGGGACTTAGCCACACCGCTGTGGCTAAACCGGGAGAGCTGCGGCTACACCATGCTTCACGCCGAGGATTTCAACATTCAACATTCAACTTCCAACATTCAACATTCAACATTCAATGATCAAGTAAGAGCAAGACATGACACCGCATCGGCACTGCTGCCACCCATGCGCGGATGATTCACGAATTCGTCTGAAACGCCAACAAGTGCCAACTCATTTTCCGCCGGGATCAGGAACTGTGAACCGGGCAACACGCCGAACTCCGCGAAACGCCGCAGCGGATAGCCTGCGGAACTGTCACTCGCCTCCCCTCCCCCGTCACGACGCCCGGTCTGAATCACTAATAACCTGGCCACCAGATCGGCGGCACGATTCCCCTGCTGCCTTCCGATCACATTCGCGGCGAAGGCTTCCAGCGGTTGCCGCAAATCCAAGACCTGCCGCGCCGTGGCATCCATCACCCGCTGGATCCGCGCCGGCACTTGCTCGAGGTGGCGGTGCAGCGCCTCCGCCGTCAGTCCGCATGCCGTTAGAATCTCGGTGCCCCACGCATCGTGGGCGAGTTCCAAGGCATAGCCACTTTGGGATCTAACACCCTCGATCAACTCGTTGACCCGTTCGGTGGCAATCCGCCCTTCCGCATCGACATATTCCACCATGCGGCCGGCCAGACCCGGTTCGGCCGCGCCAAAGGCGATGGCACACAAGTGGCGCAGGATCACGTCGCGGTTGCCGAGGGAAATCGCCGGGGTGGGGATCTCACCCGAAATCATCTCTTCCGGGTGATCATAGAAATACTGGTCGTGGGGCGTGCTCCGGGCATATCCCACAACCAGGCCGACCCGCGTGCGGCGTCCCGCGCGACCGCCACGCTGGGCATAGTTGTCCGGACGCGGCGGAACATTGCGCAGCACCACGGCATCCAAGCCGCCGACGTCGATGCCCATCTCCATGGTCGGCGAACAGGCGAGCACGTTGAGCGGCGACTCGCCCGCCGGTGCCTTGAACCGGTCTTCTAACACCACCCGCCGCTCCGTGGTGATTTGGGCGGTGTGTTCCTCCGCCACCAATGGCTGATCCACTCCCTGCAACAACCTGCGGATGGTCCGGTGTCCGTGTACCTCCCCATCGGTCCATGGCACCGCCGAGCCATGACAGCGCGGACACGGCGCATCGACTGTGGCGCCTGACAGAGGCCACGAGCAAACCCCGCATTTGAGCCGCTGCTCTGCGCCAGGAATCCACAGTCGGACCGTGTTCGCATTGAGTTGCGCAACTCTTGTCCTGTCACGCAACCCTTCATACCGCACGGCAAGGAAGCCCAGGTTGATCAAGGTCCCGCGGAAAAACGGGGTCACGGAGATCTCATCTAACAACGGAGCCTCCTCCCACGCCCGGATGCGACGCCGCTCTTCGTCCGAGAGTCGGCGCTCGGGATCATGGGGAGCATGCGGATTGTCCCGCGCCATCACCCCGGCGGCCATGCGCGTCAAGTTAAGGGAAATGTGATCCCTGCTACCGACAGTGACCCGCAACAGCAGTCGACCCGCAACAGCAGTCCCTAAGTGGACATCCTGAGGTCCGATCGGACCTCAGGATGTCCACTTAGGGTGGAGATTGTGACGAGGTTGATCCGGAAATTCGCGAGGAACTTACGGGTACAAGGCGTCAGGTCCTTAACTTGACGCGCATGCCCGGCGGCACCCAGCAATTCGACAATCCGCTGGATGGCTAACGAACCGTCCGGCGGACCATCGGCGTGGTCGCGCTCGCCTTGCGCACGCACCTCGGCCGCGTGTTCATTCAGGATTCTAACCAATCGCCGGCGCATCCTATCGAAGCGGCTGGCAAAGATGATGAAGCGCGCCTGGTGCGCGGCGTCCTGCCGGCTGTCGCTGAAAATCAGGAGGCGTTGACAGCGGCCGATCCAACTCGCCCTCCAGCGCCGCCCGCAACTGCGGGTCCCGCGCACGGAACTCGGAGCGCAAATAATCCCTGTATTCCCGAATGACGGCATCAAGGGCGCGGATGGGGTGGAGGCTCATGGTGTATTGCTTGCGGTTCATGCTGAACCCCAAAACTACGGAAGGAAAGCCGAAAACCGCCGGGAGCCGCTCTCTGGGAGCGCGGACATTCTGTCCGCATGCCCATGGTGAGAGAAAGCACAGACTGAAATGACTCCCCTTTCGCGTCCCATGGGCATGGTGGGCGGGACGCCCACGCTCCTTGAAACGCCCGTCTGCCGCGGTGCCTCAGGCAGCCGCGAAGTCGAGATCGCGGGTGGCCCGCACTGCGGGCGTTGGGAGCACCTCTCCCTTGGCGAGTCGGTGCGCAACCTCGTCCCGCACGATCACGCAAAGCGTCGCGTAGCATGCTTCCTCGTTCTCATGATGGCAAACCCCTCCCAAATACAGGTCCGGGCAATACCCGATGTAACACTGGTCCTCATCGGACCAGCGGACGAAGCGATGGTAGCGGTCTTCGGCTTTCATGATGGCTTTCCGTGGATGAGTCTAGCCCCCGAACGCGACTCCGCAACCGCTTTCGTGACTTCGCGTCGGCGCCTTCACTATACTGCCACGCATGACACTTTGTGAAATTCGTGCGTTTGTTCATGGCGGCATTTTTTACCGCAGATTACGCGGATTACGCGGATTTCTTGGATCTAATTTGACGAGTGCTTTTCCAAAAACCTGAGGCGCGGCAGCATATATAATGACTTGGCTCTCTTCCGCGCCAACGGCGCATTCCATACCAGCCCAGGGCAACGCCCTGGGAAATCGGTTAGTTCGAGAAACCAGCCCTGAAAGGGCGGCCCAATGCGGGGACCGCGCGTTGAACCTCACTGCGAAGCAATCCAAAACCCGCCTCTTCCAAGCCCGCCCTCGACCGCGAAACCCGCACCCGCATCGCCGTGCCGAACGGCATGGAAGTAGCGCCCTGATTTCCCTTGGCATCGGCGGTCCCTTCCGGATGTCGGGGATCTGAACACGTCGCTTCATGCCCTTGGCCGATTTTTTATTCAGCCACTTGTCAATCTCGCGTCGTTCTTTGCGATCAGTGTGCCCATCCCGGATCACGGCGAGACGCTGCAGCACGTCCCATCCGAACAAGCGGATGTCCTTGCCTTCCTGTGGACTGAACATTGGCACCTCAATTGAGGGAAGCAGATTGAGACGGCCCCCGAGCTTCGGCCGTAGAGTAGCTAAACTAAGCTAGGGTGGCTGGGGGCGGGGAAGATGTAGTAGCGCGTGGGGGAAGAGTCAATGACTATTTGGATGGGCGACGGCAAACGTTCCGAAATTGGGCAGACGGAACGTAGGCGAAGCACGCCACGGAGCGTAGCGGAGTGGCGTGCTTCGCCCGAGTGGAGGCTGCCCAATTTCGGCCGCCGGGGGGGCGGGGCGCTGATTCCCGGCTCTAGCAGATGGTTGTTCACAGGCCGCAGGCGGCCGAGAATGGGCACAAGACTCGTCGGAGGCACCTGGGGCCTGTGAACAACCCGGTCTGCTCTATGCGCGCTTCTTGATAGGCCCGCTAGGATCGTTTGTGGGGCTCCCGGAGCCTGTTTGGTAGATGACGGCCGGAGTGAGATTGCCATGCGTGATGACGGCTTCCACCTCCTCGAAGGGGGTCAACAGATCGAACTCCAACCCCGACACCGCCCCTTCGGCACCCCGCAACCGCAGCAGCGTCTGTTGCCCCATGTCCTCGGTATGGGCGACGACCCACGGCAGCCTGCGGGCGTGGACTTCGGTGCCGGGCAGGAGGGTCGTCATTGCCAGGGAGTGCTCAAGAGTGGCGGTTCTTCGACGATGATGCGGAAGCCGACATCATAGACCTTTTGCCAAGGCGGGTAAGCCACTGTCGAATCAGGGGTGGCACGCTGCGGACGGAAATACCAGGACCCACCCCGCGCAAGGTGCCGCAGGCCATCGGCCGCGACGTCGGAAGTCCACTCCCACACGTTGCCAGTCATATCATAGAGCCCCCAGGCATTGGCCGGGTAAGTCCCCACCGGAGCGGAAACCCAGTGGCCGTCGTCCACCCCGGTGATAGCCGGGCGCCACTCAGGCACCGAGCTGGAGCGATACCCCACGGGACGCCGCAGATTCACATCGGCCAGATTGGCGAGGCGCGAGAAGTCGGTTGTCACTTCGCCGTAGGCCATCGGGGTGGCCGCGCCGGCGCGACAGGCATATTCCCAGGTGTCGCCGTCTGGCAACCGGACCGAGCGGCCCGAGCGCTGCGAGAGCCACTTGCAGAAGGCCTGCGCCTCATCCCACGCAACATGACAAACCGGTTGGCTGGATCCGCTCAACGGACGACCGCGCTGCGCCACGCTGAACTGGAGAAAATCCCCGTGTTCAATGCGGCTGTCATGGCTGGAATTGAAGCATGCGTATTGTTCGTTGGTGATTTCACAAGCGCTCATCCAGAATGCCCGCGGAATTGGCACCACTCGCGGTGGCGAGGCGGTGCCGCCTGCCACCAAGCGGCCTGCCGGGATGCGCACCAAGGTCAGGTTGACCTCACCTCCCAGCTCGAGTTTCATGCTGGTGGGGCCATCGGTTTGCTGGCGACGCCGGGCCTCGGCCGCATCGAACGGCCAGCCGTCGCAGCGTGGCGCTGCCGCGACCTCGTTGTTAGGTTCGGCCGGGCGCGGCGCGGGTTGCCAGTTGGGTGCGGGATAGACGGCATCGGTGTCGTCATCGGTGCCGGAGTAGCGCAGCGTGAGTTCGCGGCGGCGTGTACGCTGCTGGCCCATCCGCTTCGCCCCTGCCGCGGCATCCCCGCACTGCGTCACCATTTCCTCCCAGGTGCCCCAGGCCGGCGTGTTCAAATCGATCCAGGTATTCAAGCGCTCCCATGACTCCGCGTCTAACAACACGCCGTGATGCCCGGCTTCCAGCACTTGCACCAACTCGGTCGTCGAGGCGTGAAACTCATACGGCAGCAACATGCGCATGTCGTTTTCCGCGGTGGGGTTCCGCACGTAGGACTTGAGCGCAACGTAAGCCGGTGGAAACTTCACCTCCCGCTCACCGGCAAACACCAGCGGCCCGCGCCTGAAATCAGGCATGCTGTTCCCATCGGCGCGGGTCTCGCCGTTGTGACAGGTGATGCAATGTCGATCCAGCACCGGTTGCACCTCGCGCTCAAAATGGAACCCGCGCAGCGGCCCATGGAACGGCGTGATCTTGGCCGGTGCCTTGCGCATGGCCAGACCGTTAGAGCGGTTGGTGGGAGCACTGTTCTGCCGCTCGTGACATCCGACGCACGATTGCAACTCGCCCGGCATGGCGGTGGTCCAACTGCGCATCAACGCCACCGCCCGCCCTTGCTCGTCTAACGGTTGCAGGGAAATGGGCAGATTCGCCGGCACCTCGAAGTGGGCCGAGCCATCCGCTTCCACCGGCACCGTACCGATGATGCGCTTGATGTCCCAGGGGCCGTCGAGACCCACCCGGTCCACCTGCCCGCCAATGCCTTGGTAGGAAAAATTATAGGTGAACAGGCGGAGCCGCTTGATCGTGCCGCGCGGCACGCCGGCCAGCCCCGGCCCTTGATAGATATCCACGATCTGCATCCGCGCGGTGGTGGCACCTTCCCTGGTCGCATCCGGAATCACCGGCGGGCGTGCCACTGCTTGCAGCGGCACCGGCTCCAGCAGCGCGCAGCCCGGCTCCTCCTTGATGAGCACCAGGTTGTCGAACCCATCGGCCAGATAGATCCCCCACGGTGCGGCGGCCGACGGCTGGCACGCGGTGATGATATACTTACCGCTGAGCGGCACCGGATGCAGGAACTTGGGCCAGGAGCTGTCCACCAGGTTGTCCAGGATGACGGGTTCGACCTTCTTGCCGTAACCCGGAATTCGCTGCACGACCCCGTCGGCCTCGAAGCGCCCCTGCGCAGGATCAATGATCATCAGTTCCCCCATGCGCGGCACGCCGTGATGGCCACCGACGATGCCCACCACCCTGTTAGGCGAACCGGGCATCGGCTTGGCGTAGAAAAACGCGTTCGGCCAATACGAACCGCTGCCGTAAAACTCCCGCTGGTTGGTCCCGTCCGGATTCATCGTGAACAGAATCCGCGCCACATAATGCGGCAGGTCGGAGTATTCCCAGCGCAGATAGAGCAGGCGCCCATCCGGCATGAGCGTCGGACACCAGGTGTGCTCCTGATCGAACGCGAGCCGGCGGATCCTGCCGGTGTCCGGCCAGTAGCGGTAGAGCTGCGCCACATGCGCAGTACCGCGCACGCACGGCACCCCGATGAACGGCGCGGTGGAAGTGAAGATGATGCTGTCGTCGGGCAGGTAACACGACGTGTAGTTGTCCACGTCCACGTCAGGAATGAGCGGCAGTTGGCGCGGGCTGCCACCGGCGGCGCTCATCTCGAACACGCCCCAGCGGCCGTTAGGGCCGATGGATGAAAACATGAGCCGCGTGGCGTCGAAATGCAGCGCCAGGTCGCCGACGAAACGCCTGCCATCCGGGTGATAGAACGGCTCCAGCACGGGACTCCCGCGCAAGCCGCGCAGGATCATGATCTCGTTATCAAGGCCTTGGCGCGGGATGGAACTGTTGCTCTCCCAGTTCTGTGGCAGGGCCAGTTGGCCGGCGCCGCGCTTGACTAACAACAGGCGGTCGAAATCCAGCAAGGGATTCGCCAGCAGCGCCTCGCGCCGCAGCGCCGCCAGTTCGGCCCCCAGCGCGACCGACTGCGTCGGCGCTGCGCTCGTGGCACGCAGTTCCAGCTCCTCGAGCCGCCTGAGCCATTCCGCTCCGCGTGGGTAGCGGCCCGGAAAACTCTGGCTGAGATCCTGGATTGCCAAGCGCACCGCCCGGCCCCCCGGCAACGCCTCTCCGCGTGCGGGAGCCGCCGCCTGCGCCAACGTTGCTCCCAACCAAGCGATGCCAAGCAGAAACAGCCACGCGGGCCTTGGGTGTGCAGTCATATCCATTTGTCTTAACTCCCTGGTACTGACGCCGGAGTGCCCGGAATCTCAAGTGTTTACTCCGGAATGACCCGCATCTTTCACGTATTCAGCAGATCCAAGGTGGTTCCGTTATAGAACGGCCTGGTCTGGCCGCAAACTACAGGAGTCTCCTATGGCTTTAGTCTGAACCGTGTTTCGGTTTGGGGCACTGCGAAATAGCCATTCATTCCCGTAGCGCGATTCGGTAGATCCGCCGCCGCGCTGCCGGGTCGCAGGGGGTAATGATGACGAGCGTGTTGCCGTCGCCGGAGCGGAGTGCGCCGAGGTCCATCCAAGTGCCGGGGGCCATAGTGTCGGATTGCTGGAGTTGATAACTGCGACCGGGCACCGAGGGATTGATGGTGAAATTGAGGTTGCCGCCGATGATGGCCAATCCCGGCGCCACCAACTCCTTCGCGGTGATCGGTACCGATTGGGTCTGAAATGTCATGTCTCCACCCGGACTCGTGCCGCCATTGCTGGTGGCGGTGAGCCGGTAATGATAAGTCGTGCCGGGTAGCAGGCCGCCGAGGGTAATGCTGACGTTCTGCGTGCCCAGGCCATCGTCCGGCGAAAGCGTCACGCGCACCTTGCTCCCATACGCGGTGGTCAGTCCGTACTCGAAGCGCGCGCTGGTCGCCAGCCCGTTCGGATTCACCGTGCCATTCAAGATGGCGGAGGTCTTGGTGAGCCCGCTTGCGACGCCGGTGGCGACCAGCGGTGTCGCGAGCGTCAGGCTCGCCGCCGTGCTGGTCGTGCTGCCGTAGGCATTGGTCACGACCACGGTATAATTCCCAATATCAGTTAGTTGAATGTTACTGATGGTCAGCGTGGTCGTGTTGGCACCGGCAATGTTGCCGCCATCCGTCAGGTTGATCTCATTTCTGCGCCATTGGCAAGTTGCGGGTGAGGTAGGCGTGACCGCCACGGCAAAGGCGGCGGTGGTGCCGATGATGTTGGCCCGGCTAACAGGTTGCGTGGCGATTTGAGGAATCACCGGGATGTCCGCCACATAAGCCACCTCATCCACCCAGCCGGCATCCTGTCCGCTGTGGTAGGATTCATCTTTCGCATAGCGCCACTTCACCGTATGGGGTCCAACAGGAATCCTGAGGATGCGCTGCTGCCACCCGGTTTCGCCCGAAATGGGGTCGCTTTGCGGCACGCCATCCAGATCGAACTCCAGCACATCCCAGGTGTTCTCCGAATACACCTTCCACCAGTAACTCAAGGTCCCAGGTCCTATCAGGGTGGTTTGCAACCAGCACTCCTTGCCATCGCCAATGGCGCCGCTGGACGCGGCCTCCACCCCGTCGTGGGTGATCGAGGTTTGCGCGAACCATGGGGCATCCCCGCCCGTCGTCCATTCCAGCCCGGGGCTATCCACCGCGCTTGAGAGGGGCCCCGCGATGACCGCCAGCGTAGCCGACGTGCTGGTCACACTGCCATAGGCATCGGCCACCACCACCGAATAGTCCGAGGCATCCGCCGGCTGCACGTTGGCGAGGGCCAGCGTGGCGGTGCCGGTGCCGGAAATGTTGCCGTCGTTACTCAGGTTCGCGCCATTCCTGCGCCATTGATAGGAAAGCGGCGGCGTGCCCGTGGCCGTCACGATGAAGGTGGCGGTGGTGCCGATGACGTTCGTCCGGCTGACCGGTTGCGCGCCGATGATGATGGCCGGACTCGCGACCATTGCCACGGTGTGAAACGCACCCGCCGCAATGGCTGTCACCCCGCTCAAACCCGCGGGAATGATATCGGTTAGATATGCCGAGCCATTCCATATTTTCCCCCAGGTGACAACCGTGCCATCGCTCTTCAGGGCCATCGCGTGATCGCCACCCGCCGCAATGGCCGTCACCCCGCTCAAGCCGGCAGGAACATTCGTCTGTCCATTGAAATTGTCTCCCAGCGCCACGACCGTGCCGTCGCTCTTCAGCGCCAAGGTGTGAGATTCACCCGCCGCGATGGCCGTCACTCCGCTCCAGCCGCTTGACAGGGCCGCATTGCGTCCCCAAGCCACCACCGTGCCATCGTTCTTCAAGGCGACGCTTTGATCAGAACCCGCCGTGATGGCTGTTATTCCGCTGACGACCGTAACAGGATTCGCAATGGCTGTGTAAGGTGACGTGGTGGTTGGTGTTCCGGTCACTTGACCATACGAGTTGTCACCCCACGCCACCACCGAACCATCGCCTCCGAGAGCCACGTTGTGGAAATATCCCGCCGCGATCGCCACCACTCCCGTGGCAAATGTCAATGCCGCGGGTGTCAGCACGGTATTCACATTCGGAACCGTTAGGGTCACCGTCGTGCCTGCAATACTTGCTACCTTCGCGCCGATACCCACCGTGAATCCCGGCCCGCTGACGGTCATGCCCGGAACAATCCCGCTGTTGGAAGCGCCAAGTGTGACGGTGTTGACCAAGCCGGTGGTATTGGCGGGGACCGTCGCGCCCACCGCCAAGGTCGTTAGCCCCGGAGGAATGATCGATTGTCCCGCATTCACAGTGCCCGCAACCGTCGTGGTGCCTGCTCCCCACGCCACCACCGAACCATCGTTCTTCAAGGCCAAGGTATGCCAAGCTCCCGCCGCAATGGCCGTCACTCCGCGCAGACCGCTTGGCACGGTGGTTTGTCCGTAGCTGTTGTTGCCCCATGCCACCACCGTGCCGTCTTCTTTCAAGGCAACGGTGTGGTAGGTCCCACCTGCAACGGCCTTCGTCATTCCGGCCAGCCCGGCCGGGATGAGCGACTGTCCGTATTCCGGTGCGACACCGGTGTTGGTCGTTCCCGCACCCCATGCCACGACCGCCCCAGGGGTGACGGCCTTCACTGTGAGAATTGCGGCCGCGCTGGTCACGCCGCCATAGGCATTGCTGACAACCACGGAATAGTTGGAAACGTCTGACCATTGCACATTGGCGAGGGCGAGCGAGGCGGTGGCCGCGCCGGAAATATCGCCACCGTCTGCTAGATACACGTTGTTCTTGCGCCATTGATAAGACAGTGGCACCGTGCTGGTGGCCGCTACCGTGAAGGTGGCAGTGCCTCCCTGGTTGACCGTCACGCTGGCGGGTTGGCTGGTGATGGCGAGCGGGGCTGCCGCGACCGCCACCGCATGGAATGCGCCTGCCGCAATGGCCGACACCCCCCCCAGTCCGGCCGGAACGGTTTCCGTTAGATATTGCGAGCCATTCCATATCTTCCCCCAGGTCACCACGGAGTGATCGTGCTTCAGGGCCACGGCGTGATCCCCGCCTGCGGCAATGGCTGTCACTCCGCTCAAGGCGGCGGTCGGCACGGTGGCTTGCCCGTTGGCGTTGTCTCCCCACGCCACCACGCTGCCATCATTCCGCAGGGCCATGGTGAAATCCCCACCCGCAGCAATGGCCGCCACTCCGTACAAGCCGCTTTGAAGCGTCGTTTGCCCTTCCACATTGCGCCCCCACGCCACCACCGTGCCATCGCGCTTCAAGGCAACAGTGTGCGCATTGCCCGCGGCAATCGCCACTACTCCACCCAAGCCGGCCTGAGAGGTCGTTTGGCCTTCCGTGTTGTCCCCCCACGCCACCACGGTACCATCGCCCTTCAATGCCACGTTGTGAGAATATCCCGCCGCGATCGCCACCACGCCCGTGGAAAATGTCAGTTGCGCGGGAGTGAAAACGGTGTTCGCATTCGGAACTGATAGAGTCACCGTCGTGCCGGCAACACTCACCACCTTGGCACCGGATCCGACGGTGAATCCCGGTCCGCTCACCGACATGCCAGCGACAATTCCGCTATTCGCGGCACCTAGAGTGATGGTGTTGAGCAAACCGGTGGTATTGTCGGGAACCGACGCGCTCACCGTGAGTGTGGTCAGGCCCGCAGGAATGATCGACTGGCCCAAATTGACAGTGCCCGCCACCGTCGTCTTGCCCGCACCCCATGCGACCACCGTGCCGTCGTCTTTCAAAGCCAAGGTATGCCAAGCGCCCGTCGCGATGGCGATCACCCCGCTCAAGCCGCCAGGCACGGTGGTCTGGCCGGAAGTATTGCGTCCCCATGCAACCACGGTACCATCGTTTTTCAGGGCCACCGTGTGATAGAGCCCCGCCGCAACCGAGGTGGTCACTCCGCTCAGACCGGCAGGAGCGATCAACTGTCCGTATTCCGGTTCGACATTGGTGTTGGTCATGCCCGCACCCCACGCCACCACCTCGTTGGGCAGGCCGGGATTCGCGCCGAGGCGGGTGACGGTAACATGATAGGTCTTGGTGGTGGTGGCGTCCTGCGCGGAAACCACCACGCTGATGACATTGGATCCCACCGCAAGTTGAATCGCGCCGCTATCACTGCCGGAGTTCACGGGTATGCCATTGACCCTGACGCTTGCCGTCACATCGGCAACGGTGGGCTTGATCGTGATCGAGGTGGTCGGGTTGGCAACGCAGGCCGTGTATTCGGTGGTCGTGCTGCCGAACGATGGGGCCAACGCGCCCGCGCTGGTAGCGAGCGACGCGAGATCGGCGCTCACGCGAATGACGTTCACGCTATAGGTCTTGGTGGTGATGCCATTCTGGGCGATGACCACGGTGCTGACGAGATTGGGGCCGAACGTGAGCGGGATCGCGCCACTGAAACTCCCCGCATTAACGACGATGCCATTGACCCTCACCGCAGCATTCAAGTCGGCCAATGTCGGCTTGACGGCTATCGAGGTGGCCGTAGTAATGGTGGTGTACCCGGTGATCGCGCTGCTGAATGCCGGGAAAAGCTTGCCCGAACCCAAGGCAAGACCGGCGAGATTCGCATTGGTGCTCTGGGTAGTGAAAGTCATGTCCGCGCCGGTGTTGGTGCGCTGGGCGTTGGTCGCGCTCATCCGGAAATGGTAGGTCGTGGCCGCTTGCAAGCCGCTGATGCTCGCACTGACACTCTGCGCCACCGAGCCGTTGTTCGGCGCAAGCGTCACATTCACCGTGCTGCCGTAAGCGGTGGTCAGGCCGTATTCAAACCGTGCGGTGCAGGCCACCCCTAACGGATTGACCGTGCCGTTCAAAGTGGCTGCCTGCGCGGTGATTCCGCTTGCGATAACGGTGACGACTGCCGGTGGCGTTTGAACTTCCACGACTCCATTCTGGGTCCCGAATCCCGAAGCTGCATCGGTGGCATCATTCCAACTTCCAGATGGCAATCCGTTATAATTGGTCCCAACCATGTGGGCGTAATCCTCACCAGTGCCGCTGGCAACGTTATTCGGCTCTCCAGGAGCCCAGTTGGTGTATGTCACCGGTTCGCCGCTAGTCCACACAAACTGTCCCTCTACGGCTTGATCCGTCAACCCGATCCAAAGCTGGAAGGAACTGGTGAAGAACTGGCCGCATGTTGTTAGAATCCAATCGTTTTCAGCCGCATCGTTGATCGTCACAAGATTGCCACCCAATGTTTGCGCCTCGGTCTGGGCTCCGGTCCAGGAGTTTGCGGTGAGCAGATAGTAGGTGTGGCCGTTTGCGGGATTCGTTATCGGTCCTTGCAGGATCGCCGCTTGAACCGCCGTTCCCCCCAACAGCCAACAGGCCATTGTCAACAGTCGCCATTTCGTATTCATGATGAGCAATGGATGAATGGGTTGAATTCCTCAGTTTTGCAGGGCGATCCGGTAGAACCGCTGCGGGGCCGTTGATTCGCGGGGGGTGGTGATGACCAGAGGGTTGCCGTCCCCGACGCGCACAGCGCCGACATCCCGCCAGGTGCCGGGAACCATGGTGTCGGAACATTGGAGTTGATAGCCGCGCCCGGGCACCGTCCGTTCGATGGTTAAATTCACGTGGTTGCCGGTGATTGCCACCTGCGGTGCCACCAACTCAGCGGGTGTAATGGGCACCGCCGGGATCGCGAATGTCATGTCATCCCCCTGGCTCGTGCCACCGCCACTGGTGGCCGTGAACCGGTAATGATAGGTTCTTCCCGGCAGCAAGCCGCCGAGGGTGGCGCTCACATTCTGTGCGAGGAATCCATCGTCCGGCGAGAGCGTCACGCGCACCTTGCTGCCATACGCGGTGGTGAGGCCGTATTCGACGCGCGCAGTGGTGGTCAGGCCGTTCGGGTTGACCGTGCCGTTCAGGGTGGCGGTGGTCGTGGTAATCCCGCTGGCGGTGCCGGTGGCGACCAGTGGTGGCGCGAGCGCCAGGGTTGCCGCAGTGCTGGTCACGCTGCCGTAGGCATTGGTCACCACCACGGTATAACTCCCGACATCAGCCAACTGCACGCTGGTTAGAGTGAGCGTGGCGGTGGTCGTACCGAAAACATTGCCACCGTCGGCCAAGTTGAGTTCGTTGTTCCGCCATTGATAGGTGAGCGGCGAGCTGCCGGTGGCGGTGACGGTGAAGGTGGCGGTGGTGCCCGCCACGTTAATGCGACTCTCCGGTTGCGTGGCGATTTGGGGCGCCGTGTTGGCGGATACATAACTCACCGAGTCCAGCCACCCGGCATCCTGCCCGCTGCTGTCCCATTCATCCTTCATATATCTCCACCTCGCCGTGTGTGCTCCGGAGGGAATGGTGACGGTGCGCTGCTGCCAGCCGGACTCCCCCGAAATACGGCCACTCTGCAGCACGCCATCCAGATAGAACTCCAGGCAATCCCAAGCGTCTTCCGATGAGACCTGCCACCAGAAACCCAAGATTCCCGGACCCGCCACCGTGGTTTGCAGCCAGCTTTCCTGACTGTCGGTGATGGCACCGCTGCGGGCGGCGTCGATCCCGTCGTGGGTGGTCGCGGTTTGCGCGAGCCATGGCGCGTCACCACCCGTCGTCCATACCAGATCGGGGCAGTCCACCGCGTCGGGCAAGAGGTTGGGAATGACCGTCAGCGTGGCCGCCATGCTGGTCATGCTGCCATAGGCATCGGTCACGACCACGGAATAGTTGGCGGCATCCGTCGCTTGCACGTGGGCGAGCGTCAGCGTGGTGGTGGTCGCGCCCGAAACACTGCCGGAGTTTGTCAGGTTCACGCCGTTCTTCTGCCATTGATAGGACAGCGGCGCGGTGCCGGTGGCCGTCACGCTGAAGGTGGCAGTGGTGCCGATGACGTTCGTCCGGCTGACCGGTTGCACGCCGATGATGATGGTGGGGCCGCCGATGATCGCCACGGTATGCAAGAGACCCGCCGCAATGGCCGTCACCCCGCCCAGGCCGGCGGGAATGGTTTCCTGCACGTATGCCGAGCCATTCCATATTTTCCCCCAGGTGACCACCGTGCCATCGCTCTTCAGGGCCACCGCGTGATCGCCACCCGCCGCGATGGCCGTCACCCCGCCCAGGCCGGCCGGAACATTCGTCTGGCCATTGTAATTGTCTCCCAGCGCCACGACCGTACCGTCGTTCTTCAACGCCACTGTGAAATCACCACCCGCCGCGACGGCCGACACTCCGCTCAAGCCGCCGGTATTCGTTTGCCCCTCCACATTGCGGCCCCAGGCCACCACCGTGCCATCGCTCTTCAATGCCACGGTATGCTCATAGCCGGCGGCGATGCCCACCACCCGCACCCCCGGGGAAAACAGGAACGGGATATTGGCAGCGACGGAATTCGTGTTGGCGGCATCCGGCACACTCATTGTTAGAACGAAGGGCGCGGCACCCGCCTTGCTCGTGATGTTCGCCCCAACGCCAACCGAGCCGTAGGGTCCGGTAACCAACATGCCGGGAAGGATATTGGCATTGTCGCTTGCGAGATTGATGGTATTGAGCGAGCCGTCGGGATTCGGCGGCAGGGCTGCGGTCGCGGACAGGGTTTGCAGTCCTGCCGGCACGGTCGTTTGGGATTCGGTGTTATCTCCCCACGCCACCACCGAGCCATCGCTCTTCAGGGCCACACTGTGATAATACCCCGCCGCGATCGCCACCACCCCTGCGGAAAATGTCAATGTCGTTGGTGTCAGCACGCCATTCACATTCGGCACCGACAACGTCACGGCCGTGCTGGCAACACTCAATACTTTCGCACCGGCACCCACCGTGAAACCAGGGCCGCTGACCGACATGCCAGGAACAATTCCGCTATTGGATGCGCCGAGAGTGATGGTGCTGACCAAACCCGTGTCGTTGCGGGGAATGGTTGCGGCCACCCCGGATAGGGTGGTCAAGCCGGCCGGAATCATCGACTGCCCGCGTTCGACGGTAGGCACGGCAACCGTGCTCGTGTTCGTCTTTCCCGCGCCCCAGGCCACCACCGATCCGTTGCTCTTGAGGGCCAGGGTGTGCAAGCCGCCCGCCGCGATGGCCGTCACTCCGCTCAAGCCGCTGGGAAGGTTCGTTTGGCCATAACTGTTATTCCCCCACGCCGCCACCGTACCATCGGTCTTCAGGGCCACGCTGTGATAGGCACCTGCGGCAACGGACTTCGTCACCCCGGCCAGGCCGGCGGGAACGACCGATTGCCCGAATTCCGGATCCACCCCGGTGTTGGTTTTCCCGGCACCCCACGCCACCACCGCGTCGGGAGACGACGCAATCACCGTTAGATCCGCGCCCACGCTGGTCACGCTGCCGTTGGCGTCAGTCACCACCGCGGAATAGCTGGAGGCGTCTGTTAGTTGAACGTTGGTGAGGATCAGCGTCGCGGTGTTCGTGCCGGAAATGTTGCCGGTGTTAGTTAGATCCGCGCCATTCTTGCGCCACTGATAGGTCAGCGGCGCGGTGCCCGCGGCGACCACGCTCAAGGTGGCGGTGCCACCCTGGTTGACCGTCACGCTGGCGGGTTGGGTGGTGATGATGGGTGGCTGGGTCACCGCCAGCGCCACGCTGTGAAAAGCTCCCGCCGCCAGGGCGGACACCCCGCGCAACCCGAGCGGAACGGTTTCACTCACCAAACCCGAACCATTCCAAATCCTGCCCCATGCCACGACCGTGCCGTCGTTCTTCAACGCCATGGCATGATGGCCGCCGGCCGCAATGGCGGTCACCCCGCTCAAACCCGCGGGAACGTCCCGCTGGCCATGGAGGTTATCTCCCCACGCCACGACCGTGCCATCGGACTTCAAGGCATAGGACGTATCGCCTCCCGCCACGATGGCAGTCACGCCACTCAAGCCGCCAGGCAGCGTCGTCTGTCCTTCCACATTGCGTCCCCACGCCACCACCGTGCCATCGTTTTTCAAGGCCACGGTGTGCTCGTTGCCCGCCGCAATGGCGATCGGGATGGCGCCGGGGGTGAATGTCAGATATTGCCCGCTGAGCGTCGCGACATTCGTGTTAGGAACCGAGAGGGTCAGGGTGGCAACCGGCGAACCGGTTATACCCACAACCATCGCGCCGACGCCAATGCCAGGTCCGGTGACCGACATCCCCGGAACAATGGCGGCAGTCGCGGTCGCCGTAACCGTAGTGGCGGGACTGGCATTCACGCTTGCGAGCACTGCTACCGCAGCCAGTCCGCCCGGGACGGTCGTTTGACCGGAGGCATTATCTCCCCACGCCACCACCGATCCATCGGCCTTGAGAGCCACGCTATGGTAATAGCCCGCCGCGATCGCCACCACGCCCGTGGAAAATGTCAGCGCTGCGGGTGTCAGCGCGGTATTCGTGTTCGGAACCGACAAGGTCACGGTAGTTCCGGAAACTCCTGACACTTTCGCGCCCAACCCGACCGTGAAGCCCGGCCCGGTCACGAACATGCCCGGCACAATGCCGCTATTGGCGGAACCGAGCGTAATGGTATTGATCAATCCGGTGGTATTGGCGGGAATCGTCGCCGCCACCCCGGATAACGTCGTCAGACCCGCAGGAATCACAGCCTGCCCCAAATTCGCCGTGCCCGCGACCGTCGTCTTGCCCGCACCCCATGCGACCACCGTGCCATCGTTTCTCAAGGCCAGCGTATGCAACGCGCCCGCCGCGATGGACGTGACCCCGGATAAAGCAACCCCGCCCAAGGTGACCGGATTCGCAATGGCTGATAGATTCGCGGTGGCCGTGCCGGTCACCTGACCATAAGTGTTTTCGCCCCACGCCACCACGGTGCCGTCGTTCTTCAAGGCCACCGTGTGATAGAGCCCCGCCGCAAGCGCGGTCGTCATACCGCTCAACCCCGCCGGGATGACCGCCTGCCCGTATTCCGGATCCAAGTGGGTGTTGGTCCTCCCCGCTCCCCACGCCACCACCGAGTTGGGATTGAGGGCACTTGCACCCAGGCGCGTCACCGTCACGTTATAGGATTTCGTGAAGCTGGTATCCTGGGCGGTGACCACAATGCTGATATTGTTGGATCCCACCGCGAGTTGGTTCGCGACACCGAAACAACCCGCATCCACGTGAATCCCGCTGACTCTGACCGTGGCGGTATGGTCAGCCAAAATCGGAGCCAGCCGCAGATGGTTCACCGCGAATGGCACGGTCATGGTATAACCTGTCGTCGCGCTATCAAAAGCCGGAATCAGTTTGCCAGAACTTGGCCAGAGCGCAGCAAGGTTGGCATTCGTGCTAATACGGATGACTGTCACCGTGTAGGTATTGGTGGTGAATCCGTCCTGTGCTGTGACAACAACGCTGATGACGTTGAGTCCCACCGCGAGAGGAATCGCTTCGCTATCGCTGCCCGAGTTCACAAGGATACCATTGACCTTCACGGTTGCTTGCGTGTCGTCCACGGTGGGCTTGATAGTAACCGATGTCGTTGCGTAAGAGACGCTAACGGTATAGCCGGCTGCCGCGCTGCTGAACGATGGGGACAGCGTGCCAGCACTGGTCGTAAGAGATGCGAGGTCACCGTTCAGGCGTGTAACGGTCACGGTGTAGGTGTCGGTGGTGATTCCGTCCTGAGCGGTGACGACCGTGCTCAAGACATTGGATCCGAGCGAAAGCGGGATCGCGCTGCTGAAACTTCCCGATGTAACGGTTACACCATTGACCTTCACCGTTGCGCCAGGATGCGCGGTTGTTGGCTTGACGATGATCACGGCGGTGGC
Source organism: Verrucomicrobiota bacterium (assembly GCA_026397725.1). Taxonomy (GTDB): domain Bacteria; phylum Verrucomicrobiota; class Verrucomicrobiia; order Verrucomicrobiales; family Akkermansiaceae; genus Luteolibacter. Next base: position 3,547 of record JAPLUI010000205.1, on the reverse strand, counting down.
CACGACAGCCGTGTATGCACTCGTTGAACTACTAAAGGCCGGCGACAGCGTGCCACTTCCCAAGGAGAGATCGGCAAGGAAGGCATTGGAACTCGACAGGGTGCCAAAGGTCATGTCCGTGCCGGGACTGGTACCCGCCGCATTCGTCGCGCTCACCCGGTAGTGATAGGTCGTAGCGGAGGTCAGGCCGCCGAGGCTTGCGCTCACGGCGGTGGACGCCTCACCGGTCACTGGGGCTGGGGTCGCGGCGATGGTGCTGCCATACGCGGTGGTGAGACCATACTCGAACGAAACCGCAGTGCTGTTGGAGTTGGCGTTCACAAAGCCATTCAAGGTGGCGCCGGCGCTTGTGATCGAAGTGGCGGCGGCGGTGGCAAGCACCGGCCATGGCGGGGTGGCGACAAGCGCCAGGCTATGCTGGGACGATTGCCCGCTGGCGGCTGCGCCAAAGCGTTCGCCTGCCACCAGCGAAGAGGCGCTCACGGCCACCGGGACACTGCTGGTGCTGGTGCTGTTGTTGCCAAGCTGGCCATAATTATTTCTGCCCCAGGCGGCCACTGTCCCGTCCGAGCACGGGGCGAGGCTGTGATAGTATCCTGCGGCGATGTTGGTGACTGTTTTGCTGGAGAGAATGCCGGAGGCTGTGGCGGCGACAGGGACGCTGCTGGTGCTGGTGTTGCCGGTGCCAAGCTGGCCGTAACCATTGTATCCCCACGCGGCCACCGTGCCGTCCGAGCACACGGCGAGGCTGTGGGAATAACCTGCGGCGATGTTGGCCACCGTCTTGCCGGAGAGGATGCCGGAAGATGTGACGGCGACAGGGACACTGCTGTCAGTCGCGCTGCCGTTGCCCAGTTGGCCGTAACCATTGTGTCCCCATGCGGCCAGCGTGCCGTCAGAGCACAGGGCCAGGCTGTGGGAATTGCCTGCGGCGATGGCGACCACGGTCTTGCCGGTGAGAATGCCGGTGGCGGTTACGGCGGTGCTGGTGTTGCCCGCGCCGAGTTGGCCGTAATCATTGTTGCCCCATGCGGCCACCGTGCCGTCAGAGCACAGGGCCAGGCTGTGGTAATAACCAGCGGCGATGGCGACCACCGTCTTGCCGGTGAGAATGCCGGAAGATGTGACGGCGACAGGGACGCTGCTGCTGTACGTGTAGCCGTTATCGCCGAGTTGGCCATTACCATTGTAGCCCCATGCGGCCACCGTGCCGTCAGAGCACAGGGCCAGGCTGTGGTAACCGCCTGCGGCGATGGCAACCACCGTCTTGTCGGCGAGAATGCCGGAAGATGTGACGGCGACAGGGACACTGCTGTTCGTGGTGCTGTTGTTGCCGAGTTGGCCGTAACCATTGTATCCCCATGCGGCCACCGTGCCGTCAGAGCACAGGGCCAGGCTGTGGGAATCGCCTGCGGCGATGTTGGTGACTGTCTTGCCGGAAAGAATGCCGGAGGATGTGGCGGCGACAGGGACACTGCTGTTGGTACTGCTGTTATTGCCGAGTTGGCCGTAATAATTGTAGCCCCACGCCAGCGCCCGGGTGTTGGCCCATTGCAGGACCAGATCGTTGCCGTTGCCGCCGTAATAATTGACCACGAACGGGTAATTGATCCCGCCAAATGTCAGCAACACCGGCTGTCCCTGTGCCAGATTGCTGAATCTCCCGCTGATCGGTGCGGGGCCGGTGTTGTTCACGACCGTCAGGTTGGTACCTGCCACCGGCGCGAAGTTCAACGTCAGGATCGCCGCGCTGCCGGTGGCTGTCAGGCTGCCAAGGGTGGACGCCACGCCGCCGGCAGAGTTGTAGGAATACACGAGGTTCTGCGTGCGACTCACAACCAAAGTGTAAGTTCTGGTGCTGGCATCCAGCGCCGTAACGACGATGCTGATAGTGTTGGCGCCTGCGGTTAAGCTGATAATTCCGCTCGGGGTGCCGGAACTGACGATGGTCCCATTGACCGTCAGTGTGGCGGTGCTGTCCGCCAAGGTCGGGGTCAGACGCAGGCCCGTGACATCAAACGGCACGCTCATGGTGTAAGCCGTCGTCGCGCTGTCAAACACCGGCGTCAACGCCCCTGCGCTGATTGTTAGAGATGCGAGATCCGCGCTCGGGCGGATGACCATCAGGTTGTAGGTCTTGGTGGTGATCCCGTCCCCGGCGCTAACCACGATGCCGATGGGGTTGGGTCCGAACGCGAGATGGATTGCATCGCTATTGCCGCCCGAATTCACAATGCTGCCATTGACTCTAACGGTAGCCGCCGCGTCGGCCACGACGGGCGCAAGGGTGATCGAGGCCGTCGTGTTGGTAACGAGGACGGTGTATGCGATCATCGCGCTGCTGAAGGCAGGGGCCAGCGTGCCCGCGCTGGTTGCCAGCGAGGCGAGGTCGGCGTTCCGGCGGGTGACGGTGATATTGTAGGTCTTGGTGGTAATCCCGTCCTGGGCGGTGACCACCGTGCTGATGACATTGGGTCCCACCACAAGCGGGATCTCACTGCTGAAGGTGCCCGAGGCCACGACGCTGCCATTGACTCTAACCGAAGCGGTGACGTCCGCCACGGTGGGTTTGATGGTGATCGAATAGGTGCTGACACTGACCGTGTATGCGCTCGTCGTGCTGCTGAAGGCCGGAGCCAGCGTGCCGATTCCCAAGGCCAGATCGGAAAGATTGGCGTTGGTGCTCGGGGTGGCGAAAGTCATATCCCCACCGGTGGTGGAACCCGCCGCATTCGTCGCATTCACCCGGTAATGATAGGTGGTGCCGGGTATCAATCCGCTGAGGCTCGCGCTCACGGCGGTGGACGCCTCACCGGTCAGGGAGGATGGCGTCGCGGCAATGGTGCTGCCATACGCGGTGGTGAGACCATACTCGAACGAAACCGCAGTGCTGTTGGAGTTGGCGTTCACCGAGGCATTCAAGGTGGCGTCGGCGCTTGTGATCGAAGTGGCGGCGCCGGTGGCAACCACCGGCCATGGCGGTGCGGCGACAAGCGCCAGGCTATGCTGGGACGATTGCCCGCTGGCGGCTGCGACAAAGCGTTCGCCTGCCGCCAGTGAAGAGGCACTCACCGCCACGGGAATGCTGCTGGAGCTAGTGCTGTTGTTGCCGAGTTGGCCGTAATCATTGCTGCCCCATGCGGCCACCGTGCCGTCAGAACACAGGGCGAGGCTGTGATAATAGCCTGCGGCGATATTGGTAACCGTCTTGCCGGTGAGAATGCCGGTGGTGGTGACGGCGACAGGAATGCTGCTGGAACTATAGCTGTTGTTGCCGAGTTGGCCATAACCATTGCTGCCCCAAGCGGCCACCGTGCCATCAGAGCACAGGGCCAGGCTGTGATATTGGCCTGCGGCGATGGCGACCACCGTCTTGCCGGAGAGAATGCCGGAAGAGGTGACGGCGACAGGGACTCTGCTGGAACTATAGCTGCTGTTGCCGAGTTGGCCGTAATCATTGTTGCCCCAGGCGGCCACCGTGCCGTCAGGGCACAGGGCCAGGCTGTGGGAATTGCCTGCGGCGACGGCTACCAAGGTCTTGTCGGCG
>JAPLUI010000167.1 GCA_026397725.1 Verrucomicrobiota bacterium | reverse complement strand
CCGGCGCGGACTACACCCACCCCACCTTCTGGGATCTCAACACGACCGCCAACTGGAGCGGCGGACCGAATGGCAAGTTCGCCGATGGCGACGTGGTCCGGTTTGACGACACCGCCACTGCCACCGTCGTGGATGTTCAAGGTTTCATGACGCCGGAAAGCGTGACGTTCGATAACGGCACCGCCAAACCCTACTCGATCATCGGCACCGGCAGCATCGACGGTGCCACCGGCATCACCAAGAACGGTAACGGCGTGGTCACCATCGCCAGCGACAATACCTATACCGGTCCGACGACCCTCAATACCGGCACGTTCAATGTCAACAGCGCCACCGCACTCGGGACCGGCACGCTCGTCATCAATGGCGGCGTGCTCGACAATACCAGCGGCACGCCCCTCACCCTGACCACCAACAATGCCCAGACTTGGAATGGCAACGTGGTCTTTGCCGGCAGCAATGATCTGAACCTCGGCAGCGGTGCCGTTGCCCTGACCGCCAGCGGCGAGGTGAGCGTCACCGCCGGCACCCTCACGGTCGGTGGTGTCATCAGCGGCACCGGTCCGCTCTCCAAATCCGGCGGCGGCACGCTGACCTTCAGGAAGACCAACACCTACTCCGGCGGCACGACCATCAACGCCGGCACGCTCACCCTGGACCTGTCAGCCCGTTCGGGTGGGATTTCCAACCTTGGCGCGTTCGCCAGCGACGCCTCGGGCAACCTGGAAATCCGTAGCGGCGGCAATGCCGGGGTGGACACCTCGGGCTTGGATAGCAACGCAAAGTTCACCGGCACCGGGACCCTCACCAAGACCGGGACCGGCTACATCGGATTATTCTTTGATGGGAGCGCCGCCAATGAGGGTGTCAAGAACTTCGCCGGACTCATCGATGTTCAGCAGGGGGCTTTGGGCAACAATAGCCCTGGCTGGGGCTCCGGCCCGGGCTTGATGGATCTCAACATCGCGGCAGGCGCTCTCTTTGACATGCGTACGCAAAATGTCAGAATTGATGCACTCAGCGGCACCGGTACGATCGAAAAAACGTGGGTTCCCAATCTCAATTTGAGCATTGGCAACAACGATGGCAGCGCCACCTACAGCGGCACCATCGACCAGACCGTCGGTGGCGGCTCCGGCAATATCTCGTTGACCAAGAACGGCGGTGGCACCCAGACCCTCAGCGGCGCGAACAACTACGGTGGCGGCACCATCATCAACGCTGGTACCCTGGTCGTCGCCAGCACCACGGGCAGCGCCACCGGCAGCGGCGCGGTCACCGTGAAGTCAGCCGCCACCCTGGCCGGCACCGGCAGCATCGGTGGCAACGTCAGCGTCGAGGCCGGCGGCTTCGTCGCCCCGGGCAATGCCGGCACCGGCACCCTCACCGTCGCGTCCGCGGCGCTCACCGGCACCTATCAATGCCAACTGGATGTCACCAGCGGCGACCAGGTGGCCATCAGCGGCGCCCTCACGGTCAACCCCGGCGCGACCATCGCGGTGAGCACGCTGGGCACCCCGGCGGCGGCGAGTTATGTCATCGCCAGCTATGGCTCGCTGGTCGGCGACGCACCCACGGTCACCGGCATTCCCGACGGTTACGTGCTGGACACCGCCACCGCCGGCCAGCTCAAACTGGTCAAGAGCGGCGGCTTCAGCGCCTGGGCCGACACTTGGCCCGGCCTGACCGACAAGACGCCCGGCGGCGATCCCGACGGCGACGGCATCAGCAACCTGCTGGAATACGTCATTGGCGGCGACCCGCGGGTGTCCAGCACGTCCCACCTGCCCGGCGAGGCGATTGTTGGCTCCAACCTGGTCCTGAGCTACGAGCGCAGCGACGACTCCGAGGCCGACACCACCCAGACCGGCCAGTGGAGCACCAACCTGACCGACTGGCACGACCTCGCGCCGGTGCAGGTCAACGAGAACGACAGCGCCCCGGACGACATGGAGATCAGAATCCCGCTCAGCAACGCGGCGGGCGGCAAACTCTTCGGCCGTCTGCACGTGACCATGCCCTGATTTGCCTGCTGCGAAAAGACCCCAAGTGGCACGGTTCCGGGCCGTGCCGCAGCTTGGCGGAAGGCGTTCTGGTTTCGCCTCCCGCCTTGCCAGGCCCGCCCGGCTATGCCCTCAATCATGATCCGCCTCGCCGGCTCGCGGCGTTCCGTTAGCTCCACTCCCCGGGCGTCCACACCAACCCCTCCCAACCCCGCGATGAACCCAGCCAAACGCCTTTGCTGCCTCCTGCTCCTGCTGTCGGCCGGCGGCTCCCTGTTGGCGCAGGACGCGCCGCCCGCCACCATCCGCTTGCTCGCGTTCAGCCGCATCGGCCCGGAACTGGCGGTCGCCGTGGTCGGCCCGGATGCCAAACCGCTCGGCAAGGACCCGCTCACCCTGCCCACCCAACAACTCTCGCCGCCGCGGGTGGTCGCCCTCAGGTCGCTGGTGTTCACCGCGCCGACCGACCTCAAGAAGATCCTTGGCCGGGTCTCCCTGCCCGCCTCCGGCAACGAGTTCATCCTCATTTTCCTGCCCGCCGCCAAGGACGCCACCGCACCTTACCAGGTGGATGCGGTGGCCCTGCCCGCCGCCGGTTTTGGCTCCGGTGACTACGTGTTTGTCAATTATAGCGGCGGTCCCGTCGGCTGCCTCGTGGGCGGCGAGAAACTCGGTGTCGCCCAGGGCATGTCCGCCATTTATCATCCCCTCAAATCCGGCAAGGGCGCGGGCAACCGCAGCATCGTTTGTTACGGGCAGAAGGACGGCGTCTGGGACCCGGTGCCCTTCTTTTCCAGCCGCCTCATCGTCCAGGAAGGCGTGCGCAACCTGGTGCTCATCAGCCTCGCGCCGCAGACCGGCCAAATCGACTTCCGCGCCATCCCCGACTTCATCGGCGGGTGAGCCTCCCGCACCGCCACCCACCGCCAACCATGACCTCACGCGAACGAGTTCTAGCCGCCCTGGCCGGCAAGCCGACCGACCGGGTGCCGCGCCTGCTCTATGAGGAGGCGATCGGCTACACTCCGCCGATTGAACGCCTGCTGCGCGAACGCTGCGGTGGCAAGTCGCCCCGCGAGTACTTCGACATGGACATCACCAGCGTGACGTTCAACCCCACCGCGCTGCCGCGCGAGCGCTTCGCCGAATGGCTCGGCCCACGCGGCCCGGAGGCCCTGGCTAGCGGGCAGGTGGATGAATGGGGGGTCTGGTGGCGGACGGGGGACTTCCATCACTTCGCCCACGCGGATTGTCCGTTGCGCGGTATGGAGGATTTGGGGCGCTTGAGGGAGTATCCATGGCCGGATCTCGAGGTGCCCTATCGCTGGGAAGGAGTTAGGGAGCGCGTCGCAGCGCTGCACGGACAGGGACTGGCGGTGGCGGCCTACGCCGGCTCGGTTTTCGAGCAGTCCTGGTATCTCCGAGGGATGGAGGAGCTGATGATGGACATGCTGGCGGCACCCGAGATCGCCCACGGGTTCTTCGAGCGCACGGCGGCCTTGCAGCAATTTGCGGCCACCCAGTTCGCACGCGCCGGAGTGGACATCATCATCACCGGCGACGACATCGCCGGCCAAACCGGGATGTTGATGAACCTGGACCTCTGGCGGGGATTTCTCAAGCCGCACCTGGCCGCCACCGTGCGCGCCGTGAAGCAGACCCGGCCGGAGACGTTCCTGTTCTATCACTCCGACGGCAAGGTGGAGGCGGCCGTCCCGGACTTGATCGAGGTCGGCATCGACATTCTCAACCCGGTGCAGCCGGAATGCATGGATCCGGCCGCGGTGAAGCTGAAGTACGGCGACCGCTTGGCGTTTTGGGGTACCGTGAGTGTCCAACAAACCATGCCCTTTGGCAGCCCGGAGGAAGTGCGGGCGGAAGTCCGCGCGCGCATCCGCAGCGTTGGCAAAGGTGGCGGCCTGATTCTCGCCCCCGCCCATGTGCTCGGCCCGGAGACACCTTGGGAGAACATCGTCGCGTTCTTCGAGGCGGCAGATACCACCCCCATGCATTGAGGAGAGCATCGGGACCTGAAGGTTGCTTCCATCTGACGGGCTTTCCTGCGTCCCGACTCACCCCAGCCAACCACCACCAGCCTGCCAAAACTCGTGAAGCCCCAAAGGCGGCGACGAGTCCGAGTTCGACACCACCCAGCCCGACCGGATCGACTTCCGCCGCATTGCGGACTTCCGCCGCGGACAAGTCTTTAGCTCATCGCGAAGATGTCAACCGAGTATCGGATTTTCCGCAAGAAAGTACTTGCATGCCGGAAAATCCGGCTTAGATTGATCGTCATATCACCCCGCCGTGCGCTGTGCAGTTCCATGGCCATTGCGGCGGGGTGGATAGCCGTTTGAATCAACCACAATCTAACCAACACCACCGAAAATCGTATGAAACCCCGCCAGCAGTCCACCGTCCGCCGCCCCGGCTCGCTTTTAATCGCAGTGAGCTTCGCCATGTCGCTATCCGCCGCCCATGCCGCGTCCCTCACCTGGGATGGCAACGGGGCCACGGAACCCAATCCCGACGGCGGCGCCGGCACCTGGGATGTCAACAGCACCGCCAATTGGTGGGACGGCGCGTCCAATGTGGTCTGGCCCGCCCCCGGCGGCACCGATGACGACGCGGTGTTCGCCAACACGGCGGGCACGGTGACGCTGGCTGCCGGCGGGATCACCGCCAACGACCTGACCTTCAGCACCACCGGCTACCTCATCCAAAGCAATACTCTCACCCTCAACGGCACCACGCCCACCATCACCACCGACCCCGACGTGAGCGCCACCATCAGCAGCATAGTCGCCGGTTCGTTGGGCTTGGTGAAAAGCGGCAGCGGCACCCTCACCCTCACCGGTGCCACCAACACATACACCGGGAATACCACCGTCAATGCCGGCACCCTCGTGCTCCAGCAACAAAAAAATGGCGGCACCATCACCACGGCGAGCGGCGCCATCACCGAATGGAAAATGACGGCCGATATGGGTGGCAGTTATGTGATTAATAGTGCCATCACCTTCGCCGGCGCTGGACGGGTCAACAAGACGGGTAACTTCCTTATATACGCCGGCATACCTAATGGTTATATCAAGGTGAGTCAGTCCGCAGGGGCGTTGTTTGACCTACAGGCTGGCCGTATCCAACAGGGCGGCGGTAGTCCCGGCTTCATTACCACCAACCTCGGTTCGCTCAATGTGGCCTCCGGCGCGTTGTTCAGTTTGTTCGCCAGCGACGCGAAGGTGGATGCCCTGACCGGCAGTGGCACGGTTGAGACTTCCACCTGGGGCAGCACCCTAACATTGGGTGCGGCCAACCACACCTCCAGCGTGGACAACCCCTATTTCACCGGCAATAGCGCAACCTTCAGCGGAGTGCTCTCCAACGGCAGCGGGACGGTGGCGCTGATCAAGACCGGCAGCGGCAAACAGACCCTCAGTGGAACGGTGAGCTACACCGGCGCCACCACCATCAATGCCGGCACGCTCGAACTGGTGAAGACCACCACTGTTGCCAGCAATATCGCGATGGGTGCGGCCAATAGCCCGACCCTCCAACTCAGCTCCCCGCTCGCCGAGGACTCCTGGACTTTCGCCAGAACCATCACCGGCGGCTCGACCAACGCCAAGATTGAGAAAGTCGGCCTGGGCACCCTGACTCTAACCCCAGGCGGGAGCAGTTCCTTCGTTGGCACCAGCACGGGTGCGCTCACCGTCAGCGGCGGCAAGCTCTACCTCAACGCCGCGTTCACCACCGCCCCGGCGGTTTCCGTCGCGGCCGGCGCGCTGTTTGGTGGCACCTCCACGGCCGGCAACGTGACGGTCGGCAACGGCGGCACCCTGGAAGGCGGCGTCGGCGGCAGCGGCACCCTCACCGCCGCGAATGTCACCCTCGGCAGCGTGGTCACGCACACCGCCACCCTCAAGGGCACGCTCTCCGCCACCGTCGGCTACAAGCCGCTGGCCGTCACCAACCTGACCCTCAACGGTGGTAATAACAGCGTCACCCTGGATGCCTCAGGCGCCGGTCTCACCAATGGCAGCTACTACGATCTGCTGGTTTCCACCGACGCCATCACCGCGCCCAATGCGAGTTCCGTGGCCGCGGTGTTCAAATCCACCTCCCGCTCCTACACCCCGAATGTGACCGGCACCAAGGTGCAGTTGTATTACGATGCCGGTGCCAGCGTCTATTGGACCGGCACGGCCTCCAGCGCCTGGGACGCCGCCGCCACCAACTGGAAGCTCAGCGGCAACAACGCGGACACCCAGTTCCTGGCCGGTGACGTGGTGTTCTTCCACGACAGCCCGGCGGGTTCGACGGTGGACATCTCCAACGGCAACGTCAGCCCTAGCGCAACGACCTTCGACAACACCACCGCCACCGCCTACACCTTGCAGGGCAGCAATGGCATTGCCACCGGCACGCTCGCCAAGTCCGGCGACGGCATCCTGACCATCGCCAACGCCAACGGTTATGGCGGCGGCACCACGCTCAATGGCGGCACGCTCAACCTCAACCACGCCGCAGCCCTCGGCACCGGCACGCTCGTCATCAATGGCGGCGTGCTCGACAATACCAGCGGTGTGCCCCTCACGCTGACCACCAACAATGCCCAGACTTGGAATAGCGACGTGGTCTTTGCCGGCAGCAACGATCTGAACCTCGGCACCGGCGCCGTCCCCTTGGCCGCCAGCCGCGAGGTGAGCGTCGCCGCCGGCAACCTCACAGTCGGTGGTGTCATCGACGGCACCGGTTCGCTTTCCAAATCCGGAGGCGGCACCCTCACCCTCAGCGGCGCCAACACCTACAGCGGGAATACCACCGTCACCGTCGGCACCCTCGTGCTCCAGCAACAAAAAAATGGCGGCACCATCACTACGGCGAGCGGCGCCATCACTGAATGGCAACAGACCGCCGCGATGGATGGCAATTTTCCGCTACAGGTTCCCGTCACCTTCTCCGGTGCCGGGCGCGTCAACAAGACAGGTAACCATTACATGTATGGAGACCATTCGACTGGGAATTCCGTCAAGGTGAATCAGTCCGCAGGGGCGTTGTTTGACCTGCAGGCTGGCCGCTTCGATCAGGGCGGCGGTGGCGGCTTCAGAACCAACCTCGGCTCGCTCAATGTGGCCTCCGGCGCGACGCTCGGATTGTTCGCCAGCAACGCGATGGTGGACGCCCTGACCGGCGGTGGCGCGATTGTGAATGGCTGGAGCAACAACGTAACCCTAACCCTGGGCGCGGCCGACCACACCTCCAGCGTGGACAACCCCTACTTCACTGGCAATAGCGCAACGTTCAGCGGAGCGATTTCCAACGGATCCGGGACGCTGGCGCTGACCAAGAATGGCAGCGGCACCCAGACCCTCAGCGGCGCGAACACCTACACCGGGACCACGACGGTCAACGGCGGGACCCTGGCGCTGGCGGGATCCGCCATCCTGGCCAGCACCACCATCACGGTTGCCAGCGGCGGGACCCTGGCCTTGGCGGAAGACGCCACCGTGGCAGCTACCGCCACCATCACGCTTGTCGAGGGCGGGCGCTTGGATACCTCGGGCCTCACCGCCGACTTCACCCTGGCCTCCGGCCAGACCCTCAGCGCCGGACGCACCGCCGGGTTCGCCGAAGACGTGGCGGGTAACCTCGTCATCAGCAATGGATCACTCCGACTCGCCGGCACCGGCAATACCGCGGGCACCTTGACTCAAACCGGTAAGCTGACACTTGGCGGCGGCACCCTGAAGTTCGACTTGGCGGCGGACGCCACTCCGGGCGCGGGCGTCAACGACCTGATCGCGGTGACCGGCGACCTTGCGCTGGTCGATTCCACCACCATCACCATCAACAAGCTCAGCGCAGCCCTGAGCGCGGGCACCTATACCTTGATCAGTTGCACCGGCACCCTGACCGGGGATGCGGCAACCAATCTGTATCTGGACTTTCCTAACACCGGCCGCCAGGGCTACGCCTTGGCGAACACCGCCCACAGCGTGGTGCTCAGCGTCACGGGAATCCCGGCCAGTCTCGTCTGGACCGGCGCGGACTACACCCACCCCACCTTCTGGGATCTCAACACGACCGCCAACTGGAGCGGCGGACCGAATGGCAAGTTCGCCGATGGCGACGTGGTCCGGTTTGACGACACCGCCACTGCCACCGTCGTAGATGTTCAAGGTTTCAT
>JAPLUI010000058.1 GCA_026397725.1 Verrucomicrobiota bacterium | reverse complement strand
GGCGGCCAGCGTGGCACCGCCCGCCGGATCGATTCCCGCCAGGGTGGCCGCAAGGCGCGAGATGGATGCCCAGTAGTAGCCCTCGCACTCGTAGAACTGCATCCACAATCCGCCGCTGTCCGGAGTCACCTGGAGCGCCGGCTGCAAGCCCTTGCACCAGAGACGCTCGCCGCCAGGAACCGCGCTTGAGATCACCTGCCGTTGACGTTGCATCCATTCGGCATTGGCCTTGATCCGTGGCGCGGAGGCCGTGAGCCACCCGGTATCGCCGGTCATCCAGTAGTGCTCGGTCAGGGCCCAACCGATGGAACCCGGGCCGAAGGCATGGACGCCATCCATGTGGCCGCCAAAGCCGATGGGGCCCACCGCGTGCGTCAGGCATCCGTGTCCCTCGGAGAAGAGTCCGTTAGGACGGTCAGGCAGCGCCCACTCGTGATGACCGGCTGAGTTGGGGTCCATCGGCAGGGAAACCCATTGATCGAAGCCGTCTGCGGCGGCCTGATGCGACCCCATCAGATCCAGCGCCCTGAGAATCATATAGGTCTCGGCTCCGAGAATGCCATAGGGATAATCATTGAACCACAAGCGGCCATTCTGCGGGTTGGTTTGGCAGTGCCGCAGGAGATGCCATGCCCCCAGGTTCCATTGCGCCGTCAGACGCTGGGACGGCACCTCCACCTGCATCGTCGGCTCGGATCCCGCCGGGGGGGTGGGATGTGGCGGGAGGGTGGCCCCGCGCATGCCGGTGACGGCTCCTTCCCAGCTCTGTTCCTCGTGAACGCGGATCTGCTGGCGAATGGTGCTGAGGTTGCGGGTCTGGAGTTCGTTGATGAACTCTTGGGCGCTGGCGGCCGACGAGGCCAGCACGATGGGAGGTTGCGAGGGGTTCGATGACTCGGAGTAGAAATACCAGATGCCGACATTGCCCTGGCCGTCCGCGTGGGGATTGCCGGCATGCAGCGTGCCCACCACGTCATTGGTTAGATTCCAGACCCGGCCCTGCCCGCCAACCTCGGTGACCACCAACCCGATGATCGTCGTGTCACCGTTATAGTTGCCTTTGCGTCCGACGACCAAGGAAATCATGTCGCCAGGAACGACGGCGATCTCGCTGAGTTTCGGCGCGTCGGCCGCGGCAGGGATCGACTGCGAGCCGGTTCCACTCGTCGCACCTTGGACCAGGATCTCACGGCCCGTCATGGTATCCCTAGCAATCCGCCACTCAATCCCGTCGCCACCGCTTTGACCATGAGCGACGGTGGCCGTGACCTTCACCCGTCCATTGATGGGGCTGCGCCACCCGGCGGCCACCTCGCGGTCAGCCCCGGGATGCATCGCCAGGCTTCTGGCCGGAAGGGTGATGCCTTGCACGGAAACCGGGTTGTTGGCCGGGTTGCCGCCGAACCACGGGCACGCGTCGCTACCCCAACCTATCAGCTCCGCACTCCCGGCGATGGAAAGCATTTTCGTCGCCAGCGGAACCCGCAGCTCCGCGGCGGGGTCGGATGGCAGCTCCGAGGTGCGACGGACAAAGAAGCCATACTCCGGTGCCAGGATCGGCCCGTTCTCCAGGTCCGCCGCGAGGAACGAGAAGTTGCCCGCCTGGGTCCACAGCGTGACGATGGTGCGTGCCACATCCTCCTGCTGGCTGGTGAAGGGTTGGACCTTCCGCCAACTTGAGGTGCCCATGTATAGCAGGTCGAACTTCATGCCGCGCCGGGCGGCGCCATTGCGGATGGAATGCCACGCGCGGGCATCGATCGCCGTCGTTCCGGCATCGTCCGTGATCGGGCGCAGTCCGGCCACCATCCCGTCGTAGGTTTCGATTTGCCCGCTATAGTCCAGGTCGGCGGCGCTCGCCTCAAATCCCCACTCGATCTCAACCTCCATCTTCTTCCAGACAGCCTCCACCAACACCCGCACCTGCGGCACGTCATAGTCGGCGGCGGTCTTGGCGCCGCTGACGCTGATCACGATCCCACAGGTGGCAATCGGCAGATCATAAAGATATGTTTTCCCATGGTTGGACAGGACCGGTATAACGGGCTTTTGCGCCGCTTGCAGGTTGTTCCACCACGAACTGGCGCTGCCCTGCTGATCCAAGGTCGTGATGGCCAACTCCTCGGGCGCAGGCCGGTGCTTGGCAGCAGCAGCCCAGCTCAACTCCAGTTTTCGCACCGGGCGGATTTCCTCCCACAGCAAGCCGCACAACACCTGCCTGATCGCCAGCGCGTTCACGTCCACGGGTTGATTGAGCGGTTGCCCGGCGAAGCGCATGAGCGCCAGCCAACTCTCCGGCGGGTTCTCCGCTGCCACGCGGTCCGCCCGGTATTGATAGGCGCTTGACACAATATCGACCGCTTGACCCACCTGCGGGGTGGCGGGACTGACGTTGACGGTCACGGTATAGGTCGTGGGCGCTCCTGCCGAGGGAGTGACGGTGTACCTCTGAGGAGTGGTGAAATCATAGATGCCGGTTCCGTCGCTCACCTTGTCGCACGTTGCCCCGGGAGACATTGTGAAGGTGGGATTCAGCGTGGCCAGTGGCGTGCCATACGGCACTTGCAGTGTGACGGTATGGTTGACTTGGTCGATCATGCCAACCGACGAGCCCCAGGTGAAGGACAGCAGGTCACTGGCCGGTGTTTGTTCGACTTTGGCACGCAGGAAGCCGTTGCCGGTTAGTCCGTTAGAACCACCGAGGTAGAAGCTGCGGAATTCGTAGCCTGTGCCGGCCACCAGGGGCAAACTGGTGGCAGGATCAATGGGCACGAGCGCCGGGGTGCTTGGATAGACCGGGGCCGCGGGGAAGCTCAGAGTGGTGCTGCCCTCGATGGTATAGGTGAGGCCTGCGGTGACATTCGTTGCCCTGGCCGTGCCATCCATGCTGAAGACCATCGGTTCGGTGCCATCCTTGAGCACCTCGGCGGTGAGGATCAGGTCCTTGAGTTCGGTCCCTGCGCCGAAATCCCCGCTGTCTGCGCTCAACGGGTAGATCTTGCCATGGTCGGCACCGTTGCGCGGGTTGCCGTTGAAGGCGAACTCGACCAGGTTGGTGCGACCGTCCTGGTCGGGGTCGGCGGTGGGTGCGGGATCCGTGGCGAAGCCCGAGGTGCCAGTGAGACCCTTGGATTCAGCCCAGTAGCCGTAGTCGGCCACGCGGACGGCGGGAACCGGGACGGCTTGCAACTGCAGTCCATTGCATTGGCCATATCCTCCCGCTGGCGCCGCCAGAACGATGCTTATCTCGCCGCTGCCGGCGGTTACGTTAAGGAACTTCACATAATCACGATTCCCCGTGAACACACCGTCAAACCCCACCGTGCGGTCGAGCGTCTTGGAAACCCCGCCAACCGCAAATGTAGCCGGCCGTTGATTGTTAGGGAAGGTTCCTGCCGCACCATAAAGATAGAGATCGTAACTCCCTCCCGCAGTGAGACCGCTAATGGTGACTGTCGCGGCTTGCACCCCAGTTGCCGGACCGACGAAAAGGTAATCGTCTAACAAACAGTTGGCGGGCGACGAGGGGATGGCATCGCTTCCGCATTGGGTAATGCCGAGCGACACGCCAGTGGCATTGCCGGCGGAATCCTTTACAACGGTTAGCGGGGCTGGCGAGGAAAGAGGATAGCCGTTGCCCGGATTCCAGCTATTCCACTGGTCCCCAAAGGCGCCGATCGCCGCCGCACCGCTGTAAGTGCCCGGGCTCGGCGAGTGCGGGGTGTTGTGACCGTTGACATCGATATTGATCAAGGACGCATGATCCGCGAGAACGGTTACAGTATAGCTCTTGGGGGGGCCTGACGAGGGGGTGACGGTGTAGGTCTGCGAGGTGGAGAAATCGTAGGTGCCGGTTCCGCCGCTGGTCTTGTCGCACCCTGCCCCACTGGACATCGTGAAGGTGGGATTGGGGTTGAGCGGATTGCGGACCGTGCCATACGGAACCGTGAGCGTGACCGTCTTGGCCGCCTGGTCAATCACGCCGCGATAGCCGCCCCAGTTGAAGGTCAGCAGGTCCGCGGCGGGGGCACCGGTGAACCAAGTGGTGTGCAGCGCGGCGACCTGGGCCTCTACGGCGCCGGCAGTCAATTGATTGTCGTATGCTTGCAGCGCCGCCAGATTGCCCCCATACGGATACTGAATCCCCCCATCCTGCCCGCTCTTGCCGATGGTGAGAGGAGAGAAGGCGCTGGCACCGGAGGTCCCGCCGTTGTTGTTGAACCAGACGCCAGCGGCGGCGCCAATCTTCCGGTACAGGTGCGAACCGGTGCTCCCCCAAGTAAGCCCCCAGATCTCGAACGTGGACCCTACCGCGCCCATGCCGCTACTCCACACGTCGTTGCCCGCCCCGTTGTTTCTAACGGCAGCACCCGTATTTGCTTGGGATAATACCTCCACACCATTCCGTCCCACTTGAGAATCCCCCCAACCTAGCAACCGGCGATCCCCAGCGTCGTTGAGGGTCTGGTTGAACACCAGGAACAGGCTGCCTTGGTTAGGCGTGCCCGCGGTGACCTGCAACCGTCTGAAGTCGCCGTCAAAGTAGATTACAGGCTTCGTGACGCCAGCACTCGTTGTCGCTGTCGTATAGAGCGGACCCCGCAAACCGTCTGCGGGGGCTGTCCCGGACAAGAGCACCGTGGCATTTTGTGCGCCGTTGCCGGTGGCGAGGTCATTCCACGTGGTGACGCGTTTGTTGCCATCGACTGTGACCCCGCTGGCAGCGGAGAAATCCAGGATCATGGCGGCGCGAAGCGTCTGGCTGAGGCCAAGCGTCAAGAGCACGGCACTCGCCGCCAAGGTAGGGGCGCATTGTCGGATGCAATCCCGGGGGTTGATGATTCTCATTAGGGTATTCAGGGTATGGAAATTCATGCTGTTTTGTCAGGGTTCCTCTTCTGGCTAAGTAGTTATCATTGCGCATACATCACGTCCACTTTCACGGTGCCGGCCACGCCGTGCAGGCGTACGACCTCCTTTGCCGGGTCGAAGTCCTTCCATTGCTTTCCATTGACCGTCACGCTTTTGATGGGCGCGGACTGGGGATGCCGCAGGCGCAGCCAAACTCCTGCGGGTGGGTTTCGCGACGGCAGCCCGACCGTGGCCGTGATTTTTCCGTGGTCCACATCGGAGACGATCTCGTAGGCCACCGTGCCGAAGTGCGTCGGCGCATTCTTCACGGAGATTTTCTTGCCCTGCTCCAGCCAGACCCTGGGCGTGGCGCGCGTCAGCCACAGGTTCCGGCCGTCTTCCATCACTAGCAGGTTGCGGAAGCGTTCGAGGAAGGCGGCCTCCTCGAAGATCTTGTCCGGGGGTCCGCGGGTCGCGTGTTCGTTGAAGACATACCCATCGTTTGGAAGGATATCGATGGCGTAGCAGTTCAAGAACGAACGGAGGAAGACCGGGATGTCATCGCCGGCCAAATGCATGTTAGAGGTGCGTTCCAATCCGCCCTGATACTGCCAGCCGGCCATGAACCAATCCCGATTGCCTACATTTTGGTTCTCCAGAAGCAAGCGGTCCTCAAGCACATCGAGGTACCCCTGAACCCTAACATCGTCCACCGGGAGCAGGCCGGCCGGGCTGACCAGCGCCGCCGCCGACTGCACTGTTTCCCAATACAAGGGACCGACATGCGTGCCCGAGCCATCACGCTGCCAACCCCAGGCACCCGTGCTCAGGCCCCGCACATAACAGGCGAACGGAATGACCGAATGGAACGTGCCGTCGCGCACCGGCACCACCGGCGACAGCGCGATGGATCGCTCCACGGCTGCCCGCAGGTCCTGGCGATACGCCTCCGCCTCGGCGGCCAGCGTGGCACCGCCCGCCGGATCGATTCCCGCCAGGGTGGCCGCAAGGCGCGAGATGGATGCCCAGTAGTAGCCCTCGCACTCGTAGAACTGCATCCACAATCCGCCGCTGTCCGGAGTCACCTGGAGCGCCGG
>JAPLUI010000422.1 GCA_026397725.1 Verrucomicrobiota bacterium | reverse complement strand
ACCGACGGCGTGGACTGGCTGCATGTCACGCTGCCGGGCGACATTGATTACAAGGGGATGGAATACTGTGTCGCAGTTGCCGGGACCGCCAGCACCAAGGTGGCCGCTCTGGTCACGTCATTTGATATATCCACGGGGGATGTGCGCGGCGCCGCCATTGCGCTGGCGAAGAAAACCGTCGCTGAAGTGGCACACTCACCGGAACAACTGATTGCCGGCCATGAGAACGTCTGGCGCGATTTCTGGGCCCGCAGCGGTGTGGCACTGGCTGACCGCGACCTGCAGCACTGGTGGTACCGGATGATGTATTTCGCCAGAACCGTTTCCCAGCCGGGTGGCAGGTTCCCGGTGGCGTTGATGCCCCCGCTGGCAACGGACGACACCCCATGGCACGCGGATTTCCATTTCAATTACAATTCATGGCAGCCGTTCTGGTCGGTGATTTCAGCCAATCACCCGCAACTCGCCGACCCCTGGATCGCTTATGTGAGCCGGTTGCTGCCCCGTGCGCAATGGCAGGCCAAAGAGGTTTTTGATTGTGAGGGGGTGTATTATAACATCAGCCAGTTTCTGCATGAACCCGATCCCGCCGCCTGTACCAGCGTGAACAAGCGCTCGCTCGTCATGAGTCCATGGGGAATGACCATCGGCATGGTCGGGATGACGGCGCAGAATCTGTGGCACAAGCATCTGTGCGATCCGGATCGCGCCTATCTGGAGGCCAATATCTATCCGTCACTCCGCGAGGCGGCCCGGTTCTACCTATCGTTCATGCAACAGTGCGGCAAGGATGCCGCCGGCAAGATCCTGCTAGGGCCGTCATACAGTCCCGAGCATGGCAATCCGGGTATCGATAACTGTCCATTCGATATCGCCTATGTGCATTACACCTTTGATGCCTTCGACAGGGCGTCCAGGGAACTCGACAAGGACCGGGACCTGGCCGCCGAGTGCCTCGCCATGAAAGCCCTGCTTGCGGACTATCCGGTGGCGCTGGATGCGAATGGCAAACCGGTGGTGGTGGATTGGGCCGGCTGCAAGTACCAGGAGGTCGGTGAGCACAACATCACCGTGCCGGCCTCACCGGTATTTCCTGCGGAACAAGTCACCTGGTTCTCTCCGGAACCGGTCAAGGAGCTGTTCCGCCGCACCATCAGGGACACCAACCTTGGCGCCGTCAATTCCCATGTGATGTTCAATATTGCCAAAGCCCGGCTGTCCATGCCGGAGGCCGTCCCGGTCACGAAAGCATGGTTCAAGAACCGGGAACTGCCCAACGGCTTGTTGGTCTGGGTCGGGTGTGCACACGGCACGTTCATGACGGAAAGCATCGGTGTGGCGGCCATTGTTACCGAATTCCTGATGCAGAGCGTCGGGGACACCATCCGGGTCTTTCCCTGCTGGCCACAGGAGCAGGATGCGAAATTCAGCAACCTGCGCGCGCAGGGCGGGTTCCTGGTTTCCGCAGAACAGACAGACGGCAAGGTGACAAAACTGAAAATCACCTCGACCGTTGGCGGAACACTCCGCCTGTTGAACCCGTGGACGAATAGGATCGTCGAACGTGCAACTCAGCCAGGACAAAAGCTGGAGTTCACCGGTAAGGAAGAATGAATTTTTTGAAGAAATGAGAACGTCATGAAACAACTCCACCTCTTCCTCGCGGTCATCACTGGCGTTTGCGCCTCCCGCCTTTCGGCGGCCGGGCCGATT
>JAPLUI010000155.1 GCA_026397725.1 Verrucomicrobiota bacterium | reverse complement strand
TTGAATGTTGAATGTTGAATGTTGAATGTTGAATGTTGAAATCCTCGGCGTGCCTCATGGGAACCCCGCAGCTCTAACGGTTTAGCCAAAGCGGTGTGGCGGGCTGCGCCCTTCCCACCGCACTCCAGACTTTGGCTCGCGCCTGGGCAGGTGAAGGTATGGAGTGCGGTGGGAAGCGCAGCGCCACACCGCTGTGGCTAAGTTCCGGCGCTCGCTGCGGCCGGGCAATCGTCCGGTCCGTCGCCGGGGTCCCGGTTCTTGGAGGCGTACACGCACCAGTGGCAGGCTGCCTGAAGAGCGGCTTGACCACCATTCGGAATCAATCTTATCTGAGGTTTGAAAGACTCAATCCAAGGTCACTGTAATCGTGTCTCAGTCATGAGAACTCCCCCACGATTCCTCCCGCTGCTGTTTTCCGCGACCCTGGGCTCAGCCAGCCTGATGAACGCTCAAGACCTGCCACCGTTGCGGCCTCCGGCGGTGCCCTTGGTGGCCTGCGATCCGTATTTCAGCATCTGGTCGCCGCAGGATCGCCTCACCGACGGCCCCACCACCCACTGGAGCGGCAAACCCCACCGGCTCGAATGCAGCGTGAAACTCGACGGCACACCCTATCAAATCATGGGCAAGCCGGCGAACGGCCCTGCGCCGCTGCCCCAAACCCAACTCGAAGTCCTGCCGACCCGCACGATCTATACCTTCGCCGGCGGCGGGATCTCGCTGCGCCTGACCTTCATGACCCCGGCCCTGCCAGACGACCTCGACCTCCTGTCGCGGCCGGTCACCTACGTCACCTGCGACGCCGTCGCGACCGACGGCGGCAAGCACACGCTCACGCTGGACTTCTCGGCCAGCGGCGAACTCGCGGTCAACACTCCCGACCAGGCCGTATGCCCCGAAGCGGTGAGCAAGGTCCCTGGCCTGTGCGTGCTGCGGGTCGGGTCGGTGGCGCAAAAGGTGCTGGAAAAGGCGGGTGACGATGTGCGGATCGACTGGGGTTATCTCTATCTGGCGGCACCGCAAGCGGAGGTCCGCGAGGCGGTGGCCGGAGCAACACCCGGCGTGGCCGGGCCCGGGGGCGAGACCGCGTTGCGGATGGCATTTGATTTCGGGCAGGTCGGCACGGCGGCCGTTTCACGCTGGCTGATGCTGGCCTATGACGATTTGTTTTCGATCCAATACATGCAGACGAACCTGCGGCCGTATTGGCGGCGCAACGGATGGGAGGCGGCGGATTTGCTGCAGGCCTCGGCCAAGGACTACGAGGCCTTGGGCCAGCGCTGTGCGGCGTTTGACCAGGAGCTTTCAGCCGACCTGCGCCAGGCCGGGGGCGAGGCCTATGCGCGGATTGGCGTGCTGGCCTACCGCCAGTGTTTTGCGGCGGGAAAATTCGTGGCCGATGCCAAGGGGCAGCCGCTGCAATTCTGCAAGGAGAACCACAGTAACGGCTGCATCGCCACCTCCGACGTGTTCTATCCGATGGCCCCGCAGTTCCTGTTGTTCGGGCCGAAGCTGGCGAAGTCGTTCGTCGTGCCCTTCATGAACTACGCGGCTTCCGCCCGCTGGCGTTTCCCCTTCGCGCCGCATGACCTCGGCACCTATCCGCACGCCAACGGCCAGCGCTATGGCGGCGGCGAGCGCACCGAGGACAACCAGATGCCGGTTGAGGAAAGCGGCAACCTGTTGCTGTTGTTCGGCGCCGTCGCACACATGGAAGGCAACGCCGAATTCGCCGGACTCTACTGGCCACAACTGAGCCAGTGGGCGGAGTACCTCAAGGCCAAGGGCTTCGATCCGGAAAACCAACTCTGTACCGACGACTTCGCCGGCCACCTCGCCCACAACGTGAATCTATCCGCCAAGGCGATCTGCGCGCTAGGCACCTACGGCAAGCTCTGTGCCATGCGCGGCGAACAGACCAAAGCCGCCGAATACACCAAGCTGGCCAAAGACTTCGCCGCACGGTGGGTGAAGGAAGCGGATGACGGCGACCATTTCCGGCTGGCCTTTGATCGGCCCGGCACCTGGAGTCAGAAATACAACCTCGTGTGGGATCGCATTCTCGGGCTCGGCCTGTTTCCGGATGCCGTGCGCAGCAAGGAAATGGCCTTCTATCGCAAAACGCAGAACCCCTTCGGTCTGCCGCTCGACAGCCGCAAGGATTATACCAAACTCGATTGGTTGCTGTGGACCGCCACCCTCACCCAAAACCGCGACGACTTCGACGCGCTCGTCGCACCGGTGCTGCGCTTCATCCAGGAAACCCCGGACCGCGCTTCTCTAACCGATTGGTATCAGACCAAGACCGGCCGCAAGGTCGGCTTCACCGGCCGCCCGGTCATCGGCGGCGTCTTCCTCCAATTGCTCTATCAAAAAGACACTTGGCAGAAGCATGCCGCACGCGATACCACCAAGGCCGGCGGCTGGGCCCCGTTGCCGGAGGCACGCTGACAACCACTGAGGCTGTGATTTACCCATCGTCCGCTTGACTTGCGTTGAAGCATCTGCCAGATTGACCACCATGAACTTCAAACCACTCCTCTCCATGGCCGCCCTCACCGCCGCTCTTGGCTGCGCACTTCCCGCCCACGCCGAAACCAAAGCGGAGCACGACGCCCGCATGGGCTGGTTCCGCGAGGCCCGCTTCGGCATGTTCATTCACTGGGGGCTCTATGCGGTGCCAGCCGGTGAGTGGAACGGGAAAAAATACGGCGGCGGGGTCGAGTGGATCCAAAGCATGGCGAAGATTCCGACCGCAGAATACTCCCCGCTGCTGCAGCAGTTCAACCCGGTCAAATACGACGCGGAGGCCTGGGTCAGCCTGGCCAAGGAGGCCGGAATGAAATATATCGTCATCACCAGCAAGCACCACGACGGGTTCTGCCTGTGGGACTCGGCGCAGACGGATTGGGACGTGGGCTCCACACCCTACCGGAAAGACCTGCTCAAACCGCTGGCCGCAGCCTGCGCCAAACACGGCGTCAGGCTCTGTTTCTATCACTCGATCATGGACTGGCACCACCCCGAGTGGGGCGACAAGGCGCCGTGGCGCGGCAACGCCGCCACCGCCAAGCCGGACATGGACAAGTTCACCGCCTACCTCAAGGCCGAGTTGGATGAACTCCTCGCCTACCAGCCCGGCATCCTGTGGTTTGACGGCGAATGGGAAGGTGCCTGGACCCACGAACGCGGGGTCGATCTCTACGACTACTTGCGCAAGAAATCCCCCTCCCTCATCATCAACAACCGCGTTGACAAGGGCCGCAATGGCATGGCCGGCTTCAATTCCGACAGCAAATTCAAAGGCGACTATTGCACGCCCGAGCAGGAAATCCCCGCCTCCGGCCTGCCCGGCATCGATTGGGAATCCTGCATGACCATGAACGACACCTGGGGCTACTCCGCCCACGACCAGGCCTGGAAATCCACCGAAATGTTGGTCCGCAACCTGATCGACATCGCCTCCAAGGGCGGCAACTATCTCCTCAACGTCGGCCCCACCGGCGAAGGCCTCATCCCCGCTCCCAGCGTCGAGCGACTGCAAGGCATCGCCGCCTGGATGAAGGTCAACGGCGCGGCAATCCACGGCACCAGCGCCAGTCCGTTCCCCACCGCCCCCGAGTGGGGCCGCTGCACCACCCGCACCCTGCCGGATGGCAACACCCGCCTCTATCTGCAGGTGTTCAAGTGGCCCGCCGGCAAGCTCGTGCTGCCGGGCCTAACCAACGAACCGATCAAGGCCACCCTGCTGGCTAACGACGCGTCCCTGCCAATCGACCAAGACGGCGGTCACCTCAGCATCCACCTCCCCTCCCAGGCCGCCGATCCGATTGCCACCGTGGTCGTGCTGGACGTGAAAGGCGCCGCCAAGGTGCAGTGAGGAGCACCGGCCTTTGTCACAGCTCTCCGCTGCAAACCAACGACCTCACACTTCCTGGGCTGGACCTTGAATTGACAAGGAATTGGCGTTACTACTTGCGTTTGAGATAACGCTTCTCGGTGGCGATGCGTTCCTCGCTGCGGAACAGGCTGTTGCCGCCGAGGTTCTTGTCGCGCCCCTGGACGAAACAAAACCGCGCCTCGTTCCAGACGAGCCGGTTGTCCTGGGCGTGCCCTTCGCAAACAACCTGCAGAACTCAGCGTTTGACCTCAACAGAGCCGAGCTGTCGAGCAAGCTGGATTCCCGGTAAAGGTAGGGCGTGGCGGCCTCGCCGCGCCGTGACTGGCCGTGAGGCTGAGGTGACCATGAGGAGCGAATGAACACGCGCTTTTCTTCCACCACCACAAGCTCCAGATCTCTGGACATAGGCCCCCCGGCCGGAGGCCGCTGAATTCGGAAATCCGTTGATTTGGAGCAAGCACGACAGGCATTGGCGACCGGTTAGGCCGGGAGCCAGGGCTGTGCCGCAGCGCGGGCATTGGGTGGGTTGGGTCATGATCGGGACGGATGGCAGTCGGGGGCGGAGATTTCGCTCCACAATCTGGTTACAAGCAAAACGCGGGAAGAGTTCAGATCTCTGGACATAGGCCCCGCGGCCGGAGGCCGCTGAATTCGGAATCCGTTGATTTTCCAACGATTCTGCCGGTTCGAAATATATTTCATGTGCGCAATAAATAATTCTTGACTCGCACGCGCGCACGCGC
>JAPLUI010000276.1 GCA_026397725.1 Verrucomicrobiota bacterium | reverse complement strand
TGTGGCGCCGCGCTTCCCACCGCACTCCATACCTTCACCTGCCCGGGCGCAGCCAAAGTCTGGAGTGCGGTGGGAAGGGCGCAGCCCGCCACACCGCTTTGGCTAAACCGTTAGAGCTGCGGCTACCCCATTCCTCACGCCGAAGATTTCAACATTCAACATTCAACATTCAACTTCCAACATTCAATGATCAAGTAAGACCAAGAATTGTCACAGCCGCGTCCATTCTTATACTTGATGACGGACCGGACGATTGCCCGGCCGCAGTGAGCGCCGGGATTTAGCCACAGCGGTGTGGCGCTGCGCTTCCCACCGCACTCCATACCTGCACCGCACCTGCGCAGCCAAGTGGAATGGACTGAATGCCGGGCGGAGTTATTTCTCTGGCATGGAGGGAGCGGTCGGTCGCGTCAGAGTATCGGCAGCGGGTGGCGGCTTGACGGGTGGTGCCTGCTGCGGGCTGGGGACTGCCGGCGGCTCGGTCACGGCGTGCGGACGGGGTGGTTCCATCGTGGACTGCGGTCGGGGCTCGCGCGGCCCATGGACAATGGGCACCCGGACGATGGGGTATTGTGGATGGCTGGTCTTCACGCTCAGCTCTGCGGGCGCGGCGGGCCTGACTTCGAAGCCGGCGGGAAAACTCAGGACGATGTGGAAGATGCGACCGGGCTGGAGTTCCTTGAGGGTCGCTGCCACGCCCGGCACATTGACGGTGGGTTCGGAGATGGACACGGCGGCGGTGCCGATGTTGCGGAGAATCACCCCCACCTTGGTGGCGGCAGCCAGCGGGGCGGGTCCAAGCGTGAGTTGCGTCGGCATCGCCACGATTGGCAACTGGACCATGATCGTGCCATTGATGGTGATCACGGGCAGGTTCTTCGATGAGGTCTTGAGCGTGATCGCGCCTTGGACGGAGCCGGCATCGAAGGGTGGCTTGGTCGAGATGCGCACTTCAAATTCCTTGCCTGCCTTGAGCGTCCTGAGTTCCGCCGTGAAGGCATTGTTAGAGCAGGCCGGCGGGGACAGCTCCAGCGGCACCTCCGTGTGGTTCACGATGCGAATGACCTTGGTCTCGCCAAGCTGAGCCTCGGCCTGCGGGCTGAAATACACGGTGGTGGGATTGACGTCGATGGCCCGCCAGACGGTGGCTTTGAGATTCAAAATCGTCTGCGGCTGGGCGGGTGTGTTGCAGGTGACGGTCACGGTTTTGTGGATCGGGCCGGAGAAGGTGCCGCTGTTGAACTGGATCGGAATCGTGCCAGTCTGGCCCGGCTCGACCTTCTTCGACCAGGCCCCGGTGGTGGTGCAACCGCAGGAAGACCGCACCTCCGTGACTTCCAGGGTGGCGGTGCCGATGTTGGTGAAGACAAAGTCGAATTTGACGATGGCACCACCCTCGATTTTGCCAAAGTCATGCTCGCTCTCGGCAAACTGGATTTGCGGCCCGCCCTGGCTGGCGACCGGTGTGTTAGGGACGAGCACGGCGGGCGACGGCGTCTGGGCGACGGTTCTCCAGGCGCTGCCACTGGCTAGCAGAACCGCCATCAGGATGAAGCTGGTTAAACGAGGGGTCACGATATTTGATCCATCAGGCGTCCCCACCACGGGGCCATCTTGATGCCATAGAGTAGCTCCCCGCCGCCGCCGAAAGCAATCGCGAAAATTTCCAACGAAACATCTTGGCAAAGCGGGGCAGACACCTATTTTCGCGGGGAAGGAAGGACTTTGCTCATGAATCCGTCAACCAACCTGTATCCCTTGTCCAAATCCGCCGTCTCATGCGGGAGTTTTTCAAATCGGTTCATGTCCGTCAAGGCGATGGCGGCGGTGGTGCTGATGCTGGGAGGAACGGCGCGAGGAGACGTGTTCAACGTCAGCACTGCGCAGGAATTGCAGAGCGCGCTGACGATCGCGGCGATCAACGGCGTTTCTGACACCATCAAGCTCGCCGCGGGCTATTACATCGGCAATTTCAACTTCAACAGCACGGAAGGCTTCGCTCTGACTGTGCAAGCCGCGGATGGCGTCGGCCGGGAGCAGGTGACGATTGACCCGGACGGCAATGGCCGGGGGCTCAACATCAGCAGCACCGCCGCCGCCAACATCACCGTCGGCGGAATCACGTTCCTGCGAAATTGTGGAAACAACACCTTGGGTGCGCTGATGATTGCGACGGCGGCAACAGCCGATGTCCTCATTGAGAACTGCCGTTTTCTCGCCGCCAGCAGTGCCAAAGGAATCGGCGTGGAGATCACGGCCTGCCGCGATGCGACCGTCCGCAATTGCGTGGTGAACCGCGATGCGACGTCCGAGGGCGACGGTATGACGATCAGCGGCGCAACCCGCGCAGTGCTGGTGGAACTGACCACTGTAACCGGGAATACGGCCACGGTTGGACGTGGCATCAATGTCGCGGTGGGCAGCGGCGTCAGCGTGAGCATTGCGAACAACACGATCAGCGGGAACTTCACATCCTCCTCCGGCGGCGGGGTGTACGTGTCGGGTGGCAGCATGGTGACGTTGAGCGGCAACACGATCAGCGGGAACTCCGCTACGAATTATTACAGTTGTACCGGCGGCGGGGTGTACGTGTCGGGTGGCAGCACGGTGACATTGAGCGGCAACACGATCAGCGGGAACTCCTCCACCGGGGATACCCCCTCCGGCGGCGGGGTGTATGTGTCGGGTGACAGCACGGTGACGTTGAGTGGCAACACGATCAGCGGGAACTCCAGCATCCCCAGCGGCGGCAACACGCGGGCCTCCTCCGGCGGCGGGGTTTGCGTGTCGGGTGGCAGTGGCAGCACGGTGACGTTGAGCGGCAACACGATCAGCGGGAACTCCTCCTCCTCCCTCAAATACGACTGGAACAGCGGCACCAGCTCCTACGGCGGAGGGGTGTACGTGTCGGGTGGCAGTGGCAGCACGGTGACGTTGAGCGGCAACACGATCAGCGAGAACTCCTCCAGCTCCTCCAACCCCGGCAACAACACCTTGTCCATTTCTTGCGGCGGCGGGGTTTGCGTGTCGGGTGGCAGTGGCAGCACGGTGACGTTGAGCGGCAACACGATCAGCGGGAACTCCTCCACATCCTCCGGCGGCCTGCCCACCCTCTCCTACGGCGGAGGGGTGTATGTGTCGGGTGGCAGCACGGTGACGTTGAGCGGCAACACGATCAGCGGGAACTCCTCCGCCCCCTCCTACGGCGGAGGGCTGTACATGTCGCAAAGTGCGGCGTCGGCAACGGTGACGTTGAACAGGAACGCGATCAGCGGGAACTCAGGTCCTGGGGCGTTACTGTTGCAGAGTCACGCGACGAGTTCCATGTCGATCGACGGCAACAGGGTGTCGGGGAATACCAATCTGAACGGTGCCGGCGGCGGATTCCTCCTTGACGGCTACACAATCGAGGTGCTGAACAATGTGGTTGTCCAGAATCGCAGTCTTACCAGCACCGGTGACGGCGCCGGGATGTGGGTCAAACCACGCACGCGGCTGGACCTGGTGAACAACACATTCACGGAAAACGACGCTGTGGCCAAGGGCGGCGGGCTGCGCATTGTTCTGGATGGCACGACGGAACTTGTGAACGCGTACAACAACATCCTGTTCGGCAACGTCGCCGGCTTGGATGGCGACGATGTCTGCCTGACTGGCACCGGCTCGCGCAAAGAGTTCGTGAACAACAACGCGAGCGGGACATCCGGTATCTGGGACCTGTCCGCGGGCAACATCAACGTGTCACCCGCCTTCGCCGATGCGGTGAATGGTGACTACCACCTGACAAGCAGCTCGCCCTGCGTGAATGCGGGAAAGAACGATGCGCCGCAGTTGCCCACGACGGACTTCGACGGGGACCTGCGGATTGCGGGGGGAACAGTGGACATGGGGGCGTATGAGTTTGCCAACACGGCCTACCACCCGGCGGATGCCAACTCCAACTGGATTTTGGAGGCCGGAGAGGTTACAGCCTATTTGGAAGCGTGGCGCAATGGCCAAACCTGGGGCACAGGTCCGAATCCGATTCCGACGGATTACGTCACCCGGGCGGGCTTTTTGAAGGAGAGTGGCGGCGTCTATCACAACGACGGCGCCGGTCGTCCCCAATGTTGGAAACCGGGACCGTAAGGCGGCAGTCGAGTCTGACGGAGCACGAAGGGTTTTCCCCATGAAGATGTTCAAGATCTCGCATATCCACCAGACAGTTGCAACTGAGTTCGACCCATGACCACCCGCTGCATACTGCCGCTTGCGCTGATGTTGGCGACTTCTGTCGCCCACGGTGCACCGGCATTCGTGGCACGCAGCGCGACCAACGACATTCCGCAGCAACCGCTCGTGAGTCTCAGTGTGACGGCGGCTGCGGGAACAATCTGCCACGCCTACGAGGAGTTCCTGCCGGCATCGGTAGCGGTGACCAACGTCACGGGTGGCGGCGTCTGGCTGCCGGATCAGCGGGTGATTCGCTGGGGACCGTTCACCGCGACACCCGTGGTTCAGTTCACCTATCGGCTGACCGGTCCGCCCGGGACGCATGTTCCCGGTGGTCGCTTATCGGCGGACGGCTCGTGGTCGTTCACGCCGGTCGAGATCCCGGTGACCATTGCTGCCGCGAGTGGCGATGAGTACCCCGTTCGTCCGGGAACGGTGGCCAAGCCGTTGATCACTCCTGCCGGAAGCACGTCATTGCCGGTGACGGTGACAATGAGCTGTAGCACGCCCGGGGCAGTCGTCCGCTATACCACCGATGGAACGGCACCGAGTGCGCTCTCGACGCTCTACACGGGTGCCGTGCAGGTGGCGACGGCCACGCTCATCCGGGCCGCTGGGTTTGCGCCGGACTCGTTTCCCAGCGAGGTGCGCAACGCTTGGTTCGCGGTCAAAGCGCCGCAGCCGACGCTGGAGACGACGCGCAGCGTGGTGACGAACACGCCGTGGCTGCCGGAGATTTCGATCGCGGCAACGCAGATGACAGGTGCGCTTTGCTGGGCGTATGAAGAGATATTGCCGCCGGGGTTGACGGTCTCGGGCATCACCGAGAACGGGGTCTTCGATCCGACGAACCGCTTGGTCAAATGGGGGCCGTTCACCGGACGATCTTCAGCGACAATGAGCTATCAAGCTTCGGGAAGTGCCGGAACTTATTCAGTGGAAGGGCGGTGGAGCGTGGATGGCTATTCCACGGAGGAAACCGCGTCCTACATGATCGCCGTGGCGTCCGCTCCAGGAAGTGGCGATGATTACCCCGTTCGTCCGGGAACGGTGGCCAAGCCGTTGATTACTCCTGCCGGAAGCACAACATTGCCGGTGACGGTGACAATGAGCTGTAGCACGCCCGGGGCCGGCGTCCGCTATACCACCGATGGAACGGCACCGAGTGCGCTCTCGACGCTCTACACGGGCAGCGTGCCGGTGGCGACGGCCACGCTCATCCGGGCCGCTGGGTTTGCGCCGGACTCGTTTCCCAGCGAAGTGCGCAACGCCTGGTTCGCGGTCAAAGCGCCGCAGCCGACGCTGGAGACGACACGCAGCGTGGTGACGAACACGCCGTGGCTGCCGGAGGTCTCGATCATGGCGACGCAGATGACGGGTGCGCTTTGCTGGGCGTATGAAGATATACTGCCGCCGGGGTTGACGGTCTCGGGCATCACCGAGAACGGGGTCTTCGATCCGACGAACCGTTTGGTCAAATGGGGGCCGTTCACCGGACGATCTTCAGCGACAATGAGCTATCAGGCTTCCGGGAGTGCCGGGACTTATTCAGTGCAGGGGCGGTGGAGCGTGAATGGCTATTCCACGGAGGAAACCGCGTCCTGCGTGATCGCCGTGGCGTCCGCGCCTGGAGGTGGCGATGATTACCCCGTTCGCCCGCCCACAGTCGCCCGGCCGGTGATCACTGTCACCGGTGGACCCTCGTTGCCGGTGTCGGTTGCGGTATCCTGTGCGACCTCTGGCGCTATCTTGCGCTACACTTTGGATGGCACCGCCCCTACGGTGGCGTCCGCGCTTTACACGGGATCGCTGGATTTCACTTCCAACACGGTCCTGCGGATCCGCGCTTTTGTGGGCGGTCTGGAGGCGAGTCCCATCACCAATGGCTACTACGCGACCGCAACCCCGCTTGCGCCGTTGGTGGTGAGCCGGACGATTTCCGCCAACAACACGCCATCGCCGGCCATCGAACTCCTGGTGGTGCCGCCATCCCGCGTCAAATCCCATGCGCTAACGGAGAGCATCCCGGCAGGGCTGACGCCGCACTCGATCAGCCACAGCGGTGTGTGGGACGATACGAATCGAATGGTGAAGTGGGGGCCGTTCCCGGGGACGGGTGCGGTTCGTCTCACCTACATGCTCAGCGGCATGCCCGGCATGTACCGGCTGGAGGGTGCCGGCAGCGCGGATGGCTTGGGCAGCGTCACCACCGGGCCGGATATGGTCACGATGGCAGCTCAAGACGAGCTGCCGGACCTCGTGCCTGCAGTGGTGAGTTTCGAGCGTGCCAGTGCAGTTACCTATTCAGTGATGAACAGTGGCAGGGGCGTTGCCATGGCTCACTGGACGGATCGATGGTATGACACGTTCTACCTCTCACAAAATTCGATTCTGGACTCCGGTGACACCATGGTGGGGAGCTTCATTGGGAACAGCGGTCTCTCTCTGGCGGCGGGCGCTACCTACACGGTGACGAACAATCTTTCGTTGCCGGAGATAAGTGGTGGCAACTACTACCTGATTCTCAAGACGGATGAACGCGGTCTGGTCAACGAGACCAACAAAGCTAACAACACCGTGGCGATTCCCATCACTCTTCCCACTTTGGCGAGCACTCCGGATCGGGTGCTGGTGATGCCGGCGGACGGTGGTGGCGGAACCAGTGTCGTTAGCGCCGGCGACCTGGCTTTCTCTCCCGATGGCGTGCGGCTCGCCGTGGCGTCCGGCAGCCGGGTGGCAATGTGGAATTTGCAGAGTCACGCGACGGCATCGAACGCGCTGCTGGGCACCTTCATCGGCCACGGGGCGGCAGTGAGCACGGTGCAATTCTCGCCGGCCAACGATGAAGTCCTGTCCGGTTCCCGCGACGGCACCATCCGCATCTGGGATGGGCGCACCTTCTCTGAAGCGCGGCGGATCGCGACCCCGAGCGGCGAACCCTGCCCGGCGGTCTTTTCACCGGATGGCGCGATGGTGCTTGGCGGGGACACTCGCGGCATCGCGCGAATCTGGGATGCGGTGACCAGGAATGTTCTGCGAACGCTCACCGGCCACAGCGCATCCGTAACCGCAGTGGCCTTCTCGCGCGACGGCACTCGGGCCCTTACCGGCGGGTCGGACAAGAAGGCGATCCTGTGGGATGTCGCCACCGGGGCCATCCTCTATCAGTGGACCAGCCACACCCAGATCGTCAATGCGGTGGCAATCTCACCCGACGACACCCGTGCGTTGACTGCGGACGGCAATGGCGTCATCCGCATTTGGAACACCCAGACCGGAGCTGCGGTGTCGGTTCTTCAGCAAGGTCGCCCCTTGTCCGATGCGGTCTTTTCGCCGGACGGCCTCTATATCGCCGCTGCTGACCGTGGCTTGCCGGGAATGGCATATCTGTGGGAAGTCGGATCGGGCCGCGTCGTGCAGATGTTCCGTCCCGCCAACGTGGCTCCCAGCACGATCGAAGGGGTGGCGTTCTCCCCGGACCGCGCAACGATTGCCACGGGCCATTCCGACGGCAACATTCGCCTCTGGGAGTCGGGCTTGACCGCCATCCCCATCCACACCGTCGTGGCCTTGCCCGTTGGGGTGGATCTGCCGGTCACCATGCAGTCGCACGGACTCTATTACTTCGAGATTGATGTGCCCGCCGATCATAGCTTGGTCGTTACCGTGGATGCGGCAGGCGGAGGCGGAGGCGCGAGTGCCAAGCTGTCACTGGCTGGCCTGGGCGCACCGAAGTTAGGCGCGCTATCGTCCGATGTTAGGTTTGCGAACCGGGCACCAAGCCAGGAGAGCGCTCAGGCCGGATTGATGCAAACGCAAGCCATCAGCGACTTCCCCCCGGATGCCGACATCGAGGCGTTCCGCGTTCTAGCCACCCGCGAGCACCTCCCCTCCGTTTATGAGTACGATCATTACGCCCAGGCTTACGTTTCAAACCTGCACGCTGAGGTTCCGCTCAGCGCCAACGCCGCTAACAAGTGCTACGTCCTGGTATTCGCACCGTGGCTTGCGGCGGGCGTGATCAACGCCACGATCCGGGCCGAGTTCACCACCCTCCACTTAAGTGGTATCTCGCATAAACAGGGCGGCAACGCAGGAAGCATCACAGTGCAACTGCGTGGGACGGGATTCGGACTGAACACCGTTACGATGCTGACAAGCTCTGAGAGCGCTGTCATCACGGGTGAACCGGTTTACCCTCCGGATACCACCGAGATGACGCTGCGCTTCGATCTGCGCTCCGCCGTCGCAGGGGCCTATGACATCCTCGTCTTGGATGGAGGAGAAATTGCCAGCATCCCGAAGGGGTTTGAGATTGTGGATGGCGGGGCGGGTGACCCGGAAATCGAATTGGGTGGACCTTCGGCGATTCGGTTCGGGCGGTCCGGCACCTTCACCGTAACAGTTGGAAACCCGGGACTAACGGACCTGGAGGATGTGGCGGTCCTGTTCAGGATTGTCGGGCTAGACCCCGCAATCCAGCCCCCGGCCGAAGGGTGGCCGACGTATTTCTTCTATCAATCGTCCGTAGCTCCCGGATATCAAGCCTCATTCCCTATGGAGATCCCGGGGATACTATCCCCTCAATGCTATCGGCCAGAACAGATTTACCTGGGAGTCGAGCAGGCAGACAACTGCAACACGCTGGCAACGAAGATTGACCTCGTGCTTGAGCAGATCAAGGCGATCGAAAGTGCGATCATAAGACTCACACAAGAGATCGCTGAATTAAAAGATTTCAAGGAAAAGGTGTGTGAGGACTTTGTGAATCAACTTGAAAAAGAAGCCTGCAAAGCCGCATGCGACTTTGGCATCCACAGGCGGGAACAACTGAAAGAGAAACTGAAGGTCGAACTCGGGAAACTCGAGGCAAGCAAAGCTCGTTTATGCGCTGCGATGGGAGCTATACCTTGCAAGAATACACCGCCGGAATGCGCAGGAGGCGCAGGGTCTGCCCCGGCTCCGGCGTCGATCCCGGCACCTGCCGCTTCTAGTAGCGAACCGGGTGGCGGCAGCAGCCTTCTACCGCAAAGCGGCATCGTGCTATCAGACGCCGATTGGGCGGCGCTTTCCGACGGCAAGGCGGGCCTGAGGAAGGATGCACCGAAGGCACCAAAGACACCAACTCCAGACTTCTGCGTCGTGCGATCCTATGATCCCAACGACAAGATCGGCCCGCTAGGTGTCGGACCGGATCGGCTCATTTCCTCGCAGGACGCGATGGACTACATGATTCGGTTTGAGAACTTCGCCACGGCCACCGCGCCGGTGCAGGAGTTGGTGGTGGTGGATTATCTCGACTCGAACCTCGACTGGTCCACGGTGGAGTTCGGCGAGATCCGCTATGGCGACCGCGTGATCGCCGTGCCATCGGGACAACTCAACTTCTCGACACGCGACCTGCCGCCCACGAGTTCCATCGCCATCACCGGGATCACCGTGGGGCAACTGGCCGTGGACATCACGGCGACATTCAATCCCCAGAACGGCCGCCTCGAATGGCGCATGGTGGCCAGGGACACGCAGGATAACCAGTATCCGGATGATGCCTTGGCCGGTTTCCTCCCGCCCAACAACGCGGATACCCATTGCGGTGAAGGTCAGGTGACCTTCCGGGTGAAGCCGAAGCTCGGGTTGGCACTTGGCACCCGCATCGAGAACAAGGCCGCCATCGTCTTCGACTCGAACGACGTGGTCGAAACTCCGACGGTGTTCAACACCATCGGCCAGGTCGAGCCGAAACTGGCGGCCCGCATCGCTGCTCACGCCAGCGAGTTGCACCTCGGTGAGCCGTTCGCTTTTTCCCTGACCCTATCCAACAGCGGCATCAACGCGGCCACCGGCATCGCCGTCATCAACGCGCTCCCCGCCGGGTTCGAGTTTGTGAGCGCCACGGCCACTGCGGGAACAGTGACGCATGCCGCTGGAGTCATGACCTGGGACATCGATTCCATCAGCAACGGTGTCCCTGTGACAGCAAATGTCACGCTCCGCCCGACCCAGGAGGGCGATATCGTCCTGCCGGTCATCATTGGCGGTAGCAACATATCCGTCACGGACGTGTACCAACGATTCACCATCGGACTCCCGAAGATCGGCATCCGGAAAGCAACCGAAGGCACCATCGAAGTCTTCGCCCCCAGCGTGGCCACCTCATATATCTTTGAGACCTGCGACGACCTCTCGCACTGGGTTCCCGTAGCAGACACGCCCTTCATCCGTGGCGACCTCAAGATCATCAGCATCACCCCCTCGAACCACCGCACCTTCTTCCGTTTGCGGAAGCAATAGCGATGGCAGATGGCCTCCCCCCTCTCCCGCTCTCCGACCCACCCATTGACTTTCTCAAGCTCCCTCAGGATGATTGGAGTCTCCTGTTATTGCGACCTCTGACAACCGTGGCGCACCTGCCGGGTGAAAGGTCACATTCAATATGCGGCGACACCCAGGATCGCCGCATTGCCTGTGGCCCCTCTGGGCATGCGCGTCAAGTTAAGGGAATGTGATCCCTGTTACCGACAGTGACCCGCAACAGCAGTCCCCAACTGGACATCCTGCGGTCCGATCGGACCGCAGGATGTCCAGTTGGGGCGGAGATTGTGACGAGCTTGATACAGAAATTCGCGAGGAACTTACCGGTACAAGGCGTCAGGTCCATAACTTGACGGGCATGCCCCTCTGGGGTCTGCCCATTCCCACGCCAACGATTCACTACCATGACCCCGCAGTCCCATGCTGCGATAGGCTGGCTGTTCACCTCGCTCCTGCCTCAAGTCGGGGTTCACCGCCATCGAGGGGACGGTCGGGTGGCCGTTTGCCGGAGAGTCGTTCGGAAAGCGCCGCCACGGGGGAGCGGCGGTGCGGTGTGCGATTGGCGGTGTGGAGGAAAACCAGGCTCACCATGCGGCCGCTCACTTGGCCGGGGGCGGATTTTTCTTCAACCACTCCTCGCGGGCCTTGAGGTTCGCTTTCAAGTCGAAGATCCGGGTCCGCTCGGGGTCGAGTTCGGCATACTTGCGCATGATGTCCGAGAAATCGCGGGCCAAGTCGCTCCGCGCGTCGTCTAACATTTGTTCGGCGTCATGGGCCTCGCCGGCACCGATTTCACGGGATGCGCCGCCGCCGTCAGGCAGCACCAACTCGCGCCGATCCGCCCTGAGCTTGTCAATGGTGGCATCGAGCCGGCCGAGTTCCTCCTGTTGCAGGGCACGCTCCTTGTCGCTGAGCTTGCGGTTGGCCAGGGCGTCGGCGATCGAGGCCCGGCGGGATTGATTGGTTTCCACCGCCTTGTCAAGTTCTTGCAACAAATCGCGGCGTGCCACCCGGCCGGCGGTGCTGGCACGGCGGTTTTGTTTCCATTCCTCGCTGACTTGCGAGTTCACCTGATTCCAGCCGTTGTAATAGGATGTGCCGTAGGATTCATACTTCTCGACGTCCTCATGGCCGGGGAACGATTTGGCCAGCTCCATGATCTGATCGACGCGCTTGCCGATCCGGTCGTCAAATGTTTTGAGGGTTTTTTCCAGCTCTTCTTTGGGCACGTTCGAATCCTTGCGCATCCGCTCAAACACGTCCACCCGCTTTTGCCGGTAGAGCCAGATCGTCCGCACCAAGGCCTTCATCACGTCCTCCTTGATATTGGCCACCTTGGTCTTGGAATCCTGCGAATCCTTGAGCGACGCCAGTCTCTTGACAATGTCATCGATCTGCTTTTCGACCCGGGCATCCAAGGCGAGCAAGTCCTTCTTGAGAAACTCGAAGCGCTCCTCGCGTTGGGCGATGTGCTGTTTGAGGTTTTCCACCGACTGCACGCGGGCCGCGTAATCGATGGGAGGAGAAGTGGGAGTGGGAGCTTGGGCAAGGCCCAATACCGAGGTCAGACTCCAAATGCCAACTGCCGTCATATGTTTGCGCATGCCCCGAATTATCCGCGTTGCTCACGCCACGCAAGCAAAAAAATCAAAAAAAACTGGTTTGAGGACCGGCGGAAAGTGCCACCGGGCACGTCCCGGGGATGCCGATCGGCAGATCGGTCGGCCTGCGATCGGGATGCCTGCGGACCGGATGGCAGCCGCTCTGACGCCGATCCCCACCACCCGCCCGCCGCAACCGGCGCTGCACCGCATTCACTTGGTGCGGCATCAGTCCACCTCGAACGTTGCCAATACCGCTTCCGTTTGCACGGAGACGTTGGCCCCATGCTAGCGCTGTTCTTCAACAATCAAGGGCGGCCCGGCCTCGGGCCGCCCACTTTTCCGCCCGCATGGGCGGCGCGATGGTGTGGCACCTGGCAAGCGCAAGAAAAGCGCAGCACCCTGGCATATTCATGGGCCGTTGCAGCCGCAGGGCAGTCAGGGCGCGGCGAGGCCGCCACGCCCTACCGCGGCTTGGTCAGGGCGTGGGGGCTGCACGGGTTGGCCGGGGTCGTTTCCTCGGCCGGCAGCGGAGTTTCCGGGCCATAGATGCTGGATGACGAGGCGAACACGAAGCGGGGGATGGCCCTTGTCGGCGGGGTCCGGCTCAAGGTCGGCGGCGGTGGCGACCCGCCCGAACTGCTTGGGCTGATCCTAAGGAGCCGTAAACAAATAGACATGGCGTTAGAAGTCTGATCATTCGGAAATTTGGTAAAATGATGAAGGGTAAAATCATGGAAGAAGAGATCAGAACTCCCGAGAGCGGAAGCCCGATTCCAGTTCTTCATCATTTTACCCCTCATCATTTTACCAAATACATTCCATGCGAACCTGCGGATTTTGTAAGGTTTATTTCTTTACGGTTCATGACGACCGGACCGGCGGCTTTGCTGGCTTCCCGGCACCGGATCCGGTCCAACCGGCAGCCCACCAGCCAACTGACGGGGAACCTGTGATTGGGAGCCGTTTGCAGAAATCGGTTTACGGGGCTTTACGCGGCGGGGAAAGCGTCTAGGCTGGCGCATCAATCGATGTTGACGGCAGCCAAACTCGACACCTTGCAGGCAGTGGAACTCGCGGAAGGCGTGGAGATCCGCCTGCGGGTGGCTGGGCCGATGTTGCGGATCGGCGCCTATGCGATCGATCTGGCGATCCGCGGGGTGGTGATGACCGCAGCCTCGATCGGGCTGGCCTGGTCCGGGATGGCGCTGGGCAACCGGGTGGCGTTCGGGATGCTGACTTTGGCGGGCTTTCTGATGGAGTGGTTCTATCCGATGGTGTTTGAGGCGGGTCGGCGCGGGGCCACGCCCGGCAAGCGGATCGTGGGTTTGCGGGTGGTGCAGGTCACGGGTTCGCCGCTCACGCTTGGCCAGTCGTTGGTGAGGAACCTCCTGCGGTGGGTGGATGGGATGCCGCTGTTCACGTATGGCTTCGGGATGGCGAGTTGTCTGGCCACCAAGCGGTTTCAACGCTTGGGTGATCTGGCGGCCGGCACGGTGGTGATTTATGAACGGGCGCCGGTGCTGCCGCGGCTGGCGGCCCCGCCGCCGATTGCGGCGGTGCCCTTGCCGGTGGGGCTCACGGCGGATGAGACGCGGGCGCTGGTGTTGTTCCGCGAGCGGGCCGGTTTGTGGTCGGTGGGTCGCCGCGAGGAAATCGCCAACCAGGCGAGCGCCTTGAGCGGGGCCAGCGGTGCGGCCGGGGTGAGCCGCCTGATGGCCATGGCGCATTGGGTGCAGGAGAAAAAACACCCGGCAGACCACGACCGGAAAAACTGAAATCGGGAACTCGCACCGCATGACATACCCATGAGCGTAGGAGATTTCGAGCACAAGAACCAGCAGCGCTGGGCGGAGTATGAACGCCTGGTGGACGGCTTGGAGAAAGGCCGGCCGGGCCCCGAGGCGGGGCAACTGCCACGGCGGTTTCGCGAGTTGTGTGTGGACTTGTCCTTGGCGGAATACCGGATGTATGGGGAGCGCCTGACGGCGCAGCTCAATGCGCAGGTGATCCGCGGCTATGAGCTGATCTATCGGAACCGGCGTGGTGGCTGGGAGCAGGTGGCGGAGTTTGTGGCGGTGGGTTTCCCGCAGGCGGTGCGGCGGGAGTGGCGCTTGTTTTGCCTGTGCAATGCGGTGTTCTGGTTGCCGTTTCTGGCGGTGATGATTTCCGCCGGCCATGACATCCAGTGGGTGCAGGCGATCCTCGGGGCGGATGGGATGGCCTCGATGGACCAGATGTATGGCGGGAAGGAGGATCAGATTGCCCATCTGCGTGCCGAGTATGGCTCGAACTTCATGATGTTCGGCCATTATATCAGAAACAACGTGGGGATCGATTTCCGGATCTTTGCCGGCGGCATGGCAGCCGGGGTGGGCACCTTGTTCTTCCTGTTTTTCAACGGCCTCTTCATGGGCGCGGCGGCGGGCTACGTGAATCATGCCTGCAATCCCGAAACGTTCTGGACCTTTGTGAGCGGGCACGCGGCGCTGGAGTTGTTAGGAATGGTGGTGGCGGGGATGGCGGGCATGCGGCTCGGGCTGGCGCTGCTGCGCCCCGGTCGCCTGCCGCGGGTGCGGGCCTTGTCCGAGGCGGCCAAGCAGGCCCTGCCCTTGATTATCGGCGCGGCGCTGCTGACGACGCTGGCGGCGGCGGTGGAGGGGTTCTGGTCGGCACAGTTGCTGCCATCGGCATTGAAGTACGGGGTGGGCTTCGCCGGTTGGGGCTTGCTCCTGGCCTATTTCACGCTGGCGGGAAGGAGGGCGGGTCATGCGCCTTGACCAGGTGACGGCGGAGATCCGGCCGCGGGGCGACTTGGAGTCGGTGGACCTGGGCTTGGCGTTGGTGCGGCGTGATTTCTGGCGTTGTTTGGCGGGGTGGTGGATGGCGCTCGGGTTGCCGGGCGTGGTGGTGGGCTGGTGCTTGTGGGATTGGCCGCTGCTGTTCCTGTTATGGTTTTGGTGGTGCAAACCGGCGGGGTCGCGGATGGTGTTGTTGCAGTTGAGTCGTCGCCTGTTTGGTGAGCAACCGACCTGGCACGCGCTCTGGCGGGAACTGCCGGGAGCCTGGCTGCGGCGGTTTTTCCATCGCTTCGTGTGGGTTAGATTTTCACCATGGATGCCGGTGACGCTGGCGGTTGAGGAACTCGAAGGGCTGCGCGGGGCGGACTATCAGCGGCGGATCGGCCAGCTCGTGCGGCGTGGCAATGGGGTGGTGATCTGGATCTATTGCATGGCGGATCTGGCGGCGCTGTGGTTTGGCCTGGCGATCTTCGGAGTGGTGGCAATGATGATTCCTGACGGGCAGGACGCACCCTGGGCGCGGGCGCTCGAGGAGTGGAATCCGGCCACCCCCTTGCACCTTCCGGTGCTGCTGCTGCGGACGGCCTGCGGATGCGTGATGCTGGCCATGTCCCTAACCGACATCATGCTGACCGGGGCCGGCTTCGGATTGTATGTGAACAGCCGCACCTGGATCGATGGCTGGGATGTGGAATTGGCCTTCAGACGCATGGGCGAGCGCCTGACGAAGGGGCTGGGAATGTTGATGTTGTTAGGTTGCCTGTGCCTGCCCACTGGTGTGCGTGCCGAGGCTGCGGCCGAGGCGGAGCGCACGCCGCGTGCGGTGATTGAAGACGTGAAGGCGGAGCGGGACTTCCGGGTGCATAAGGTGAAACTGCGGGTGACCCAGCACCAGCCCATTCCCATCAGCTCGTTTTGGGGCACCCTCGGCGGGATGTTAGGCTGGCTGCTCGCGGCGGCGGCCGTGGCACTGGCGCTTGGTTTCCTGGTCTGGCTGGTCTGGAAGTATCGGCACGTTCTCGTGTCAAGGGGAGGGGCTGACCAAGGGGCGCGGGCGCTGGCGGCACGGGTGGTGATGGGCCTGGCGGTGACGCCGGAATCGCTGCCGCAGGATATTCCCGGCACGGCCTGGAGCCTGTGGCAACAAGGGCGGCGGCAGGAGGCGCTGGGCTTGCTGTATCGCGGCACGATCGCCCGGACCATCGAGCTGGCGCGGGTCGAAATTCACGAGGCGGATACGGAAGGGGATTGCCTGCGGCGAATCGAGGCGGCGGGGGGGTTGGCGCATCCCGGCTATTTCCGGGGCTTGACCGGAGTCTGGATCCGGCTTGCCTACGCCGGAGAATCTCCGGCGGATGCCGAGGTCGAGGGGCTGTGCCGGGAGTGGCCGTTTCTGGAAAGGAGGTCGGCATGAGGATGCTGCAGCGCTTGGTGCTGGGTTTGTTGCTGCTTGGCGGGGGGGCTTGCGAGCAGGAGTATGTGGAGCGGGAAATCGGCTACCAAGGCCGCGCGCGGGTCAATCCGTGGCTCGCGGCGGAACGCTTCGCCCAGCGCTTTGATTTCGCGGTCGAATCCCTCACCGCATGGCGGGCACCCGCAGCGGCGGATGCGCTCTGGTTCGTCCCGGCTGCGATCCTCAACAATGAGAGCTTCGTCCGGCGTGCGGAGGTCTGGAGCAGGCGCGGCGGGCATCTGGTGGTCTTGCTGGAACATGCGGCGGCTGACACCAACGACTGGCGTGACTACGAGCCAGAGGTGCCGCTTGCGAAGCCTTTGTTAGAAATGCTGCAACGGGTAGGCCTTGAGGTGAGGGAAGAGGTGGCTCATGACGGGGGGAGCATCCGGTTTGATGGGGAGTATTTCGTGGTCGGGGCCAAGTCTCATGCGGTCGTCGAGGCGCGTGGCGCCCCGCCGGGCGTGTTCGCCTGCGTGTCGGCCGGGGCCGGGCGGATCTCGGTGCTGACGGATGCGCGGATCTTCCGCAACCGCTGGATCGCCGACCATGAGCATGCGGACTTTTTGTTAGCCCTGCTGGAGGCGACCGAGCAGGCGGGCACGGTGGTTTTTGTCAGAGCCTCCGGGCTTTCCTTCTGGGACTTGCTATGCCGGCATTGGTGGCCGGTCCTGGGTGGCCTGTTGCTGTTGCTGGTCTTGTGGCTGTGGCGGAATCTGCAGCGCTTCGGGCCGCTGGAGGCGGCGACGGTGCCGCCGGCGGCGCGTGGCTATGAGCATCATCTGGAAGCGCTGGGCAACTTCCATTGGCGCCTCGACCGGGCCGCCGCGCTGCTGGTGCCACTGCGTGAGCAGATCGTCGAGCGGGGCCAGCGCTGCGGCTCGCGGGCCGGGCCGCTCGATGAGACTTTCCTCGAGCTGCTCGCGGCACGCTCGGGCATGCCGTCGGCACGGATTTCCCGCGCCCTGAACGGACCGGCACCCGGCGATGGCGTCGCCCTGACTCGCATGGTCGCCGATCTGCAAGTCCTGCTCCAAGTTCTCCCCTAACCCCACTCGCTCATGACCTCGGAAACATCCTCCCCAATCCCGCCGGAAGCGGCCGCCGTTGCTAGCCTGGCCACTCTCATCGCACACATGCGGGCTGAAATCCGGCAGGTGATTCTCGGCCAGGAAGCCGTGATCGACCAAGTCCTGGCCGCCTTGCTGGCCGGCGGGCATTTGTTGCTGGAAGGCAAACCGGGTTTGGGAAAAACCTATCTGGTGACGACGCTGGCGCAAACCTTCGGCGGGCTTTCCGCCCGCATCCAGTTCACGCCGGACCTGATGCCCTCGGATGTGACGGGCTTCCGGATGTTTGACATGAAGAGCCAGACGTTCCAACTCCGCCGCGGGCCGGTGTTCACCCACCTCCTGTTAGCCGATGAAATCAACCGCGCCCCGGCGAAGACCCAGTCCGCTTTGTTAGAAGTGATGCAGGAGCGGCAGGTCACCATTGATGGCGAAACGCTGAAGCTCGACCCGCCGTTCATGACCCTGGCGACGCAGAATCCGGTGGAGCATGAGGGAACCTATCCGCTGCCGGAAGCCCAGCTCGACCGCTTCATCATGAAAGTGCTCATCGACTATCCGAACCGCGAGGCCGAATGTGAGATTGTGGCGCGGGCGGCGGCGGAGAGCCCGGGGGGCGCGGCCTCCGGCGTGCGCACCGTTTGCGGCCCGGCCGCCATCGTGGCCGCACAACTGGCCACCGCGACGGTGCAAGTGGTGCCGGAGGTGGTGGCCTACGCGGTGGCACTGGCGCAGGCAACCCGCGAGGCAAGGTCGATCGCGCTGGGGGCTGGCACCCGCGGAGCCATCAGCCTGGTCCGCATCGGCAAGGCCTTTGCCGCCCTGGAGGGGAGGGGCTTTGTCATTCCCGATGACATCAAACGGGCCGCCCTGCCGGTGCTGCGCCATCGGGTGCAACTCACGCCGGAAGTCGCCATCAGCGGCCAGGATGTGGACGAGGTGCTGCGGGCCATCGTCGCCACCGTGCCGGCCCCCCGACAGTAGGGGGAGAAGATGGAGGATAGAGGATAGAAGATAGAGGATAGAGGATAGAGGATAGAGGATAGAGGATAGAGGATAGAGGATAGAGGATAGAGGATAGAGGATAGAGGATAGAGGATAGAGGATAGGAGATAGGAGATAGGAGATAGGAGATAGGAGATAGGAGATAGGAGAGATGGCAGAACACTCACTACGCATCGCATGAGTCCGACAACCCGACTGCTGGCCGTGGCCTTGGGGTGGACGCTCGCCGGGAGCCTGGCGGCGGCGTTTCCGGTGTGCGTGCTGCCGTGGTTGGTGTTAGGCGGGGTGGCGGTGGCCGTGGCGGTGCTCGACGCGGTGCTGGCAGGCTGCTCCCGGTGCTTGGAGATTGAGCGGCGCTTGCCGGGGCGCTTCGCGCAGGGCGAGGTCGGCGAGGTGCTGCTGATCTTGAACAACCCCGGCGTGAAGGTGGCGAGGGTGGAGGTGTTTGACGGGATTCCGCAAGGGGCGGAGGCCCCGGGCTTGCCATGGTGTGGGGTGGTGCCGGCGCGGCAGGAACTGCGGGTGTTTCATCCGGTGCGCTTGCTGCAACGGGGCGAACGGGTCTTTGGCCAGGTGCAGGTGCGGCGACGCTCGCCCTGGGGCTGGTGGCAACTCTCGTCCCGCCACCTGGGCGACGAGACGGTCCGCGTCTATCCAAACTATGAACCGGTGGTGCGCTTCGCCCTGCTGGCCATGCAGCATCGCGACAGCCCGCTGGGCATCGTGCGCCGGGCCCGCGCGGGAACCAGCCGGGATTTCCATCAACTCCGCGACTACCGCGACGGCGACCCGCTGGCGCAGATCGATTGGAAGGCCACCTCGCGACGCCAGCTCCTGATCAGCCGGGATTTCCAGGAGCAGCGGGATCAGGCGGTGGTGTTTTTGCTAGACACGGGCCGCCGGATGCGGGCGATGGACGGGGCGCTCCCGCAGTTCGATCATGCGCTGAACGCCATTCTGCTGGTGGCGCATGTCGCCCTCAGGCAAGGCGACCAGGTCTCGGTCAAGTCGTTTGGCGGGACCGAGCGCTGGTTGCCGCCGGTGAAGGGAGCGCACGCGATGCCGGTCCTGCTGAATCATCTCTATGACTATCAAACCACGGCGGCCCCCAGCGATTTTGCCGGCGCGGTGGAGCACCTGATGGCCCGCCAGCGCCGCCGTGCGTTGGTGATCGTGTTGACCAATCTCCGTGGCGAGGACGGCAAGGAACTGGTGCCGGCCCTGCAGGTGCTGCAAGCGAAACACCTGGTCCTGCTCACCAGTCTGCGCGAGCGCACGGTGGATGAGGCGTACACGCGACCAGTCGCTGCGTTTGCGGATGCCTTGAAGTTTCTGGCGGCGAACCGCTACGTCAGCGAGCGCCTGGAGATTCTGGCCGGCCTGGGCGCCTGCGGGATTCTCACCCTCGACACCACCGCCCAACACCTCCCGGTCGCCCTCGCCAACCGCTACCTCGACATCAAGGCCGCCGGTCGGCTCTGAGCCGGTGTGCCCGGGACCCGTTCAACCGCCCACCCTGACAAATTCCGCATCATGAAGACATTCCGCCAATTGCTCCGCCGCCTGCTGCTCTTGTTTCGAGAATGGCCTTGGATTCTAACGACCGTGGTGCCAGACGGATCGGGCGCAAATTGTCATCCGCTGCGCTCGTGAAAGTCGTGGAACGCCTCGGAAAGTGGCTGTTGCGTTATGTCTGACAATCTGTATGATGGCCCGGATGCCTGCGCTGAAATTACGCCCTGATTTTCAATCCACTGCCCTGAGTGGCACGGTCATTGAACTCAAGAACAGTTCCAGGAGCGGTGCCGTGCAGAGGGATCCCGCCGGGTTTTTCGGGATTACCTACCCATCGGTGGACCTGCTCAAGTGCCTCGAATCAATTGCGCCGGGGCAGGAACGCTCGGTGGTGCTGATGGGTGGACGGGGGCAGGGCAAATCCCACATGATGGCGGCGGTTTATCATGCATTGACCTCACCCTCGTCCACAAAGGCCTGGCTGGACGCGTGGGCACCCCGACTCCAGATGCCCCACCTGGCGGGCATCAAGGTGCGCCCGGGTTTGCGTGTCATCGCGGAAACTCTATCGAATCAGGCCTACCCTACCTTGTGGGATCTGCTTTTCCAAGAGCACGCAAACGGCCAGTTTTTCCGTGGCAAATTCGAAGCATCCTCGGTTCCAGTTCCCTCCAAAGCGCTCTTGATCGACATGTTCACCGAACAAGCGACGGGCTTG
The DNA here is from genome assembly GCA_026397725.1 of Verrucomicrobiota bacterium. GTDB lineage: Bacteria > Verrucomicrobiota > Verrucomicrobiia > Verrucomicrobiales > Akkermansiaceae > Luteolibacter. The sequence continues at coordinate 25,052 of JAPLUI010000276.1, read as the reverse complement.
CTGCTGGACGAGTTCCAGACCTGGTTCGACGGGCTCTCGGAAACCAGGCCAAAGCCTCTGCGCACGCGTGCTTTCAACTTCATCCAGACCCTGTCGGAAATCGCTGCCGAATACCCGGACAAACTCCTGCTGATCGTGTCCGTGCGGGATGGCCAGACGGATGCCTATCAGCAACTGCACCGCATCAATCCAAGGGTGGTGGGGGCCTTGCATCCCGTCCTGACGGCCGCTGATTTCCGCATCGATTTGCCGGGGAGCGCCGTCGGCTCATTGCTCGATGCCGTCGCCAGCCCGTTGCACCGGACCCTTCGCGAGAAGGCGCAGAAGAATCTTGAAAGTGTTTTGGAAACCGTTCCGAACGCCGCCGCGCAGGTGCCTCATGCGGCGGAAATCATCAGTGCCTTGTGGCTCCGGTCTTTCAATACCGAGCGCCATGCCGGGGCCAGCCTTAGCGACCTCCAACTGGACATCACGCGCGACAAACCGCTGGATGACAATCTCTTTGGCGTCGAAATCAAGGCCATCCGGGAATCGAGTTTCAACATCCATGAACAGGTGGCCAACTGGCTCGTCTTCAAAAACGATGAGAATCCCGACGCCCGACTGATGGCGAACGCGCGGAATGACAGGCTGTTCCCCGCTGGCGAAGACCATGCTTATCTTGCCCGCTTCATTCATGCGATGCTTGCCGCCGACGAAGCGAGCCCGTACCGCGTCGTCGTGCTGCGCCGGTTTTGGCAGAAAGACCCGTGGGTTTCGGTGCCGCCGGAAGACCACCCGGACAAATGGTGCGAGAGGATTCCGGTCGTCGTCGTGCCTGAGGGAGCCACCGACGAAGCCGCCACTCTCGGACGCTGGTTAAGGGACAATCTAACTTCCAGCCGCAACACCGTCCGCTTTCTCCTGCCGCCGAAGGATTCGCCATCGATCTACCAGAATCCTGAACTGATTCTGGCGGCGCGGGCAGCCAAGCTGGCCATGGATTGGCAAGCGAGCGAACCGGAATACAGGAAGCTGCGCGTCAAGTATGACAAGCTTCTCGAAGAGCAGCTCAAGGGCTACTTCCATCGCTTCGCGGTGCTCGACCGGTGGCACCATGCGGATCCGTCCAAGTGTGTGTTCCAGTTTGCCGGGCATGGCAAGCAGGGTGCCCAAATCCCGCGCGCGATGCAGGAAGCCACTCGGGACACCCTGTTCCTGCCGGACGAATTCGAAGCTCTGGTCCTGGATTTCGCCCAGCGCTCCGAAAGTGTCGGCAAGCTGTTGGATGAACTCAAGGAACCCCGTTCCGGCGGCAACGAATGCATCGCGTGGCTGGGCGAGCGGGATGTCGTGGACCGCGTCGAGATCCTCTGTGCCAAGGGGAAAATCGCCATCAACCTGCGTGGCATCCAATTGGTCCAAGCCCTGCCGGGGGATTCAGAAATGGCTGTTGCCCAGCGGATCAAGGGCAAGATCGGCTCGGGAAACCACCTCTATTCCACCACCATCCAGAAGCTTTCCCCCGGCGGCCATGTCGGAGGAGGCGTGGTGCCCACTGGTGGCACCAGCAGCGTGACACCTCCGGTTACCCCGCCCGCCCCCGCACCGGTCGGCCCGTCCGGCGGTGGCACTGCCCCGAATCCCTTCACCACTGGCACTGGCACGGCGGGCACCACCACCTTCAACGAGACCCCCAAGTCCACGCACCTTACCAGTCCCCGGAATTCCGCGCTCAACCTCACCGGCACCTTGGAAACCTGGGGAGCTAACAAGGCGGCCGTGACTCTGCGGAACATCACCCTTCGGCTCGATGACATGAACGGTGCCCAGTTGGCCGAGACTCTCAAGAAACTGCCGCCCGGCAGCTACTCGCTCGACCTCGACAAGGAAATCCCCGAATGACGCCCCGTGAACCTCGCACCTGACCAATTGCATTCACTTCTCGCCGCGCCCGCCCAGGTGGCGTGGGATGGTATCCGCAGCCACCTCGCCTCTATCTGGTCGGCACCCTGCGCTGCGACGCACGCCCTTGCGGAGTCCCGCTTACGGCATGAATCCCTGACGCAGCTTGAGCTGGCCCTGTCCCATTCGGTCTGGCCGCTCTGGCATGATTTTGCGGCGGCGGTTCCGCGTGCGTCCGTCCGCCTCGCCGAGTTTTGGCAGTCCAACCCGACCGGCCGCGCCGTGCTCATCCTGGATGCTCTCAGCCTGCGCGAGTTACCGGTGCTCCTGCACGGTGCGCGGAATGCGGGTTTCACCCTTCACGGCCCAGAGGTTCTCGCCAGCGAACTGCCGCCGGAAACCACCACCTTTGCCAAGGCCCTCGGCTTCCCATCCCGTTCGGCCTTGGAAAACAACGGCGGCAACAGCACTTCATTCCCCGGCGCGTTCACTGCCACCAACGGCCTGCCGTGGGAAGACGCCGCTGCCATGCTTCCGCCGGCCCCCGGCATCCTCTACTGGCACCATTGGATGGACGAGGCCATGCATCAATGCGCCTCCGCTGACGGCGGCTTCGATGCCTTTTTCAAAAAAGCCTGTCAGCAACTCGCCAGCGAGGCCTTTTGGGCCTTCGTGCGCAAACTCGCCACGGGTCGCCGCGTCGTCATCACGGCTGACCACGGGTATGCCCAGACCGGCGGCTTCCAGCACACCGGTTCCGAGGAAAAGGACGATTTGCGGGAGAAATTCGCCTCCCAGCGGTTCCGGGCCGGGGAAATCAAGACCCGCGAATGGCTGCCCCCGCTGACCCTCACGCTCGCCACAAACTCCGGCCCCGTCACCTTCGTCACCGGTCGCCGCAAATGGCAGGTGCAAGGCGGCTTTCCCATCCTCAGCCACGGTGGCCTCACGCTCATGGATGTGTTCGTTCCTTGGCTGGAGCTATCCATCTGATTTCCCCCGATCCATTCTCCATGCCCGCCCGCAGAAAATCCCCAGCGTCCGACTCCGGCGACTCCTTCGTTCTGGAAGCGACCCCTGCCGCCAAGCTCCGACAGGAGTCGAAGAAAGAGCGTGTGGCACGGGCAATTGCCGAAGTGGTGGGTGCCAACAAGGAATGGCACCTGCCGACGGTTGATTTTTCCGACCCCAACCGTCCGAAAACTTGTCTTGAGGTGGACTTTCCCATCGTGCCCATCAATGAGATCGCGCAGATCGAGGGCAACGCGGGCAAGCCGATCTATCAGATGAGCAAGTGGTGGGCGCGGCGGCGCTCGTCGGTTTTTCGGTCCATGTTGTTAGCAGCGGCGACGAAGGCCCCGGACGACGAGGCGGAGGCGGCGTCCACCATCTGGAAGGCTTACTACGGCAATCACCAACAGAACGAGGCCTTCCGCAAACTCAAGGTCGCGGACATCTTCATGGGTGGCGGCACCACGCTGGTGGAGGGCTCGCGACTCGGCTTCGAGTTGTTCGGCTGCGACCTCAATCCCGTGGCTTGGTTTGTCGTGAAAAACGAGCTGACGCCCGTCGATCTCGACGAATTGAAGCGTCTGCTCGCAGAGATCGAGGCCGAAGTGAAACCCTTCCTCATGCCCTATTTCGCGTGTGACGGTCCCGGCGGCGAAAAGGGCAAGTGGTTCAGGCAACAGGATGACGAATGGCTGCCCCTGCCAACGGACTTCGACATCTTCTCCGTCCCGTGGCAGGAGCGCCCGCAGTATCGCTACGAGGGGCCGGAAATCATTTACACCTTCTGGGCCAAACACGGCCCCTGTTCGGCGCACGGCTGCGGGCACCGCACACCACTGCTCACCACGCCGGTGGTGGCCATCAAGGAACTCACCGTCCCCGCGTGGCTGGATCACGAGTGCCCGGACTGCGACGGCAAATTCGACATCGAGCGCTTCGCCGCCCGCATGGCCCCCGATGCACCGCTCGCCGTCGCGAAGACGGAACGTCCCTTTGTCGTGCTGGATGAACGCGGTGGCTATGCCTGTCCGCATTGTGGCAAGGCCTTCGCCGACCGTGCTGCCCGCGCCACCGGGGAGAGCATCGCCCTCGGTGGGAAGGCTGGAAAAAAGAAAATCTCACTCACTCTGTTGATGCACCCGCAGTGGCTCACTGGTTGCGGGTCCGTCGATGCCGAAGGACAACCATTCGGCGGTTCCGCCACCGATGACGCGGAAAGCTCCGCCCGCTGGTATCGCGAACGCGCCAAGAATCTGCGCCTGCTGGAAGTCCGCGGCACCTTGCCGGAGAAGGTTACATGTCCGGAGACAGGTGTCACATTTTTCACAGACGAGCGCGGGGGGAATGTTCCCGGCAATGGGAAATTCGCCTGTGCAGAACCTGCCTGCGGCCGTCCGCAGCAGAGGGTGGAAAGTGTGTGGGCCACCAAGAAGACCGCACCATTCGCACCGTTTGTCATCCAAGGTCACAGCACGGCACTTGATGAATCGGGCAATCCCTACGGCGGACGTTTCTTCACGACAGCTAACAAAATAGACCGCTACGCCGCCGTTTTACGGGAGTGGGAGGAGCGCAAGGAGGCTGATCTCACCGGCTTTTGGCCGCAATGTGAAATCGCATTCAGTCACATGACACACCAGCGCCAGCCGCTACCCCAGCATGGTTATACCCATTGGTGGATGATGTTCAACGCTGTCCAATTGCTTGTTCATGCGCAACTCTTAAAGGCGCTACGAACGCTCCTCGCGGAAGATAAGTATCAGGCCGAAGCGGAGGCAATGATTGGGGCATTCCAACAGTATGTTAGGAATCAAAACTTGTTCTGCTTATGGGACATTAGCCGGGATTGCATGGCTCCCGCACTATCGAACAACAATTTTCATCCGAAGGCCACGATGATTGAGAACAACGTCTTCAATTCACTGGGACGTGGAAACTGGACATCCTGTGTGGAAGGTGTGGCAGAGGGAATGGCATGGACAAAGGAGCCTTGGGAAACCGTTAGTGTGGAGATGCTGCGGAAACACCCAGGCATTGCTGTTGACGATCTTCCCAAAGGCCGCAGCGAAAAAACTGTCCTATGCGACCGATGCCTGCCTACGGTCCTACCATTGAATCAATCCTGCACGGAGCTGACGCAGTTTAACGATGGCACGCTGGATCTGATCATCACCGATCCCCCGTTCGGGGGGCTGCTGCACTATTCGGAGCTGTCGGACTTCTTCTACGTCTGGCTGCGATTGGCGCTGAAGGACAAGTATCCGCGCGAGTTTGGTTCGGAGTATGTGCCGAAGGCGCTGGAGGCGGTGGCAAACCGGGCGCGGCAAGGCAGCGAGGCGGAGGCGAATGCCTTTTACCAGCGCATTCTAACCGATTGCTGGCGGGAGGCGCACCGGGTACTGAAACCCGGAGGCATCCTCGCCTTCACGTTCCACCACAGCGAGGACGAGCCCTGGGTGGCGGTGCTGGAGAGCTTGTTTGAGGCGGGATTCTATCTGGAGGCCACCTATCCGATTCGCAGTGACGAGACAAAGGGCGAAGGTCAATTCGGCAGCAAGCAAATCGAATACGACATCATCCACGTCTGCCGGAAGCAGACCGAGGCTCCGCAACTCGTGAGTTGGGCGCGGCTGCGCCGTCGCATCGCGGCGGATGTGCAACAACTCCAGGGCGTGCTAACGCACCACCGCCAGGAAGGCCTACCGGAAGCGGACATGAAAGTGATCCGCCGGGGCAAGGCGCTGGAATACTTTTCCAAACACTTCGGACAGGTCTATGTGGAGGAAGACCGCATGATCGACCTGCGGACGGCGCTGGTAGGGATCAATCAAATCCTTGACGACGAACACACCCCGCCCGGCGACATGCCACCGGTGACCGCCGAGGCGCTGACGCGGCAGTTTCTCCGCCTGTTCACCCGCCGCGACGCTGTGCCGCGGGACGACATGCAGAAAACCCTGCGCGGCACCGGAGTCGGCCCGGCGGATTTTGAGAAAAAGGGCTGGTGCAAGGAAGAGAAGAAAATCTTTCAAATGGTCTCCCCGTTGGAGTGGGCGCGCGCCTTCAAGGGTGTGAGCCGCAGCAAATTGAGCCGCGACCTCGATCAGACGCTGTTCCTCATCGGCGCCTGCGGGCCGGAAAGCGGCATCCGCGTGGCCGACACGCTGGGCAGCGCCAACTTCAAACACCACCCCGCCATCCCCGAACTGCTCGGCTGGTTCGTTCGCCACGGCGCGGATTTCGCAATTAAAGGAGCCGCTGCCAACGCCTTGAAGCTCTATCAGGACTGGATGGAACGGAACAAATCCGCAGTGCAGGAACAATTGCTGCTGTTCGGAGAGGAGGACGCCGCATGAACCCGCTGCGCGTTGTGATCGATACCAATGTGTTGGTGGCCGGCCTCCGGTCGCGGCGCGGGGCATCCTTTGCGCTGCTGCAACGGCTGGGCGGTGCCGATCTGCTGCCGGTGCTCTCGCCGGCACTCTGTCTCGAATACGAGGACGTGCTGGCCCGCCCCGGCATGATCGACGGATTTACGGCGGTGGACGCGGGGGATTTTGTCGATTATATTGTGTCGGTGAGTGAGGAGTGCCGTGTTTACTTCCTCTGGAGACCCTGGCTGCCGGATCCCAAAGACGATCTGGTGTTGGAGGTGGCTCTGGCGGGTGGAGCAAGTCACATCGTCACCCATAATTTCCGGGATTTCGTCGGGGCCGAGCGCCTCGGTATCGCGGTTGTCTCCCCCAACCAATTTTTGAAACTATTACCCATTCCATGAGCACCCTGACCGTATCTCTCCCTGACTCGATTCGCCGCAGGGCGGAAACCCTGGCGCAAACCGATGGCATCAGCTTCGATCAATTCGTCGCCTTGGCACTGGCCGAAAAGGTGGCGGTGCTGGATGCCGGAACCTATTTGGCAGAACGCGCCGCCCGTGGCAGCCGTGAAAAATTCGAGCGCCTGCTCGCACGGGTGCCCGATGTTGCGCCACAGGCAGGCGACGAAATCACCCCATAGAGCACCCATGAATCCGCCCCTGACTGACGACGTTTGGAAACGGAAAGGAATTTCCGTGCTGTGGGATGTGGCAGGACTCGCCTCGCTCGGATCGCTGCAAACCGCCATCAGTCTGCGGGAGTTTTTCCTGTGGAATGCCGACGACTGGCGGGAAGATAGCACCCATGCCCGCTTTTCCGGAGGAGCAAGACGCATCGTGGTGGCGGGGCTGGAGGCTGCGCTGGACTGCATGGAACCGGAGGCAGCCGAGGAATGGATGGCGCAGCAATTGCTGCCGGTCATCAACCGCTGTGCGGAGATTCTGTTTGAAGGCGGCACTGGGGGAGCGTTGCTCTTCTGGATGGTCAAGCATGACCGGTTCCGGGTGAAACTCGAGAACGGCGAGATCCTGTGGACTTGCGACGGAGAACACCGCGACCGGAAGATTCTTTTCAGCCACGGACTCTGGAACGGAGCCTACCGGGATGTGCAGAGAATCGCACCGCTCCGCACCGAGACGGAGCCCGGACTTGGCTTCTATCTCCAGCGCATTTCCTGATGAGCGGCGCGGTGACATCGAAGCTCGCATTTCGCCCCGGCCAGCGCGTTGAGGCGGCCGATCTTGGCCAAGGCGTCGTGGTGGAATCACCGGGCTACGGACATGTGCGGGTGTTCTTTCCCGATGGCGAGCGCAGCGTGCCTGCCAGCGCCTTGCGCCTGGCACTGAGCAGAGAGGAATCCATCGTCCAACACGCAGCAGGCGGCGACGAGCGGCAGCGCCGTGCATGGTTGTGTTATCAGGCCTACCGTCTGCCGCTGATGGAAAGCGCTGCCAGCCTGACCAGTGCCAAAATCGACTTGCTGCCGCACCAGATCGTTCTCACGCACCGGGTGGCCACCACATCCCCGCGCCGCTTCCTCGTGGCGGATGAAGTCGGTCTCGGCAAGACAATTGAAGCAGCGCTGATGTTGCGTGAACTGGCCGGACGCGGTGAATTGAAGCGGGCGCTGATGGTTGTCCCGGCGGGCTTGGTCAACAACTGGCACCGGGAGCTGAACGAGGTTTTTCATCTGAATTTTGAGGTCTTCGGTCACACCGGCGACGTCACCGACCGCAGGACCAATGCGTTCGCACGCCATGACCTTCTCATCGCCAGCATCGACACGTTGAAGCAAGCGGCGCGCATGAGACGCATTGAGAATGCGCCGGATTGGGATCTGGTCGTCTTTGACGAAGCGCATCATCTAACCGCTTACAAGAATGGCGGAAAGATCACCAAGACCCAAAACTACAAACTCGCTGAACTGCTCCGCAAAAAAGCCCGTGACCTGATCCTCCTGAGCGCGACGCCACATCAAGGCGATCACTTCCGGTTCTGGATGTTGGTGAAACTGTTGGATCCAACGTTGTTTGAAGACCCACAAGACATGCTGGCGAAACGTCACAGGCTGAACAGCGTCGTTTTCCGCCGGACGAAAGCCGATGCCTGCCGCCCTGACGGTTCTCCGCTCTTCGCCAGGCGCTGGGTGCACACGGAAAGTTTCCTGATGTCGCCGGCGGAGAACGCTTTCTATCTAAAGCTCACCGGGTATCTGGCGGAAGGCTTTGCCCTTGCCCGGCGGCAGGGTAGCAAGGGTCGCTCGCTGGGGTTCGTGATGACGATATTCCAAAAGATCAGCGCTTCGAGCTTCGCCGCCGTGCAGCGCACCTTGCGGCGGCGTCTCATCGCACTGGCCGTGCATGAGGGACTGGTCCACGAGGGCCAGCACGAAATCGAAAAACGGAATGCCGCATGGGCGGAAGCACGCACACTGCTGCGGGAAGAGTATGGCCTGGGAAGCGACCGCCGCGGGGATGCTGAGTTGGAGAAACTTTTCCTCGATCTGAAGCGAAAGCTCCTGAAAAAAATGGATGAGGACGACCTTGCCCTCGCCTCCGACGAACACACCAGCGAAGCCACGGTGGCCGCAGCCGAGGAAGTGGCAGTGACGGCGGTGGAGGTTTGCCTGCCGGAAGAGCGCCGCATGATCCGCGAAGTGCTGGCATTGGCACCCGCACAGCAGGAAACCAAAGTGGGAAAGTTGCTAGGTGCTTTGCAAATGCTCTGGGAGGCGAACCCGGCCGAGCGGATGGTGATCTTCGCAACCTATCTGGGCAGCGTTGAAATGCTCGAACGGGAAATTGACGCGGCATTCCCTGGCAAAGGTGTCGTTACCCTGCGTGGCGGCGACCACGGCTCCAAGCTCGCTGCGGAACGGCGCTTCAAACAAGCGGACGGCCCGCGGGTCATGATCTGCACCGCCGCCGGGAGGGAAGGCATCAATCTTCAGCATGCCCGCGTTCTGTTCAACTTTGATCTGCCATTCAACCCGATGGACATTGAGCAGCGGATCGGGCGGATCCATCGCTATGGTCAGCGCCATACCGCACAGGTGTATAACCTCGTGCTTTCCGACACCATCGAGGGCAGCATTTTCCTGCTGCTTGAGGACAAGCTCGTCCAAATCGCCAAGACCCTCGGCAAGCTCGACGAGCATGGCAATGTTGCGGAAGACCTGCGCTCGCAGATACTCGGCCAACTCAGCGAAGGGCTGAAATATCAGCAACTCTACGCCGAAGCCCTGGCAGACCCGGAACTGCATCGCACGCGGCAGGAATTGGAGGTGGCGATGGAGAACGCGACCGTAGCCCGTGAGGCGGTTTTCGAACTGTTCCAAGATCTCGATGGATTCAGCCTCGAGGACTACCAACCACTGGCCGAGCGTGAAGAGGATCGCAAGGACATCATCGGTTTCGCGGCTCAGGCAACAACCGCTTCCGGTGGCAATTGGAGCACGATTTCACCGGATCGTTTCTCCTGCGCCGTCCCCGGCGAAACCGAGTTGGTGTTCACCACTGATCGCGAACAGGCGAATGCTTCCGTTAGCTTGGAATTGCTCGGTTTGGACCACCCATTTGTCGCCAATCAATTGCGGAAATGGCAATCCCTGCCCCCTGAAGAACTGGGCCTTTGCGTCCAGTCGCCTGATGGCCGCCAAGGCGTCCTCTCCGTGTGGCGCATCGAGTCGCGCGACGGCAAAGGGCGGACCCAGGCACGCCTCGTTTCCATCGCTTGCGGTGCCGACAACGCCCGGATCCCGACATGGGAGAAGAAACCGGCAGACTTGTTCTGCGCCCCGCCCGTGTCCGGGACCTTACGGCATGACATCAGCCGCATGACGGCAACCACCAAAGCCGCCCTCCTCAGGGAACTCGAACAACGCGGCCTTGCCGGTCCCAACCGGTCCTACAGCGCCGATGTCGTGGGCTGGATCGAGTGTTACCGAATACTGGGCACTCGCGGTGGCGGTTCCCTGAATTGTCCTGGTGCAGTTCCGCCCGGGGGCTAACCAATTTCCAATGACCGATAACTTCTAACTTAATTTCCATGACCACCATCCCATCCCAACAAACCGCCTCAATTCTCAAGCGCCTCCGGCTTGCCGGCGGGCCGTGGTTGCTGCCCCTGCTGCTCTTGCTCTTCGCGCTGCCTGCCGCAGGGCAAGCCCAGGACTATATTTACACGGTCACCAACGGCAAAGTCACCATTATCGGATACACCGGCGCGGGTGGCGCGGTGAGCATTCCGGGTGCGATCAATGGCCTGCCGGTTGTTGGCATCGGGGACGGGGCATTCTCCGAGAGCAGCGTCCTGACGAGCGTGACCATACCCGCCGGCGTGACCCGCATTGGGAACGAGGCGTTCTCCGACTGCGCCAGTCTGACGAGCGTGGCCATTCCCGCCAGTGTGACCAGCATCGGGAGCGGGGCGTTCATTACCTGCGGCAGCCTGACCACCATTGCGGTCGATGCCGCGAATTCCAACTACAGCAGCGCCGACGGTGTGCTCTTTGACAAGCTGCAAACATTGGTCATCCAATATCCCGGAGGCAAGGGCGGACCGTACACGATTCCCAGCGGTGTCAGCGGCATCGGGGACGATGCGTTTGCCGAGGGTTCGGCGCTGACTCATGTGACCATCGCGGCCACCGTGACGAGCATTGGGCACTCCGCGTTCGCCGATTGCAGCGGACTCATCTCGATCACGGTTGATGCCGCAAATCCCAACTTCAGCAGCGTGGACGGAGTGCTCTTCAACAAATTGAAAACCACGCTGATTCAATACCCCGCAGGCAAGTGCGGCGCTTACCTGATACCCGCCAGCGTGACTGGTATCGGGGACGAGGCGTTCTACGGATGCAGCGGGCTTCTCGGTGTCACTATCCTTGTCAGTGTCATCAGCATCGGAGATGAGGCGTTCGGCGAATGCAGCGGGCTGACGAGTGTGACGATCCCCGCCAGCGTCACCAGTATCGTCGGTTCGCCATTCTTCGCGTGCAGCGGGCTGATCTCAATCACAGTGGATCCCGCGAATCCGAACTTCAGCAGCACGGGCGGGGTGCTCTTCAATGAGTCGCAAACCACGCTCATTGGATATCCCGCAGGCAAGGGCGGACCTTACACGATTCCCGGCGGTGTCACTTGCATCGTTGACGGCGCGTTCTCAGACTGCGCCGGCCTAACGGGCATTACCATCCCCACCAGCGTCACCAGCATTGGGGAAGAAGCGTTCCAGAGGTGCTCCAGCCTTACCAGCGTGACGGTTCCAAGCGGCGTTATCAGCATCGGATATCAAACGTTCTATGACTGCACCAGCTTGACCAACGTCACGATTCCAGCCAGTGTCACCAACCTCGGAGAGCAGGCGTTTAGTTGTTGCACCAGCCTGACCAGCGTGATGATCCCTGGCAGCGTCACGAGTATCGGGGACGGGGCGTTTTATGGTTGCACCAGCCTGAAGAGTATCACGATTCCTGACAGCGTCACCAGTCTGGGGTATTTTGTTTTTCAAAACTGCACCGGTCTAACCAGTGCCACGCTCGGTCATGGCGTCACCAACCTCGGGGGTTGGGCGTTCGAGAACTGTGGCAGCTTGCGCAGCATGGTGATCCCTGATGGCGTCACCAGCATTGGCAGCCATGCGTTCTATCGCTGTGGCAGCCTGACCAGCGTCACGTTTGGCAACGGTCTTACCAGCATCGGCCCTCATGCGTTCAATTCCTGCACCGGCCTGACCCAGGTGACGCTCCCTGATAGCGTGACCAGCATCGCCAACCATGCATTCTACAACTGCGGCAGCCTGCGCGGCATCACGCTGGGCAACGGCGTCACCAGCATTGGTGAGCGGGTGTTCGGTGGCTGCACCAGCCTGACCAGCGTGACACTCCCCGGCAGCGTCACCAGCATCGGGGACAGCGCGTTCCAGGGCTGCTTCAGCCTGACCAGCGCCAACATCCCTGCTGGCGTCGCCACCATCGGGCAAGGGACGTTCCAGGATTGCGGCAGCCTGGACAGCATCACGATTCCAGGCAGCGTGACGAGCCGCGGGGACTGCGCGTTCTATCGTTGCAGCAGCCTGCGCGAAGTCACGATCCCCAACAGCGTCACCAGCCTCGGGAATTATGTGTTCCAGGACTGCGCCGGCCTGACCAGCGTCACGCTCGGCAACGGCATCACCAGCATCGGCGGCTGGCTGTTCGATGGTTGCTCCAAGCTTCCTAACATCACAATCCCCGGCAGCGTCACCAGCGTCGGCAACAATGCGTTCTATCGGTGTTATAGCCTGGAGGGAATCCTGTTCTTGGGAAACGCCCCCAGTCTTGGTTCGGGGGTTTTCGCCGATGATTACGATACAACTGTCTATCACACGGCAGGGGCTACGGGCTGGGGGACGACGTTTGGTGACCGTCCGACGGAGTTGTGGAATCCCCAGGTGCCCTGCGCATATACGATTGACAGCGGCGCGGTCACCATCACCAGATACACCGGCACCGGCGGCGACGTGATCATTCTCGGTGTGATCAACGGGCTGCCGGTCACCCGCCTCGAAGACGAGGCTTTCAATGGCTGCGCCAGCGTGACGAGCGTCACCCTCCCTGCCAGCCTGACCCGTATCGGGGACTATGTGTTTGAGGATTGCAGTGGGTTGGTCTCGATCACGGTGAATGCCGCGAGTTCAAGCTTCAGTAGCTTGGACGGAGTGCTGTTCGACAAGCTGAAGACGACGCTCATCCAATATCCGGAGGGCAAAGCCGGAACCTATACCGTTCCCGCCACTATCACCAGCATCTGGGCTCCGGCATTCTACGCCTGCCGAGGACTGTCCGCGATCACTGTCGAAAGCGGGAATCCGGCATTCAGCAGCGCGGACGGCGTGCTCTTCGACAAGTTGAAATCCACGCTCGTCCGATGTCCGGCGGGCAAGGCTGGAACCTACGCAATTCCCGCCAGCGTTACCCGCATCGGTGACGGGGCGTTCGATCACTGCGCCAGCCTGACCAGCATCACCATCCCTAACGGCGTGACCCGCATCGGTGACGAGGCATTCGAAACCTGCCCCGGCCTAACCGGTATCACGATTCCCGCCAGCGTCACCAGCATCGGCGCCAACGACGCGTTCGGCGACTGCGCCAACCTGCTCGCCATCACGGTGGATGTCGCGAATTCCAACTTCAGCAGCGCGGACGGGGTGCTCTTCGACAAGCTGAGAACCATGCTCATCCAATGGCCGGGGGGGAAGGCCGGGAGTTATACGATTCCCGCCGGTGTCACCCGCCTCGACGACGAGGCCTTTGCCAGTTGCGCGAAGCTGACCAACATTATCATTCCCGCCAGTGTCACCAACCTTGGGAACGGCACGTTTTCAGAATGTACCGGCCTCACCAGCGTGACCATCCCTAGCAGCGTTGCCGCCATCGGATGGGAGGTGTTTGCCGGTTGCACCAGCCTGACGGGCGTGACGCTTCCCGCCAGCCTCACCAGCATCGGGGATGAGGCGTTCAAGGATTGTCCCAGTCTGACGGCTGTCTATTTTGATGGCAGCGCTCCCACCCTCGGTTGGGCGGTGTTCGCGGGTGACACCAAGGCAACCGCCCATTACCTGCCGGGAGCCGCGGGTTGGGCGGCGTGGTTTGGCGGTCTGCCGACGGCGCTGTTGCCCTTCACCTATACGGCCGATGGGGGCACCATCACCATCACGGGATTCACCGGTTCCAGCGCTGCGGTGAGTCTCCCCGGCGCGATCAATGGCCTGCCGGTAACCCGCATCGGGGACGAGGCCTTCCAGGGCCGCGCCAGTCTGACCGGCGTGACGCTCCCCACCGGCATCACTGACATCGGTAGTTATGCGTTTCAGGACACCAACCTGACCGGCATCACGATTCCTGATAGTGTCACCCGCATTGGAGACGGGGCCTTTGAATGGTGTCACCGCCTGACCAGCATCACGCTCCCCGCCAGCGTCACCCGTATTGGAGAAGGCGAGCCTGCGTTCATCGGATGCACCAATCTGAGCGCGATCACGGTGGATGCACTCAACCCAGCCTATAGCAGTGTGGACGGGGTTCTATTCAACAAAGATAAAACCACCCTCCTGCAATTTCCCGGGGGCAGGGGAGGCAGCTACCCCATTTCCAACAGCGTCACCAGCATCGGGTTCGGCGCGTTCGCTGGCTGCCCGAGTCTGAGCGCAATCACGGTGGATGATCTCAACCCTTTATTCAGCAGTGTGGATGGGGTCCTGTTCGATAGGGGCAAGACCACTCTCATGGCATGTCCTGGTGGCAAACCCGGAGACTACACGATCCCCACCACCGTCACCAACATCGAGAATGGGGCGTTCTGCTACTGCTCCAATCTCAGCACCATCACGATCCCCAACACCGTTACCAGCATTGGGTTCGGGACGTTCGCCTTCTGCACTCGCATGACTAGCGTCACGATTCCCACCAGCGTCACCAGCATCGGAGACTCGGCATTTTGGAATTGTACCAGCCTGGTGAACGTCGCTATCCCTGCCAACGTCACGACCATTGGGGAAGAGAGCTTCGGTAGTTGTAGCAAACTGACCAGTATTACCATTCCCGCCAGCGTCAGTAGCATCGGGGACGAGGTGTTCCAACACTGCACCAGTCTGACCAGCGCAGCTTTCATGGGCAGCGCCCCCTTGATGGGTTCGAGTGTTTTTGACAACACCGCCAGCGGTTTCAAGGTGTACTATTTCAATGGCAAAGCCGGGTTCACCTCGCCGACATGGATGGGCTATCCGGCGGTCAACATGGGGGCTTCCACGCCGCTCGCCATCTGGCTGCTGGCCAACGGCTTCCCCTATGACACCGACCTGCAATCCGACCCGAACGGCGACGGGGTGTGCCTGCTGTTGGCCTATGCCCTTGCCCTCGACCCGAAACTCGACCTGAGCGGCTGCATGCCCAAGCCGGTCATCGCCGGAAACCTCCTGAGCCTGACATTCTATGCCGGGAGTGCCGGGGTCACCTACACGGTCGAGACCAGCACCGACCTGCATGCTTGGAGTACGGCGGGAGTGACCGTTGCGGCGCCGGACGCCAGCAAGTTCCGCACCGCGACGGTGGCCATGACCGCGCCCCGACGTTTTCTGCGCCTGGCGGTCATTGATAGGGCAACCCTGTCCCCGGTGGCCGCCTGGTTGCTAGACAACGGCTTCCCCGCCGACACCAACCTGCAAGCCGATCCGAACGGCGACGGAGTCAACCTGCTGACGGCCTATGCCCTCGACCTTGAGCCAAGGCGGGACTTGAGCGGCAGCATG
Source organism: Verrucomicrobiota bacterium (assembly GCA_026397725.1). Lineage (GTDB taxonomy): Bacteria > Verrucomicrobiota > Verrucomicrobiia > Verrucomicrobiales > Akkermansiaceae > Luteolibacter. Next base: position 9,492 of record JAPLUI010000276.1, on the reverse strand, counting down.
CCGGAGCCGGTGCTCGCCGGGAATGAGCTGAGCCTGACCTTCCATGCCGGGAGGGCCGATGTCACCTACGCGGTCGAGGCCAGCAGCGACCTGCAAAGCTGGAGCGCCACGGGAGTGATCCTATCCGCTGCGGACGCCAGCAAGTTCCGCACCGCGAGCGTCCCCATGACCGGGCCCCGCCGCTTCCTGCGGCTTGCGCTCACGCCGGTGCCCGAGCCGACCGATGAGCAGCAGATCCGCGACTTGTTCGGGGAGATGATCAGCCGGGCCGAGGCCCATGACGAAGCCGGCTTCCTGGCGCTCTTTGCGCCGGACTATCTCCATCAGGGTATGAATCTGGCTGATGGTTTCGATCAGCCGGCGTTTCTTGACACGATTGCGACCTCTGCCTTCGAGATCACCGGCATTACGGTCACCGGCAATACTGCCAGGGTAGCGGGTTTGTTCAGCATCACGTTCAATAATGGCGAGCCCGCCGAAACCTGGTTGGAACCCGACACTGCCGCTGATGGCGGCCATGGCGGTCTCGGCTGGCTGCGGAAAACCCCGGCTGGCTGGCGGGTGATGGGTGATCAGAAGCGTGCCACAGTGAGTGTGCAAACCGCACACAGCACCACTCCCGGAGACGAGCGCTACTACTTCCAGATGCGGGCGGAGAGTTCGTTGCCGCTTACCCGGGTCAGCGTCTGTGGGCCTGGGATCGACACCACCGAACTCCAGCCCGACCTGGAGTGGGGCGGCTTTAACGCCTTTGCCGGCAATTTCACCAGCGCCGGACGCCCGCCCGTGGGCACCGTCTATAACTTTGTGGTCGAGTTTGCAGACGGCTCGCGCCAAACCTATCAGGACAGTGTCAAGGCCTGGGTGGTGCCAGGCCCGGTCATCGCGGTGACCACGGGTGAGGGCACCGCCACGATTCACTGGAGCGACGTGGGTGCCGATATTCCCAATCCCCAATCCTATTGGGTGCGGGTGGTCGGGGGTGACGTGTATTGGCAAAGTGAGGATCTGCCGTTCACCCAAACCTCCATCGCCTTCAATGCGGACGGCACGTCAACCGGCACGTTGGTGGGTGGCCAATCCTATCGGGCCTGGGTCTTCATTTTCGACACCACGGACAATTACGCTTTCCGGACCTATGATTTCACCATGCCGCTGCCGTCCGTTGACTTCGCGCTGATTCCGGCGGGGAGCTTTCAGATGGGGGACACCTTGGATGGCGATGCCGCGTTGGATCCGGTACACACGGTTCAGGTGAGCGCGTTCTACATGGCAAAACACGAGGTGACGACCGATCTATACAACAAGGTGCGGACGTGGGGGGTGGCCCACGGCTACCCGGATTTCGCGACGTTTTACGGTATCGGCGGGACGTCTTACCCGGTGCAGGACCTCACCTGGTTCACGATGGTGAAGTGGTGCAATGCCCGGAGCGAGATGGAGGGGTTGACGCCCTGCTACACCGTCTCCGGGGAGGTGTATCGGACGGGCAGCAGTCCACCGGACTGCGACTGGAATGCCGGCGGTTATCGCTTGCCGACGGAAGCAGAGTGGGAGAAGGCGGCACGCGGAGGGTTGAGTGGGAAGCGGTTTCCATGGGGCGACACCATCAGTCACACCCTGGCAAACTTCTTCAATGTAGGTGGCGAGACCTATCAAACGGGAACCACCGGCTACCATCCGGCCTATGTGTGGTACACGTATCCCTACACGGCGCCGGTGGGGAGCTTTGCGGCAAACGGGTATGGGCTTTACGACATGGCGGGGAACGTGGCTGAGTTGTGCTGGGACTGGTTCGATGGATATCCCGCGACGTTGCAGACGGATCCTCGGGGCGCTGCCTCGGGCACCTTCCGGGTGGTCCGCGGTGGCTATTGGAGCACCGATGCGCAAGGCTGCCGCGTGGCGGGAAGGGGCGGCTACGCTCCATACAACTCCTACATGTACTTCGGGTTCCGCCTGGCCCGCAGCGCAGCCCCTTGAGGGACGCCGGGATTGCGCTCGCCACGCCAATTCGGCGTGCGCTTGTTGGATCCCGTCGCCATCACGGTTTGCTGCGTGTTCTCACCGAGGGCGGTGCGCCAGCGGCCTTTGCCCGGTGCTGGCAACGGGTCACCCAGGCACTTCCAACCCGGCATGGGTCGCCAGGGCTTGCTGGCGGGCGTCAAATGTCAGAAACCGGCGGGTGCCGAGATGGACTGCCGTGGCCACCTGGAAGATGTCCAGCGTGCGACGGCCGCCCGTGGCCGTGGTTTGGGCGGCAAGCACCCTGGAGAGGCGCAACACCGCATGCATTTCCTCAACTTTTTCGCGGGTGAAAAACCGGTCACCCCAGGTCTTGTTGAGCCTTGCTTCAAAATCCGGCAACGGCGGCAGCGGCGTGGCGGCGTGGTTTGCGGCGGATGGTTTGGCAATCAGCTTCGAGTGCCTGGTGATGAGGATTTTCCCACCTCCCGCAAGCCAGGCTTCGATTTTCGGGAAATCGCCGCGCAAATCACGGACGGTGGCGGGCTTCATTGGGTCACAAATGGGGTGATGTTCCAGCGGGCTGGTCAAGAACCGTGATTTCCGAAAATCTATGCTCGACAAAGTTCCAACCCGCCTCTAGTTTCCGCCTCCCACCTACCTATCATGATCCGCAAATTCATTCCCAATGCCTTGGCCCTCGGCCTCATCGCCACCGCCACCGCCCAGACTCCGGCCGCGCCCACCACCGCCGTCACCCCGCCCGTTTCGGTCACTCCCGGTACCGCCGAGGTTCCGGTCGTGCCTGAGACTCCGCCCAAACCGGTCCTCGACCCTGCCGTCGTCAAGACCGATTCCTCCTACGCCCTCGGCTTCCGTACCGGCGGCAACTTCGCGCAACAGTTTGGCCGCTTCGGCGTCTCGGTTGCGGACCTCGACACCGAATCGTTTCTCAAGGGATTCCTGGCCGCCTTCAAAGGTGAGAAGCCCGGCATCGACGAAGCCAAGCTCCAAGCCGCCATGCAGGCGCTCGGTGATCTCCTGCAAGGCCGCGAAAAGGAATCCGCCGCCGCCAACCTTGAAAAGGGCAAGAAATTCCTCGAGGAAAACGGCAAACGTGCTGAAGTGGTCACCACCGCCAGCGGCCTGCAATACGAAATCCTCGCCAAAGGCGGTGAGGAAAAATATGTGGCTCCCAAGGAAGGCGCGACCGACAACAAGGAGTTTCTGGTCAACTACAAGGGCACCCTCATTGATGGCAAGGAGTTCGATGCGTCCCCGCCCGGCAAGCCCGTCCCGATGACCATGCAAGTCGTCCCCGGCTTCAAGGAAGCGCTCACCACCATGCCCGTCGGTGCCAAATGGAAGCTGTTCATCCCCAGCGCCCTCGGTTACGGCGAGGAACGCAAGAGCGCCGAGCTGGCTCCTAACAGCGTCCTCATCTTCGAGCTGGAACTCGTCAAGATTCAAGACGCCCCGCCGCAGCAGCAAATGCCCTTCCAGATGCCCGGCGGAGCGCCGGGTGGTGCGCCCATGCCACCGCAAGGCGAATAGTCTGCTCCCCCTCACTACAGGTCCTGCTCGATGGCCTTGAGGGTCAGGAACAATTCGCTCCACCGGCGCTGGATGGGCTCGATCGCCTGTCGCTCCCCGGCAAGGTGCCTGCGGATGGCGGCCAGCGAATCCGCATAATCCTGAAAGACGATCCGCAGGGCCTGCTCGTAGTCCGCACTCAGCGTGCTGGCATAAGCGCCACAGGTATCCAGCAAACGCTCCTGAAACTCCGCGCTCAACGACTTGCGGGTCAGCCATCCGATCAACACCCCCAACCCGCAGAACAACAGGGACAACCCGCACAGCACCAGCGGTGCCCAGGGCAGGGACAACGCGCCACAGGTGGCCCCGGCGGTCAGCAGCAGCAGCGTCATGAAGGTGAATGATTTCAGCGCGACGTTTCTGCGGAGCAGGTCTTTGCCAAGCTGGTTGCGAACCTTCAAATTGCCAATCCCCTGCCGGGCCGCACGGCCAAGACGCTGCACGAAGCACCGCCGCGCGGTGTCAAGGGTCGCATCGAGATCGACCGCGTTGCCCAAGTCCACTCCCATCACCTGGCGCACGCGGGTGCCCAGATGGCTCCAGTGCTGGCGGCAGGCCGCAACGACTTCCGAGCCGTCGGTCTCTGCCACCGCTTCCACGGTCGTCTGCAAACGCTCAATGAACACCGCCTCGATTTCCTGGCTGGTGCGATCCCCCACAAAGAGCCGGACCACCGACCGCGCCACCCCCAGCCGCTTGCCGAGCAGGCTGGCCACCCCCACGGCCTCCGTTTGGAAGACTTCCGCGACTCCGCTCAGATGCTGCGGCAGCCGAATGAGGAATTGCTCACGCATGCCGTCAATCTCGCGCTCGATTTCCTCGAGCAAGGTGCCCTGAAAATGAAGGTCGCGGGTCTGGATCTCAATCTGATCCTCGACGCTGCGCAAGGCGGCGGCGGCCTGGCCCCGCCAGCCATCTAACATCATCTTGCGGGACGGGGTGCTGCTGATTCGCCGTGAAATATACTCCTCAAGCGCCGGGTAAGCGCTGGCAGCCAGTTGCCGCGCACCGCCCGGCGCGGCGTACTTCGCTTCACAGGCCAGCTTGCCGGAGACGGCAAACATCGGCAGCACCTGGCCGATGCGCCGGAGCGAGAGATCGCGCAGGTGTCCGAGAATCACCTTGAGGTCCGCCGGATCGCGTTGATCGATTTGCTGGATGATGATCAAGACCCGCCCGAGGGCCTCCGGCGGCAGGCGCGAGATGAAGTTCCAAGTGGCCGCCGCCCAGGGATTGGAAACCGGAAACACGCAAAAAATCAGCTCGGCAGCGGGCAGGATTTGCTCGATGATCGCTGGCAGGCCCGCCATGCCGGAATTGGTGCCCGGAGTGTCAACCAGGTTGCAGTCGCGCAGGAAATCCAGCGGCCGGTAGCGCTCTTCGAGCATGGGGGTGCTGGGCACGTCGCGGGCGCTCGCCCCGTAGCGATACCACAGCACCTGCTTGGTTTCCGGGAGGCGGCTGACCTTGCACAACTCATGTCCGCACAAGGCGTTGAGCAAGGTGGATTTTCCCGCGTTGACCTCACCGCAGACGACAAACAGAAACGGCGGGCCCAACCCGGTCTCCAGCTCGGCTAACGGAAGTTGCCCGGCCAGATTCCTGCCGGTGTCCGCCGCGAGTGCGGCGATGCCCACCATCACCTCTGACAATCGTTCGCGCGTCGCGAAATAACGCTCGCCGAACATACGGTTGGTGCCGGGTGAATGGGGTTAGGGTACCGGAGCATGAACACTCGCTTGCGCGGTGATCCCGCCCCCTTGCATCGCCAGCAACTGCGAAACCGTGACAAACTTGAAGCCCCGCCGCAACAACCCGTCCAGCGTGGCCGGCATCGCATCCACCGTTGGCGCATGCAGATCGTGCGAGAGAATGATGCTGCCCGGAGTCGTGCTGGAAAGAATCCGCGAGCACACCACGCTGGGACCCGGGCGTTTCCAATCCAGCGGATCGACCGACCACAGCACCGTCGGGTAGCCGAATTCCGCATGCACCCACTCGCGCTGGCGCTGCAGCAGGCCGCCGTAGGGCGGGCGCAGGGTGCGGGGTTGCACGCCGGCGGCACGGCCGACGGCATCCCGGCAGCGGCTCAGTTCCTCGCGAATCTCCGAGTCGCTCATTTTGGTGAACCAACCGTGGGTGTAGCTGTGATTGCCAATCTCATGACCCTCCGCCACGGTGCGGCGGACAATCTGTGGATAGAGATCGACATTGCTGCCGACCACGTAGAAGGTGGCCTTGATGTTGCGGGCCCGCAGCATGTCGAGCAAACGCGGGGTGTTTTGCGGATGCGGCCCGTCGTCAAAGGTCATGGCGATGTACTTGTCCGTAACCGGCACCCTGGTAAACGAAATCCCCACCACCTTGGAGCAATCCGCACGCAAGTCCAGATCCGGATTGCGGGGCACCGGACCACTCAACGCAGGCGTCCGGTAGCCGGAATTGTTCGGGGTTTTCACGGTGACGGACGGCCAGGAAACCCGCGTGGTGAGCGCTGGCGACGTGGGCTTATCAGAGCCGCAACTCCCCAGCGAAGCACTGAGCAAGACGAGACCTAGGGCAAGGAAGAGACGCTTCATGTGACGATTCAATACAGTGAGCATGTGGCAACAGACCCCGAATATCGATGAATCAGCGGAATTGTCACGCCCGGATTTCGCGGCGGAGCGGGAAAGGTGCCCCGGCCAATCATGCGGTCGCCAGAAACCGCCCCAGCAAGGGCCGCAGTGACTCCACCGTGGCCGCCGGCCAGAGCGCCTGCGGGGTCATGATCGCGCCATCCAGAGACCGGTGCTCGGGCCAGTCCGGAACGGTGGGAAGCCGGGGAATGGCGGCGGCCAGAATCCGTTTGGCGGCGGCGACGTTGGCATGGAGGTGACCGACGATTGCCTCGGCGCTGACCGGTTCCTCTTCGGACTTCCAACAATCGTAGTCCGTGATCATCGCCAGGGTGGCGAGCGCGATTTCCGCCTCGCGGGCCAGCTTGGCCTCTGGCAAATTGGTCATGCCGATCACGTCAAACCCGAGTTGGCGGTTCACCTGGCTCTCCGCCCGCGTGGAAAACGCCGGACCATCCATGTTCACGTAGGTGCCGCCGTTGTGGCACTCCAGCCCGGCCGCCACCGTGCAATCCCGCAGCATCCCGCGCAAGCGGGTGCTCACCGGTTCGGCGAATCCAACATGCCCGACGATCCCCCGGCCAAAAAACGTATGCTGCTCGCGGCCACTCATGCGGTCGAAAAACTGGTCGGGCAACACCACCTCGCGCGGCCGGTATTCCTCGCGCAAACTGCCCACGGCCGTGACGCATATCAGCCACCGCACGTCAAGACTGCGCAGCGCCCAGAGATTCGCCCGATGGTTGATTTCCGTGGGCAGAAGCCGGTGCCCGCGCCCGTGACGCGGCAAAAACCACACCTGCCGTCCCCCCAGCTTGCCACCCATCAGCGCGTCCGAGGGCTCCCCAAACGGCGTCCGCACCACACGCTCCCCGGAGGGCTCAAACCCGTCCAATTCATACAAACCGCTGCCGCCAATGATGCCGATTGCCGCTTCCATGCGCGTTGGTTAGCACCCCGGCAGCCGACCCGCAAGACCGGAAATCCCCCTCCCGACAATTATCTTCAGCCCTCTCGCAGCCGGCTTTTGACTTTGCCGCAATTCTTTGTCATACCTCGCCCCGACGTGGCGCCTGTAGCTCAGTTGGATAGAGCATCCGCCTTCTAAGCGGAATGTCACTGGTTCGAGTCCAGTCAGGCGTGCCTTTACTTTCAATGAGTTACAAAGATTTGGAATGTTAGGCATGAAGTTCGCTCACCTTTCTCTCACCTTAAAGGGGAACACTGCCCCGATAAAGGGCGGGCGACCCCGCTGCGGTGCCACTGGTGCCGTCGATCTGGAACCTCGGGCCGCCACCTGGTTGCCGAAACGCCCGTTTGAGTTCTTGCAACCACGCGGCAATCTCCACCCGCAGCCCGGTCGGGCGGGACTGGAATCGGGGCATGCGGTATGCGGCCCCTGCGGGTGCCATCTGCTGTCGCTGCGGCCTAGCCTCACCAAAGCACCCGATAACGCGCTGATGAATGAGACCCACCGGAGCCGTAGCAAGTAGCACAACGAATTCCTCAGAGCCCGGCAAGTGACCCGTGACGACCACGGCCAAGCCGATCCCGGCCACTGCGCCGCTCGTTCACATTCCACCAACACCGGTCAAATGACATTCCAAATCCGTCAACTTGCCAAACGCCTGCCTGCCCGCCGCACCCTGACCCCAGACCCCGCCCTGCGTGTCACCCTTGCCCCGGGCTAGGATCCGACGGAACCCCCCTCCGAAGACGAATGGCCCAGCGAATGCGGCTGAAATCCCACCAACCAATCACCGCGACGAGATGCGGCACGCTGCTATCATCTGCCCCCTCGCTCCTTCATTCCCACCTCACGCCGCTGGCGACAACTGGGCGCGCCCGGCGGTCACGCCCTACCCATCCGCCACTCGCCGTCCGCCTCTCGCCGTCCGCCACTCGCCACTCGTCACTCGCCACTCGCCATTTCACCATCTCCGCCTCCTGTGTTCCGCCTCCAAACCCACCCACCTCGCCGTCCCCGCCGGGTCCGTCGATTACTTCGAGTGCCCAGAGGGACCACCCGGAGACCCGGAGCTACACGCCCGCAACCGCGCCGCCGCCGCCCTCAACCGGCACGGCCCCGCCCAATCTGAAATTGCAAATTTCAACTCTCAAATTCAAAACCGCCGCACCACCCTCATGGCGAAAAGGGCTTCGGCCTCGGCGTCTGTGGCCCGTGGCAATTCCATCCTTGAAGCCACCCCTTGACAATCCGGTTCGCCTTAGCTAGCTTAGCCCACCATGATCGTTGCCAACATGCACGAAGCCAAAAGCCGCCTTTCCAAAATCGTCATCGCCGCTGAAGAGGGCGAGGAAGTTTTCATCTGTCGTAACGGCAAACCGGTGGTTCGCCTGGTGCCTGTCCCGGCGTCCCCCCCATTGCGCAATCTCAGCCCTGATCCGCGTCTCCGCCCGCTCCTGATGCCAGGCTACGAGCCCACTGAGCCGCTGAGCGAAGACGAATGGCCCGCCGCCCTCCAATGAACCTCTTGCTCGACACCTGTGCTCTCATTGCTCTGGCCTACGGCATGTTGACGCCGCGTGCCCGGCAGGCGCTGCTGGCCGCGCCGGAGGCGATCCTCAGCCCCGTCACGGTTTGGGAACTCGCCATCAAAGTGAAATCCGGCAAGCTCAGGCTGCCCGACCCGCCGCTCGTCTGGGTGGAACAGCTCGTGGCCCGGCATGGTTTGCTGCTATCGGCATCCGACCTGAGGCCCGCGTTGTTGTGCGCCGCAGCGGACCTTCCCCTGATCCACCGCGATCCGTTTGACCGCGTGCTGGTCGCCACCGCCCTCGCCCGCCATCTCACCATCATCACCTCCGATGAAATCATCCCCACTTACCCCGGCATCAAAACCCTCTGGTAAAGACCTCCCCGGATATCCCCAACCCTGGCATTGCCACCACCTCAATCCACAACTTGTCACGGCATAGCCACGCGAAGCCGGATCTCCTATCCGCCGTTCCATATCCATCATCCCATGAAACAACACCCCATCTTCACCCGCACGCCGCTCCACATCGGAGCCGGATCTTCCGTCGTTGCCTTCGATCAACCCATCCGGCGCGAACGACATACCGGGTTTCCCATCATCCCGGCTTCGTCGCTGAAAGGCTCCTTTGCCGACCAATGGCCCACGCCACTTCGCAACGAGAACGACGAAATCTGTGGGCGGCGGCGTGAACGTCGGATGGAACGGGCGGTTTGAAAATCGGATGGTTAGGCACGGTTAGATCGGGCGTTTGCCCGGGGGGGGATCAGTTTTCGATACGGTCTTTCATGCGGTAGCTGGGGCCTTCGATGACG